>CAVIOP010000109.1:0-9605 GCA_963644485.1 bacterium | reverse complement strand
CCGAAATTCCGGACAAACTTTTTGACCAAAAATCCCGACATTCCTTTTAAAATCCTAAGATAGTAAAAAGGGCTGATACTTCGTGAGAAGTGTCAGCCCTAATTTTGGTCAGCCGAAAAGTTTACCGGACGGCAATATTCTACTACCGAATCTCCTTTTCCTTCCATTGACCGGGAGTAAGACCGGTTTTCATCTTAAAGACCTTGTACAAATGGGCATGCGAAGAAAAGCCGCACTCCGATGATATTGCATCATTATTATAATTGGGTCTTTCACGCAACATGCGCTTGGCAACTTGGAAACGAATGTCACTCAGCCATATTCTGAAAGAGCTATTGAGATGCTTTTCGAAATAAAGGCTCAATTCGCTGCGGGAGATTCCGAGTCTGTTGGAAAGCAAAGTCAGGTTGATAGTGCTCTCTCTAAAGCCACCCTCATCACACCATTTTTGCAAGACGGTGCTGATGGCTGAGATGCGTTCAGGAGCCAGTCCCGTGCTAGTCTCACCCCGTTGGGCTTGGGGCAAAATCGACCGGCGATCCCTATAGGACTCGCCACTGTACATAGCAATTTCCACAGGAACAATGTTGAAACCATAACCGATGAAACTCATCACAAACACAAACTGGGACAGCAACATCAATGGAGCAACAACATAAAGGGCTGGACGATAAATGATGCCCACAGTCAACATCATGACAGATGCACCTACAAGCAAATAGCACGCGCCGGTGTAACGGTCATAAGGAAGCAAATCAGCGGCGGAATCCTCCTCTATTATCTTGCGATGATGGCGCATCTCTATGTATGTCGTCAAAATGCAATAAAGCAAACAACATCCAAACAACGCCAACATAACATATAAGAAAGGACCAATGTATAAACTCTTTTCGACAAGCACGCCGATGAAGAACGCAGCAAGAACCAAAACATAGCCACTAAAGCCAATCAACAGATATCGACGGCGGCCTTGTCGGAAACAGATAACATTGAATATGGCATAGGAAACGACAATAGATATTGGCGTATAAAACAATATATTTACCAACGCACCCAACTCATCACTCTTAGCCCTAATGCCCAATGCCAACTGTAAAGCAAAATGAACTACAAGCAACAACATCGCACCAAAAATAAGCCAGCGCGAAACCTCATAACGCCGGTATTGCCATTTTATCTGGAAGCGAGACAACAAAAGCAGCATTGCCAACATGAACGAAACCAAGAGACACACAAGCTGCAACAATGCTAATGACGATACGGAATCTAACACCATAAATCTTCATTGGGTCACATCTACTCCCGCCCTTTGGACAGCCAAACGAAGCAAGACACGAGCACATACAATGCGATGACAATCCACCAGGCATAGAGAAATCCAACGTACCCGTTGAGCACTACATCCGCAATGATGATTAAGACGGAAACAATGATGAAGCCATAGCGAAGCTCGTTACCCTTCCATCCCCAGTGCTTGAACTTCAAAGCGAACATGGGTATCTCTGAGATGAGCAGCCAACAACTCAGCAGCATCATAACAACCAGCAAACAGAACGTATAACGGAATCCCTCAAGCCACTCATGGCAACTGATAATCAGTGAACCCCAAAACAATGCGTTGGCAGGTGTAGGCATACCTATAAATCCCATAGACTGTCTCTCGTCAAGGTTGAATTTGGCCAAGCGCAATGCGGAGAAGGCGGCCATCAAATACGCCACAAAAGGCAGGATGGATGAGATGGAGGACAAAAAGCCAGGAGTATCGAGCACCAGAAATTGGGAAAAAAGTATCGTTGATGGTGCAACACCAAACGTAACGACATCGGCTAACGAGTCCAGCTCCTTTCCTATAGGAGAAGAGACGTGCAATGCACGGGCACTCATTCCATCGAAAAAGTCAAAGACTGCACCGATGATAATCCAAAGCATAGCCAACTTCGGGTCATGAAAGAAGGCGAAACAAGTAGCTACACAGCCAGAGACAAGATTACAGCAAGTAATGCTGTTGGGGATATGTTTCCTGATACACATAATCAATTGATATTCATTCCTAGTATGACGGATTGCATTATTTCAATTTGGCAATAACAGTCTGGTCACCAACCGACTTCTGCCCCATCTTGACACACACTTCAGACTCTACGGGCAGGAATACGTCCACACGGCTTCCTAACTTAATGAAGCCCAAATGCTCGTCAATGTAGCAGTCCTCGCCCTCCTTAGCGTAGGTTACAATGCGGCGGGCAACCGCACCTGCAATCTGGCGACAAAGAATATCGGTGCCGTCTTCTGTAGTAATCATGATGTCTGCGTGTTCGTTCTCCTCACTTGCTTTCGGCAACCAAGCCTTATGGAAATTGCCATCCTTATGACGAACGAACTTTACCTTTCCATCCACCGGAAACCAGTTGGCATGAACATTGAACAAACTCATGAAGATACTGATCATCAGCCGCTTGTCGTGGAAATATTCATTTTCGTACACCTCCTCGATTACGACCACTTTACCATCTGCTGGCGCAACTACTACCTTTCCTGTATCCTCCATGTTAAAATAGCGAATGGGACACTGGTAGAAATTGAGTACTATACCATAAACTACGCCAAAGACAACAAGGAAAATTCCAAACGGCCATTTGCTGTCAAAGCCGTACCACAGAGCTATGGCAACAGCTATGATTAATATAAGACTATAGAGAAGCGTGTTGCTTCCCTCTCTGTGTATTCTAACTTTTTTTAGCTTCTTTATTCTCTTGCCCATTTTTGGTAGGTCTTACTATTTCTTGCAAAGGTAAGTGTTTTTTATTTATGTGGCAAATTTTAGTGGGCTTCTTTTGGTCATGTCGGCATTAAATGGTAACTTTACGCCTAAAAACAGGGATATCCATGGAAGATTTTATACATTTACACGTCCACACGCACTATTCCATACTTGACGGCCAATCCAAAATTCCACATTTAGTAGACAAGGCCATCAAGGATGGTATGCGGGGAATGGCTATCACAGACCACGGTGTGATGTATGGCATCAAGGAGTTTGCCGATTATTGCGCAGGAATCAACAAGAAACGAAAGAAGGATGGGCTGGAGCCATTCAAGCCCATCTTCGGATGTGAAATGTATGTAGCTCATCACCGCAAGGAAAACAAAAGTGCCAGTGACGGAGACAAGTCGGGATATCACTTGATTGTGCTTGCCAAGAATTACCAAGGCTACAAGAACCTAATCAAGCTGGTCAGCCGTGCTTGGACTGACGGCTTTTACTTCAAGCCAAGAACAGACCGGCAAGATCTGGAAAAATACCACGAGGGCTTGATTGTATGCTCTGCATGTATTGCAGGAGAAGTGCCGGCCAAGATTCTTCAGGGGGACATTGCTGGAGCACGCGAGGCCATCGAGTGGCACCGAAATCTCTTTGGCGAAGATTATTATCTCGAAATACAACGGCATGAAGTGAAAGACCCCAACCAGCGGGCAAACCGCGAGACGTTCCCCTTGCAGCAACGGGCCAACAAGGTTATCTTGGAACTTGCAAGGGAATACGGCATCAAGGTGGTCTGTACCAACGATTGTCACTTTGAAGATCAGGACACCGCCGAAGCACACGACCATCTGCTTTGCCTTTCCACCAACAAGAAGCTCGACGATCCTAGCCGTTTGCTCTACACCAAGCAAGAGTGGTTCAAAACAAGAGCTGAGATGAACGACGTTTTTTCGGATGTTCCCGAAGCTCTTACCAACACCCTCGATATTCTAAACAAGGTGGAAATCTATAGCATCGACCACAATGCTATCATGCCCTTTTTCCCTATTCCTGAAAGTTTCGGTACTGAAGAGTTGTGGCGAAAGAAATACACCAAAGAAGAGTTGTACAAAGAATTCACATGTGACGAAAACGGCGAAAATCCTCTACCACCCGAGGAGGGCCGCAAAAAGATTGAGGACTTGGGCGGCATTGATAAAATTTATCGCATCAAGTTTGAGGCTGACTATCTGGCCAATTTGGCTTACAAGGGTGCCAGGAAGCTTTACGGAGACCCACTTCCCGACAATGTGTGTGAGCATATCAAGTTTGAGCTGCACACCATGAAGACGATGGGCTTTCCAGGCTACTTCCTCATCGTTCAAGACTTTATCAATGCTGCCCGCAATGAGCTGGGTGTATGGGTAGGGCCGGGACGTGGATCTGCCGCGGGCTCGGTAGTGGCCTATTGCTTGGGGATAACGAGGATTGACCCCCTCAAATACGATTTGCTGTTTGAGCGTTTCCTCAACCCAGACCGCGTGAACCTTCCCGATATCGACACCGATTTCGATGATGACGGAAGAGGCAAACTGTTGCGTTGGGTAATGGACAAGTATGGACATGAGAATTGTGCACACATTATCACCTATGCCAGCATGGCCACAAAGAATTCCATAGCCGATGTGGCACGCGTGGAGGAGTTGCCGCTCGACCGCACCAATACCTTGAAGAAGGCCATTCCCGAGCGTCTGCCCGACGGCATGAAAATGAATCTGACCAACGCCATCAAATGCACGCCGGAATTGCGGGACGCAGAGGTGTCGCCCAACCCCAAAGAACGCAACACCATCAAGTACGCCAAGCAGCTGGAGGGTACGATAAGAGGTGTTGGCATTCACGCATGTGGCTTCATCATCTGCCGAAATCCCATCAGCGATTGGGTGCCGATATCCACTGCCGATGACCCCGACTTCCCAAACCTCAAGTGTGCTGTCACGCAATACGACGGACATGTTATCGAGAGTACCGGGCTGATCAAGATGGACTTCCTCGGTCTGAAGACGCTCTCCGAGCTGAAAGAGGCTTGCAAGGTCATCAAGCAGACAACAGGCAAGGATGTCGACATTGACAACATCCCAATCGATGACGAACTGACCTACAAGCTCTATCAAGAGGGTCGGACCATAGGTACGTTCCAGTTTGAGTCACCTGGCATGCAAAAATATCTCCGCGAGTTGCACCCGACTGTGTTTGAGGACCTCATCGCCATGAACGCCCTCTATCGTCCAGGGCCCATGGATTATATTCCCGATTTCATACGAAGGAAGCATAATCCCGACTTGGTGACCTATGATATCCCTTGCATGGAGAAATACCTAAAGGACACTTATGGCATTACCGTCTACCAAGAACAGGTGATGTTGCTCAGCCGACAGCTAGCTGGCTTCACACGTGGGCAGAGCGACGCCCTCCGAAAGGCCATGGGTAAAAAGAAGAAAGCCATTGTCGACCAAATGCATCCCCTGTTTATCGAGGGGGGCAAGAAGAATGGCCATGACCCCAAAGTCTTGGACAAGATATGGTCGGACTGGGAGAAGTTTGCATCGTATGCCTTTAACAAGTCTCACGCCACCTGCTATTCATGGGTGGCCTACCAGACGGGTTACTTGAAGGCCCACTACCCGGCAGAATACATGGCAGCCCTGATGACACGCCGCTTTGCCACTCGCACGGAAATTGCCAAGCTCATGGAAGAGTGCAAAGCGATGGGGATAGAGACTCTGGGACCGGATGTTAACGAATCGTATGTAGGCTTCGGTGTCAACGGCAAGGGAGCCATCCGATTTGGCCTTTCGGCCATCAACGGCATGGGTAGCGGTGCAGCTGATGCTATCGTGCAAGAAAGACTGAACAATGGCCCGTACAAGGACATCTACGACTTTGCAGAGCGCGTGAGCCTCAAGGACGTTAACCGCAAGTCGTTTGAAAGCCTTGCTCTGAGCGGTGCGTTTGACAGCTTCGGTCTGATGCGCGAGCAGTATGTAGCCCCTAACAACAAGGGGGAAGTGTTCCTGGATGCCTTGGTGCGTTTTGGCAAGCAATATCAACAGTTAAAGATAGAGGCTGCCAACTCGCTTTTTGGCATGGCCGGTGATGTCGACATTGCCATGCCGCCTGTACCAAGTGCCACTGCATGGAGCACCATCGACAGGCTGAACAAAGAAAAAGAATTGGTGGGCATCTATCTCTCAGCCCATCCGTTGGACGACTATTCGTTGATTTTGCACAAAATGTGCAACACGCATTGCAAAGACGTAGCCAAGGACAACTACGAGGCTTTGTCGGCACGCGAGGAAATCACTTTCGGTGGCATCATTACCAATGTCAACCAGCGTTTCAGCAAATTGGGGAAGCCCTTTGGTATCGTGACAATTGAGGATTTTGAAGGTTCTGGAGAAATCGCTCTCTTTGGTGAAGACTGGGGTAAATGGAGTGGAATGCTTACAGAGAGTTGCTCGGTATTCATCACAGCCAAATGCGAAAAGCGATATGCTACAAGTCAAAACTATTACCTCAACATAGAAAATATCGAGTACCTGCAAACAGTGAAGGCAGAGCGCATCAACCGCTTCACCGTCAACGTGAACGGAAAAGACATCGATACAACCATGGTGAACGACATCCTGACTACGCTCGGCAACAAAAAAGGAAAGACGGAATTGTTTTTCAACATAAAGGATGTAGAGAACAACACTAGCATTTTGGTCAAGTCATCGACGCAACAGGTGGAAATCAGCAAGGAGTTTGTGAACTATGTGGAGCAACAGCCTTATCTTAGTTATTCTGTCAACTGAGTAGCGAACAGGAGCAAACAACGAGAAAAACAAGATTTAAAGATCATACAATGAAATTGACTATCAGATCATTAAGTACAATTCGCGAGACGGCACGGGAGTTTGTCGCCAACATGGGCAAGGCAAGTGTGTTTGCCTTCTATGGAAAGATGGGGTCTGGAAAGACAACCTTCATCAAGGCCATCTGCGAAGAGCTAGGGGTGGATGACGTCATTACCTCACCTACATTCGCCATCGTCAACGAGTACCAATCCAATGTCACAGGCGGCCACATCTACCATTTCGATTTCTATCGCATCAAGAAATTAGAGGAAGTCTACGACATGGGGTATGAGGATTATTTCTACTGTGGTGCTCCCTGTTTTTTGGAATGGCCAGAGCTCATCGAGGAGATACTCCCGGATGACACTATAAAGGTCACTATCCAGGAGCAGGAAGACGGCACAAGAACCGTTGAATTCTGAACGCAAAACTTACTTATGCACTAATGCGTATTACCCTAATAAACAAGCAAATCATCTTTAATCATTAAACAATAACATTCAATGGAAGTACAAATTACCAACGAGAACTTCGAAACTTACAAGAACGGCGAACTGCCATTGGTAGTTGACCTCTGGGCTACATGGTGTGGCCCATGTCGTATGGTTGCACCCGTCGTTTCAGAGTTGGCACAAGACTACGACGGCAAGATAGTCGTGGGCAAATGCGATGTCGAGGAAAACGACGAAGTGGCTGCTGAGTTTGGCGTGCGTAACATCCCCACTATCCTCTTCTTCAAGGGCGGGCAGCTGGTCGACAAGTTTGTAGGCGCAGCCCCTAAGGCGGTGCTCAACGACAAGTTTAAGGCACTATTAGACTAATCTGTCCTCTCCTCGGGCAATAAAAACGAACGGCCATCTTTCGGTGCATCTTTCGAAAATCATGGCTTTTCGCTAGTCTTTCCGAACAGGAAGCATGCGAAGGGTGGTCGTTTCTTCATTTCCACACTTTTGAGAAGTCTACTGGATTTTGAAGACAACCGAATAGCATGAATACGTGAAATAAACATTCTGTATGAAACTCACCAAATTATTATTCGTTACTACATTTGCGTGCATTGCATTAATAGCGCATGCCCAAGAAGGCACTTGGAAAGGAGAACTCAACATCCAGGGAACTAAGTTGCCGTTGGTCTTCCATTTCTCAGCAGACAAGTGTACGATAGACTCCCCGTCACAGGGCGCAACAGGTATTCCCGCTGAGAAGACACAGACATCTGACAGCACCATCCAAGTTAGTGTTCCAGCAATCGGGGCTACTTACGTTGGCACAATTAAGGGGCAAACCATCACAGGCTCTTTCACCCAAAACGGATTTAGCTTATTTCTGACCTTGACACCGGGTACGCCAAAAGTGAACCGTCCACAGACTCCTGTCCCTCCCTTCCCATACAAAGAGGAGCTGGTATATTTCACCAATGATGGTTTTACGTTTAGCGGAACCCTGACTCTCCCGGACAAATATAACAAGAATACACCAGTGGTGCTAATGATTACTGGCAGTGGACTACAAAACCGGGATGAAGAGCTTTTCGATCACAAGCCGTTTGCTGTCATCGCCGATGCGTTAGCACGTCAGGGAATAGCCTCGTTGCGCTACGATGACCGCGGATATGGCATCGAGGGTTATCAAATACTCCAGTACACGACAGCTGACTTCAAGCGAGACGCAGAAGAAGCATTTAAACTCTTGCGGAAGAGATTCAGCAAGGTGGGTGTCCTCGGACATAGCGAGGGTGGCACCATTGCCCTCATGATGGCCGCTGACGGACAGCCCGACTTTGTGGTATCATTGGCGGGTATGGCCATATCAGGCAAGGAAACCATCTTTTCACAAAACCGAAAGGGAATGGAAATGATTGGACTTTCCAAAGAGGCACTCGACAATTATTGCAAGGTCGTAGAGAAATGTCTTGACCTTCTGGCTTCAGGCAAGAAACTTGACGAACTTGACTTGAACGATATACCGCAGGAACAGAGGACCGTACTAATGCAATCAATAAAGCAATGTGACACGCCCTATTTTCGCAATTTCCTAAATATAGATGTGCGCAAGGTGCTCAACAATGTACAGTGTCCCGTATTGGTTCTTAACGGCACAAAGGACACCCAAGTGGAATGTGACGCCAACCTAAAAGCACTTGATGCAGGGCTGACTCACAGTACCCACAAAACTCAAGCATTTGACGGTCTAAATCACCTTTTCCAGCATTGCCATACAGGAAACGTGATTGAATATCAGCAAATTGAAGAGACCGTGGCACCTGAGGTGCTGACAGCTATTGTCAATTGGGTGAAAGCATTATAAGTGTAATCATCTGAATCAAGCCAACTTGTTCGAGCAAAAGGATATCGTTTCTTTTGCCATGCCTCTATAAATTATTCAGATTAGTAACGAAGTAATCTTCCTGATTTTAAACACGTCCGACACCATACCTGTGCGTAGGGATCCATGGATTTCCGTGGCTCCCGTTGCATTTAAGACAAGCAAGGCATTCTGCGTGTTGATTCCAGCCCCGCAGAGTATGGTAAGCTCATGCCCCGTACGTTCCGTGAGTAAGAGGGCGCGTTCCACCAGTTGGCGTAGCAGCGGTATTCCCATCTCGGCCGTGGCTTGCCGACCAGAGGTGAGGATACGGTTGCATCCCAACTGATGGATTTGCTCCAAGGCTACAAAGGGATTGTTGCATACATCGAAAGCTCGGTGGAATGTCACGTTGCACCGCAGATTGCCTCTATCATCCCTGCAAGTGTCCATCCAGCACCCGCAGGCATCAAGGTCTACATCACCTGCAGACGTCAGAGCCCCAATCACCACGCCGTCGGCACCATCTTCAAGAGCCATGTTTATCTCGTCGGCCATCTGTGCCACCTCGGCATCTGTGTAGACGAAGTTGCCTGCTCGTGAGCGGATCAGTGTATGAACTTGTACGCCAGCCGAATGACAGAGGCTGACGGTCTTAC
>CAVIOP010000108.1:0-9613 GCA_963644485.1 bacterium | reverse complement strand
CTCTAGATTGAGCGTTGCGCAGATATAGTTTTTTTAAGAATAAAGCGGACAAATATGGGATAATGTTTAGCGCTGAATCAAGTTGTTGAAAACATGAAGGCGTGTTCTAACCTGAACAATCCAGAGAGAACGAAAAGGCACCACATATTTCTTCGTTCTCTATGAATTTATTCAGGTTAAAAAAGTGGAAGTATCCTTCCGCCCTGCTCCAGTCAGATATACCCATCATGGCCTGCCAAAGAGCGAAAGAGAATGAAAAAATACGGTTCTTGGGTCTAGATATGAATAAATTTTAGTAAGTTTGCAAGGTAATACCACCAACACAACGAATATGCTCGTACCCAAACCACTCACTATATATAAGGCAAGTGCAGGAAGTGGAAAGACATTCACCCTAGCAGTAGAATATATCAAGCTGCTCATCCAAGACCCGCAAAGCTACCGTTACATCCTTGCAGTCACCTTCACCAACAAAGCCACGGAAGAGATGAAAAAACGCATTCTCGGCAAGCTCTATGGCATCGCCCATGGTTTGCCAGATGCCGATGATTATCTAAAGCAAGTAAAGACTGCCTTCCCAGAGAAGAACGAACGAGTCATCCGCTCCTCTGCCGAATTGGCGTTGCAATTGCTCATCCACAACTACCACTATTTTCGCGTCGAGACCATTGACAGTTTCTTCCAGAGTGTGTTGCGCAATCTAGCTCGCGAGCTTGGTCTTGCAGCCAACCTCAACGTTGGACTCAACAACAAGGAGGTAGAAGAGCAGGCCGTCGATAATATCATTGCCAATATCCAGCACGATGAAGATCCCCTACTTCAATGGATCATGACCTTCGTCAACGAGAAGATACAAGATAGCAAGAGCTGGAATGTAATATCCGGCATTAAGGATTTTGGCCTGTCTATCTTCAAGGAGTTCTATAAGACCCATCAAGAACGGATGCGCCAGTTGATGGACGATCCACAGTTTTTCGCTACCTACAAGTCAGGATTACAAAGCCGGCGCGCTGAGGTCATGAAGGCCATCACAGGGGTAGCTGCCCGCTATCGCGCGATTTTCGACGAGGAAGGCCTAACAGACAAGTGCTTCTATCAGGGAAGCAAGAGTGCTTCAGCTTACTTCAAACGATTGGAGACAGGTGCCTTCAGAGACGGGAAGGGTCCCAATGCCTATGTCGTTCCGGCGCTCAGTAACCCCTCAGCCCTAGTGAGCAAGACAGCCTCGGCCGCGCAAGCCCACGCCATCGAGTCACGTGTGGTACCTCTCATTATAGAAGCTGAAAAGCTACGCGTCAGCAGCCTGGTGACAATCAACTCCATCGACCTTACCCTGGCCAATATCAACGAATTGCGTCTTTTAGGGCGCATTGAGCAAGAAGTCAACGCTATCAACGAAGCCACAGGAAACTTCCTGTTGAGCGACACCCAGCAGCTACTACACAAGCTCATAGACGGTCAAGACTCTCCTTTTATCTATGAGAAAATAGGCGGACAGGTACGTTACATCATGATTGACGAGTTTCAAGACACCAGCATGGTGCAATGGCAAAACTTCAAGGTGCTGCTCGATGACTGCATAGCCCATGACAATGGCAGCTTGATTGTAGGCGATGTCAAGCAAAGTATTTACCGATGGCGCAATGGCGACTGGCGACTGCTACAAGGATTGTGTGACAACAAGAGCGAAATGGTCGAAGTCAAGCCCCTTGCTGTCAACTTCCGGTCACAACGCAACATCATCAACTTCAACAACACCTTCTTTGATTTTGCAGCCAAATGCACCGCCAAGCGGCTATTGGACGACTTGCAACAGCAGGGAAGCAGCGACAAGGTCATGAGCGAGGCACGAGACGTGGAGAACGCATATGCTGACGTGAGACAGAAAGTTCCCGAAAAAAGACCAGAAGCAGGCCTGGTCAGTGTCAGGCTCTTGCCAAGTGACGACTACGAGACGCAAATGATCATGCATGTAAAGAGCATCATTGAGCAGTTGCTTGCCAGAGGGACATCACCCGCTAAAATAGCTGTCCTAGTGCGCAAGAACAAGCATATCACCCTATTGGCAGAATGGTTTCAGCAGCATACTATCATGGTCAATGGTCAAGAACTGATGGCACCCATGGTTTCCGACGAAGCTTTTCGCCTCGATGCCTCATTGGCCGTCAATACGATCGTCACCGCCATGTACGTCTTGATTAACCCGACAGACACTTTGGCGATTGCCAATCTTGTCAAGGCCTATCGCAAAGTATGCTTGGGCAACAACCAATTGACAGATACGGAGATATTTATTGACGCAGAAAACCTCCGCTCACAGTTGCCAAACGCCATGACAGAACATTGGGAAGAACTGCTCGCCATGCCCCTTACCGATCTGGTCGAACGACTGTACAAGGACTTTAAACTCAGCCGGCTCGATGGACAAAGTGCCTATATGTGTGCCTTTTTTGACCAATTGGCCAAATATTTGCAACGTCACGTAGCCGGCATCAGAGAATTCCTGGATGAGTGGGAAGCCCACCTTTGTGGCAAGGCGATACATAGCGACGGTCACAATGGTATCCGCCTATTGACGGTCCACAAGAGCAAGGGGCTCGAATTTGACCACGTTATCATACCATGGTGCGACTGGGAAGTGGAAAAGAATGACGACACGCTGTGGGTAGAACCCCTTGTGGCTCCCTACAACGACCTACCCATCGCCCCAATCAATCTCGCCAAGAAGAAGCTACTGGCATCTATCTATAAGGAAGATTATCAAAGTGAACACATCAAAAACATTGTAGACAACCTCAACGTGATATACGTGGCATTCACACGAGCCTCACGCAACTTGTTTGTACTAGGCCGAAGAAACAGTTCACAGTATCCGTCTCAACTTTTGTCCACGGTCTTGGATCACCTATTCGAAGATCAAGAAAAAAGAGAACAGCAAGCGTTGCCCAAGATGAAGAGAGAGGAGTTGCCCGACGATTCGATAGCCTATGAATATGGATCATTCTGCCCGTCTACCGTCGAGAAGAAAGAAACCACAGCCAACATATTTGAACAGCGAGAAGAGGCCACATCGATTGATATACAAAACTATGAGGCGCGAGCTCACTTTGTACAAAGTTATGATAGCGAAAACTTCATCATGAGTGACGAAGAGCGCGAGCAGAGTGCTGCCAGACGTACGTACATCAACACGGGAAACATCTTGCACGCACTGTTCGCATCAATCTATAGTCTTGACGACTTGGACAAATCCATCAACCAATTGGAGTTCCAGGGAATACTCTACGACAAGAGCATGACGCGCGACGAACTTAGGACGACATTGGCCAACCGACTACAGTCGCAGCAAGTACGACAGTGGTTTTCACCTCACTGGAAAGTGTTCAACGAGTGTTCCATCCTGGCCTACGACGACGAGCGACAGTGTCTCATCGAGAAAAGACCTGACCGTGTGATTTTTGATAGCCAGCAAATGATAGTCATTGACTTCAAGACTGGTGCCGAGCGTTCAGAACATCAACGCCAGGTCAGCGAATATATGACCCTGCTCAGAAATATGGGATACCGCAATGTGTCAGGATACCTGTGGTATATCCTCACCAATCACGTCCTACCCGTAAAATAAACGAATATGACATTCCTACAATATGTGGCCAAGGATCTCTTGGCAAAGCATGGCCATGAGCTCACTGATGTGGTCGTGGTCTTCCCCAACAAGCGCGCATCGATATTCCTCAATCAGGCGCTTTATGAAGAAGCCGGACACCCCATCTGGAGTCCGACCTACCTCACCATCAGCGACCTTTTCCGCAATCATACTGATCTGCAGGTGCCCGATAACATCTTGTTGACTTTCAAACTGTACAATGTGTATTGCAATGTAGTGCAGACCGATGAGACGCTCGACCATTTCTATGCATGGGGGCAGTTGTTGCTGTCCGACTTCGACGACTTAGACAAGAACATGGCTGACGCTGACAAGCTCTTCATCAATCTCGAGGCACTGAAAGACATGGAGGACTTCTCGTTCTTGTCCGAGCAACAACGCACCAGCCTGGAGACTTTCTTCGGCCATGTGGTGGATGACACAGTGCTGCAAAACCAGTTTCGAAAAATATGGGAACATCTTGCCGACATATACCATACATACAAAAAGGTGTTGAGACAGGAGGGACTCGCCTATGAGGGAATGCTCTATCGAGATGTTGTAGAGCAAAAAGACATTCGATTTCGCCATAAACACTATATATTTGTGGGCTTCAACCTGTTGCAGAAGGTGGAGCAAAAATTGTTCGGGTGTCTCAAGGAACAGAGTAAGGCAGAGTTCTATTGGGACTACGACCGTTACTACATGCCTCCTTCACGCCAGGAGGCCGGACGCTATATCTCGCGCTACATCGACAAGTTTCCCAATGAGTTGTCACCAGAGCGCATATCCGATGGTCTGAATCCCGATGACATCTATGACAATCTGGCGAAAGACAAGGACGTAACCTACATCTCCGCACCTACAGAGAATATCCAGGCCCGGTATGTCAGCCATTGGCTGCAGGAGCACCACCGCTACAAAGATGGTAGCCGAACTGCTATCGTCTTGTGCGACGAGAACTTGTTGCAGACAGTAGTCCATTGTCTACCAGAAGAAGTCAAAGATGTCAATATCACTACAGGATTTCCATTGGTCGCCAGCCAGGTAACGACCTTTGTCATGGCGCTTCTAGACCTTCAACTCAACGGTAAACTCGAAGGTGGAGAGCGGTTTCGCTTGAAGCAGGTCAACCAAGTGATTTGCCACCCCTATGCCAAATATATATCTGACGATTGCAAGAGACTTAGTAAGGATCTCAATGAGCACAAGCAGTTTTATCCCAAACATGATTATCTGACCAATGGACATGACGAAGCTGTCCAAGAAGTGTTTGAGAACGTCAAGGAAGAGAATGGCTTTCTTCCGTTGCTCGGATGGATAGCCCGGCTCCTGAAACGGGTCGGCGTGGGCTCTGCGCAACAAGAGAGTCCACTGATGCACGAAGCAGTATTCCGCATGTTCACGCTCATCAATAGGCTGGACGCCATCATGACTATCTCGCCCATGGGCACGGGGAATGCCCATTTACCACACGTTGACCCGTTGTCAGGCCGTCAGATAGTCAATGTCTCCATCTTTCTCAAACTGATGGGGCAACTTGTGAAGGCAACATCCATACCCTTCCACGGCGAACCGGCTAAGGGCGTACAAATCATGGGCGTCCTGGAAACGCGCAATCTCGACTTTGACCATGTCCTGATGCTGTCATGTAATGAAGGGAAACTACCCAAAGGCATCAATGACGCCTCCTTTATTCCCCACTCGCTGAGATTGGCCTATGAACTAACCACCGTAGAGAATAAAGTAAGTATTTATGCTTATTACTTCTATTCCCTTTTGCAAAGGGCACAAGACATTACACTGACATACAACAATGCCACTGATGACGGACAGAAAGGCGAAATGAGTCGTTTCATGCTCCAGTTCATGGTGGAGGACAATGGTGTTCACCACTTGCGGAGGCTGACCCTCCAGTCGGGGCAAAGCGCTACCCCCATCGTGCGCAAGCGGATAGAAAAAGACGAGTCTGTTATGCATCGCTTGGATGCGCAGGACCGACTGTCACCAACCGCCGTCTACCGTTACCTGCGCTGTCCTTTGCAATTCTACTTCCACACGGTGTGCAAACTCTATGAGGAAGACAATGACGACGAGAACGAAATCGACCACATGACCTTCGGTAACATTTTCCATCGTACGGCCGAGCTCATCTATCACAGGCTCTCGCAGGACACGCAACGCATCATCACAGCGGATGAAATTCGAAATATCTACAACAGCCGTGACACGCTTTACGCTCTCATAGACGAGGCGTTCAGAGAAAAGCTGTTCAAGGTGGAAGACCCTCATTTTCGCCCAAGATACAATGGACTACAGTTACTCAACCGCAAAGTGATTTTCAGCTATATCCGCTCGTTGCTCGAGAGCGATATGGGGGAGGCACCCTTTTCCATCATCGCGCTTGAAAAGGACTACTATGATGACATAATGTTCACAGTCAACGGACTGCAACGGACAATCCTGATCGGAGGACAAATAGACAGACTCGACCGAAAGGAAGGTGCACTTCACTTTTTGAGAGTAATAGACTACAAAACGGGCAAACCCGTACAAACACCCCCGGCAACGGTCAGAGACATCTTCGACCCCGCTCTCGTGGAAACCAAGCACACCGATTATTATTTACAAGCCTTCCTATATGCCTCGCTCATCAGGCATGGGGCGACGACATCCCGCAAAGCTAACCCCGAGAACTTGCCGGTGGCCCCAGCCTTGCTTTTCATCCGCGAAACACGAAAGGCGGACTACAACCCTATCTTGACCTTTTGCGGAGAAAAAAGAGGTGAAAGACGACTGGTAGAAGACATCGACACCTATTTTGCCGACTTCGATGAAGGGTTGAAGAACCTTCTTGCCGAAATCTTCAATCGAGATGTGCCTTTTGCGCCAACACCACATACCGAGCGGTGCCAGTCTTGTCCATACAACAAAATTTGTGGCGTATGAACAAAACTTGGCACATTCCTTGCTGATTAGAAAGAAAAATAACTAATTTTGCATTGAATTACAAAAAGAAAGGTAAGAAGATATGACCAGTCAGTTTTCACCCAAAGTGTCAGAGATCCTTGCGTTCAGTAGGGAAGAGGCAACACGTCTGGCCAGCAATTCCGTTGGCCCCGAGCATTTGTTGCTAGGCATGCTGAGAGGGAAGAGCGGACCCGTAATAGATCTTTTCCGCCGCATGGACATTAACGTACAGACCGTCAAGGCGGAACTGGAACAACGCATAAAGGAAGAAATAGCGCAAGAATCCATCCATGCCTGTGACCTAGTGCTGAACACGCAGGCAAATAACATCTTGAAACTAGCCGTGCTGGAGGCTCGCATACAACACACACAACTTGTCGATGTGCAACACTTGCTCCTGGCCATCCTGCATGATCAGACTGCTAATGGGGCTAAGGAGGTTTTGGAGATGAACCAACTCGACTATGAAACAGCATTGCAGATGCTGCAGAAGAAGCCCACCACAGACGGGCTCGGGCTTCCTGACGAGGACGAGGAATACGATGACGAAGCTACTGCCAACCAACGGACTAACAGTGGACAAGCCTCCGCAACAGTAAAGAAGCAAGGCGCTTCCAAAACGCCCGTACTCGACAATTTTTCTGTCGATTTGACACAGGCCGCCACAGAGGGGAAACTCGACCCTGTGGTGGGAAGAGAAAAAGAGATACAGCGTGTAATAGAAATCTTGTGCCGCCGCAAGAAGAACAACCCTATTCTCATAGGCGAACCAGGTGTCGGAAAAAGTGCCATTGTCGAAGGATTGGCCCAGCTCATCGCTAGACACATGACCTCACCATTGTTGTTCAACCGCCGGTTGGTCAGTCTGGACATGACTGCTATCGTCGCAGGAACCAAGTATCGCGGACAGTTTGAGGAGCGTATCCGCGCTCTTCTGAAGGAGCTCGAGACCAATCCAGATATCATCGTCTTCATCGACGAAATACACACCATCATTGGAGCTGGCTCAACTCCAGGCAGCATGGATGCAGCCAACATCATGAAACCAGCCTTAGCCAGAGGTACGATACAGTGCATAGGAGCTACGACACTCGACGAATATCGCAACTCCATCGAGAAAGACGGTGCGCTGGAACGCCGTTTTCAGAAAGTGCTTGTGGAGCCCACAACCACTGATGAAACGTTACAAATCCTGCGGAATATCAAGAATCGCTATGAGGATCACCACCACGTGACCTACACCGACGATGCATTGCAGGCTTGTGTGAAACTGACCGACCGCTATGTTACTGACCGATTCTTCCCGGACAAGGCCATTGACGTGCTTGACGAGGTCGGCTCACGGACCCACCTACAGCATACAGAGGTGCCCACAGAGCTCACTGACAAAGAAAAAGCGATAGGTGAGATGAAGCGCAAGAAGGAACTGGCGGTAAGCAATCAGAATTTCGAACTGGCAGCAAGTTTCCGAGACAGACAGACTCAACTGGAACAGGAATATGCAGAGATGCAGCGAAAATGGCAAGACGGAGATTTGTCATCACGCCACGAAGTGACGAATGAGGAGGTGGCCAACGTCGTGTCAATGATGACGGGCATCCCCGTACAACGCATGGCAGAATCAGAGACGGTACGCTTGAGAAACATGGCCTCAACTCTGAAAGAGAGCGTCATTGCGCAGGATGCAGCCATTGACAAGATGGTGAAAGCCATTCAGCGCAACCGCGTCGGTCTGAAAGAGGCCAATCACCCCATCGGCGTGTTCATGTTCTTGGGCCCTACAGGAGTGGGCAAGACATATTTGGCCAAGAAGTTGGCAGAGCAGATGTTTGGGTCGCGCGACGCGTTGATACGCATTGACATGAGCGAATACACGGAGAGCTTCAATGTGTCGAGACTTATCGGAGCGCCACCGGGATATGTGGGTTATGAAGAAGGAGGACAACTCACAGAACAAGTGCGCCGCCACCCCTACTCCATCGTCTTACTTGATGAAATTGAGAAAGCCCACGGCAACGTGTTCAACATGTTGCTGCAGGTGCTCGATGAAGGCAGACTGACCGATGGCAATGGACGGCTTGTCGATTTCCGGAACACTGTCATCATCATGACTTCTAATGCCGGCACACGCCAGTTGAAGGAATTTTCACATGGGGTCGGCTTCAATGCCAGTGGATTGTCAAGCACGTCAAATCTCAACGAGCACGACAAGCTCTATGCACGCTCTATTATTCAAAAGAGCCTAAGCAAGCAGTTTGCACCTGAGTTTCTCAACCGTCTCGACGAGATTATCACCTTCGACCAGCTAGACCTTACGGCCATCAAACGTATCATTGACATCGAACTGCAAGATCTTGGAAAACGAGTGGCCGAATTGGGATACACCTTCGATATCACAGATACAGCCAAGGAATTCCTGGCAACCAAGGGATACGATGTCCAATATGGTGCTCGTCCACTGAAGCGAGCCATCCAAACATACATTGAGGATGGGCTGTGTGAACGCATTCTATCGGGCAAACTACATGAAGATGCCACAATCCGGATAGACAAGGCAGAGGAAACAGACGAACTTGTCTTCAGTTAATTTTGTCCATCATTGGTACGGCGGCGTTCCTCTTGGGCCTCTATATATGCAAATTACGGGTAGGCTATGCTCCTAAGGCTTGACAGATGTTTTTATGATTGACACAGAATGTGTTGCAGATACTGCATCGGAAAATCATCATAATTTCACTGCATGACAAAGAAGGAGTATAATAAAAAGATGTATTATGCGTTATTAGTATATGGGAAAAAAGATTTTACCAATATATGCGCTTGTACTTCTGGGCCTATTGGCCGCTTGTAAGGACGATGACAGTTTCACGTTGTCACCTTCACACCTGTTGACCTTTTCGGTGGACACGTTGAACGTAGACACCGTGTTTTCGAATGTACCTACTGCCACAAAGTCGTTTTGGGTTTATAATCGCTCAGGAACGGGATTGAGGTGTC
>CAVIOP010000107.1:0-9732 GCA_963644485.1 bacterium | reverse complement strand
CTCTCAACGATGCGTACCACGGTGGGACTTCGCTTTTTATAGGGGTATATGAACTACGACAAACGACCGATAAACATTGACGAACAATTAGCTTTGCTTCAAGACCGGGGACTTGCGATTGGGGATATTGCAACTGCCAAACAGCAACTCTGCAATATCAGTTATTTTCGCATCGCCAGTTATCTCCGCTATATGGAGGAAGACAGACAACGCCATCTTTATAAGTCGGGCAGTACGTTCGAACAAGCCGTCAACCTTTATCTCTTTGATAAAGAACTTCGTCAATTTATCTTCGCGGCGATACAAGATATCGAAATTTCACTCAGGACCAAGATGATTCAAGCGTTTTCAATGGAATATGACGCATTTTGGTTTATGGATTCGTCTTTGTTCAAGAATGAAGAATTCTTTCAAGGTTGCTTTGACAGCATCAAGAAAGAGGTGTCTCGCTCTAATGAAGATTTCATCAAAGACCATGCCGAGAAATATACTTCGCCCACGCTTCCGCCTGTATGGAAGACTTTGGAGGTTGTATCATTCGGCACACTCTCAAAATTGTTTTGTCTATTCAAGGACAATCGTTTAAAGAAGCAAGTTGCAAGAGCGTTTGGTCTTCCTCAATACAAATACTTGGAAAGTTGGATAAAGTGTATCACTGTGCTTCGCAACTGTTGTGCCCATCATGCCCGCATATGGAACCGCCGTTTTGCATTGAAGCCGCAATTGCCTAACCGACTTCCGCTTCCTTGGATAACTCCGACCCAACGACCCATCAAGTTGTATCACCAATTGTGCACCTTATTATATTTGGAGCAAACCATCACGCCAAGTATGGACTTGAAGAACGCTCTGCTCAAATTGTTGGCAGAACATCCTGATGTGGATTTGCATGCTATGGGCTTCCCTGCAGGTTGGAGGACAGAACCGATTTGGCAATAGAGCAGACCGGCCGGCTGCATACGCTTGTCCGGCCGGGTTCTGTCCGTCTATGCGGGGCTACACTTGCTGCGCTCTCTTCTTCACACGCTTTGACAGGCTGATGGCTTCAGTGGGGCACACATGCAGGCAGAGCAGGCATCCGGCACACTTGGCGCCATTGACACGCGGCCGACGGCTGTCGTCAACGGTGATGGCCTGATGCCCTCCGTCTTCGCATGAAATGTGGCATCTGCCGCACCCGATGCACTTGTCGCGGTCGATACGGGGATAGACGACCGTGCCGCGGTCCATCGCCGAGGGCAACACAAAGTTGGAGAGCTCTTCACCGACAATGGCGTCCAGGCGGTCCAGTCCGCGCTCTGCCAGGTAGGTCTGCATTCCTTCAATCAGGTCATCGATGATGCGGAAACCATATTGCATCACGGCCGTGCACACCTGCACGTTGGTGCATCCCAGCTGGAGATATTCCAGAGCATCCCTCCATGTCTCGATGCCGCCGATGCCGCTGAGGGGCGTGTATTGCAGGATGGGGTTCTTCGCCATCTCGAGAATATAGCGCAGGGCAATGGGCTTGACGGCCCGTCCCGAATAACCGGAGACCGTACGCTGGTGCGAGACCATCGACGAGTCGGACAGGGTGACACTCTTGATCGTATTGATGGCGGACAGGGCATCGGCACCGGCCAGTGCCGAGGCTACGGCAGGCACGCTGATGTGCGTGATGTTCGGAGTCATCTTGCTGATGACCGGTATGTTCACGCGATGCTTGACATAAGAGGTGTAGTGCATCACCAGTTCCGTGTTTTGCCCCACATCACTTCCCATTCCCTCGAGGCCCATCTGCGGACACGAGAAGTTGAGCTCCACGGCATCGAGCCCCGCGTCTTCGGCCATATGAGCCAACTGAGCCCAGTCGGCGAGCGTCTGTCCCATGATGCTGGCTATGACGATCTTGTTGGGATAGTCGCGCTTGAGCCGACGGAGAATGTCGAAATCGACCTCGGCCGTGTTTTCGCTGAGCTGTTCCATGTTGCGGAAACCAAAGAAGCGCCCCGTATCCCCCTGCTCGCCTACCGAGTCGAAGCGCGGCGACACCTCATGGATGTCCTCCAGACAGATTGTCTTGTAGAACACACCTGCCCATCCGGCATCAAAGGCCCGGGCCACCATCTCATAGTTGGTGCAGACGGCCGACGAGGCGAGGAAGAATGGGTTTTCGCATTTCATGCCGCAGAACGTTATTTCCAGGCTGGGCTTCCTTTCTGCCTCCGTCTCCTGCGGTGCAGCGGCGTTGTCGGCTGTCGGCGTCAGACATCCGGCTATCTCGGTGATGCGGATGGGGCGGTCATAGTGGATGCACGCGCTCTCGGCCGCCTGCAGGTCAGCGTCAGTACAGGCGGCAATCCATTTCGCCGCGTTCCGACAGTTGTCAAAGCGTATGGCCCGCAGCATGCGCGCAGGGTCGCCGTGGGCACATGCGGCCGTGCAGGGCGCATTCTCGCACAGGAGACACCGGGCCGCCTCTTCTCTGTAATGATCCTCTTTCATAATGTCTTTGTAGTTTTTAGGTTTTTGTATTTCTTTCGGCCGGCGTGCCCGTTCTATGCCGGGCTCGCCTGATTGAGATATCTGTTTCTCCAGGCCATGAACCAGAAGCCGGTGAGCAGGGCGCAGGCGAACGCGATGACGTACGACAGCGTCCAGTTGAGGTTGAGACTGTTGGGGTCCACGCAGATATAGCACACGCACACGGCCACCATGAACATCCCCGGCAGGAGGGCAAGGTAATAGGGCTTGCGCAGCTTGGCCAGATAGATAGCTATGGTGAAGAAGGTGAAGATGGAGAACGTCTGGTTGAACCATGCGAAATAGCGCCACAGCACGTCAAACTTGACAAAGAGCAAGATGATGCTGATGACAAACACCGGCATGCAGATGGCTATTCGCTTCATGACCTTGTCCTGTTTGATCTTGAGCATGTCGGCAAGGATAAGGCGTGCGCAGCGCAAGGCGGTGTCGCCAGTGGTGATCGGCGCGATGACCACTCCGAGGATGGCCAGTACGGCGCCGAACGAGCCGAGCCAGCTGTTGCATATCCTATTGACGAAGATGGCGGGATTGATGGCTCCGTTGGCATCGAGCATGGCGTTGTAAATCTTCTCGTAAGGCGTGGTGCCCGCCACGTCCAGCTCGTTGGCAAACTGCAGAGCGGCGGCAGCCCATATCAGTGCGATGACGCCCTCAGTGATCATGGCTCCGTAGAACACGCGGCGGCCGTAGCGTTCGTTCTTGATGCAACGTGCCATCAGCGGACTTTGCGTGGCGTGGAAACCGCTGACCGCTCCGCAGGCGATGCAGATGCACATGCACGGGAACACCGGAAGGCCTCCGCCGGGATAGTGGTTCTCAAAGGCATCGGTGATCTCAGGGATGGGCTTGCCCATGTGCAGGAATATTCCCGCGAAGATACACAACGCCATGAAGATGAGCACAACGCCGAAAATCGGGTATATCTTTCCGATAATCTTGTTGATGGGCAGGGTGGCGGCAATCAGATAATACAGGAATATCGCCACGACCCAGAACATATAGCTGTCGCCCGAGATGCTGCCGGAGGTCAGATTGGCCAGCAAGCCCGCCGGTGTCTTGACAAACACCGCCACGACGAGTATCATCAGCAGCAAGGCGAGGTAGCGCTGCGCGTTGCGCGCCACGTTGCCCATCTCGTCGCCCACGATCTCGGGCAGCGAGGCGCCGTTGCGCTTCAGCGATATCATTGCGGCCATGTAGTCGTGGGTCGCTCCGCCGAAGATGCAGCCGAAGACGATCCACAGATAGGCTGACGGTCCGAAGAGCAGACCTTGTATCGTTCCGAAGATAGGGCCAGTGCCCGCAATGTTGAGAAACTGGATGAGATAGACCTTCCATGTGGACATGGGCGTGTAGTCGACGCCATCCTGCAAGGCGTAACAGGGCGCAGTGCGACTGGCATCGGGCTGCATGACACGCTCTACGACCTTGCCGTAGATGGCATACCCCAGTACAAGACAAATGAGACTGATGATAAATGTGTACATGTTCGTTATGGTAAATACCGCGCAAAATTACTGCTTTTTTTGCAGAACATGCCATAGAAGTCCGTGTTTTTCCGCAAAACGACGGAAAACGCGTCAATCCCCGAACACTTTGTCACATCCGAAGGGATGCGGCGTGAGCGATGACGAGTGCGGTTGGCATTCGTCGTTGCCGGCAGCCGTGCGGCAACAAAAAAAGTCGCAGGCAGGGACGGCTGTTGGCTGGTCTCTGTCTGTGACTTTTATGATGGTACGTATCGCGGCGGCCCTGTCGGCCACCTGCTTTTATTCTTCCTTCGGCTCGTCGGCCTGAGCCGTCTTCCGGCGGACGACCCGCTTGCCGGTCGTCTTCTTGGCGGCGGGAGCCTTGCCTTCGTACTTCAAGCGCAGGGCTTCGAGCGCAGCATCGCTCTTCTCGAGCTTGGCCTGCAGTCGCTGTATCTCCTGGTCCTTCATCATGATCTCGTCGCCCTCGTTCTTGATGGTGGTGAGGAGCGAGTTGAGCTGGTCGTTGTCGATCTCGGGCGGATAGAGGTCGTTGACACGTGTGATGAAGTCGCCGAGGATGTTCATGTAGTTGGTGAAAGCATCGAAGGGACTGCTGTAGAAGCCGCGGTCGAGGCCGACGTTGGACGGCTTGGTGGTCATGAAGCGGAAATTGTTGCTCGCCTGCAGGTAGTCCCAGTCGACATTGATGCGCGGGTCATCGGCTATGCGCACACGCTCGGCCACGCTGTAGAGCTTCTCGAAGGCTTCGCGCTGCATGGGGTTGCCCAGCCAGCAGCTGATGTCGCGCTCCTCGTCGACCCAGGAAAGGGTGTCGGGCACGCAGAGCTCGCCCACGCTGGGCGTGGCGTCGAAGAGCTCTGACGGTGTGGCGAAGGCCACTCCTTGCTGCTTGGCACAGGCCGGCAGCGCGTGTATGAATTCCAGGATGTTGGAGCTGAGCGGCTGTGCGATGCCGAGCGCCGACAGTTCCATGAAGATATTGATGACATTGTCGCCCTCAGGGAGTGCGGCGATTTGTCCGATGTAGTTGTCGGCGAAGAGCGGATAGCCCTCCCAGTTGGTGTTGTTGAAGCGCAGGCTGATGTCGTCGCTGAGCGTGATGTCGCGCAGGAGGAGCTTGAGCTTGGGAGCGAGGGCGCAGTGGTAGACGTAGTGTGGGCTCTTCCATCCGAGCACGTGCTTGGCACCCTCGGTGAGCATTCCCTTGAATCCCATCTGGGCGGCCTGCAGTCCGATGTCGTCGCTGTAGATGAGCGACGAGTTGCGCAGCACGGTCGGTTTCTTGCCGAAATAGTCCTGGATCTTCTTGCACTGCTTCTTGACGTCGGCAGCGAAGCACGCTTCGTCCTTGAGCGCACTGAGTCCGTGGCTGTAGGGCTCGGCGAGGAACTCCACGCATCCGGTCTTGTTGAGCTCCTGCAGTTTCTCGATGACCTGCGGGGCGTGCATCTCGAGCTGTTCGATGCCCACGCCCGAGAGCGAGAAGGCCACCTTGAAGAAGTTGCCGTTCTCCTCGATCATCTTTCCGATGGTGTTGAGAGCCGGCATGTAGGAGCGCTCTACGATGTCGTTGATGCTGCGCTCGTTCTCATAGTCGTCGTAATAATAGTGGTCGGTACCGATGTCGAAGAAGCGGTAACGTTTCAGATGGACGAGCTGATGTATCTCAAAATATAAGCAGATTGTTTTCATTGTTCTTTTTGAGATTGGGCCCTCGCCGCGCCGTCCTGTCATGTGGGGCGGAGAAGCGGAGGGGTGGTGTATTTTAAATGATGAAGGTTATTGTTAGTTGTCTCGCGTGTGAGGTCGGTCTGTCCGGGCGTCATACCCAGTGGAGCGTGCGCATGTAGAGTTCGCGTATCCAGCGTCCCACCTTCTCCCATGTGATCTGGTCGACTTCGCGTTTGCCCTCGTCCTGTAGGAAGTGGAAGAGGCTGTCGTTGTGGCAGATGCTGTAGATGGCGTCGGCCAGAGCATGGATGTCCCAGTAGTCGACCTTGATGCAGTTGTTGAGGATTTCGGCGCATCCGCTCTGCTTGGATATGATGGTGGGCGTGCCGCACTGCATGGCCTCCAGCGGCGAGATGCCGAACGGCTCTGACACCGACGGCATGACGTAGACGTCGGAGTCCTTGAGGCACTCGTAGACCTGCTTTCCGCGCATGAAGCCCGGGAAATGGAAGCGGTCGGCGATGCCGCGCTCTGCCGCGAGGCAGATCATCTGGTCCATCATGTCGCCCGAGCCGGCCATGCAGAAGCGGATGTGGCGTGTGCGGTGGAGCACCATGTTGGCCGCCTCGACGAAGTATTCGGGGCCTTTCTGCATGGTCAGACGGCCGAGGAAGGTGACGACCTTGTCCTTGCCCGTGTGGTCGGGGCGCGGTATGGCTGCGTTCTCCGGGCTGAGGGGATAGACGGCGTTGTGCACGGTGAACACCTTGCGCGGGTCCTGGTGATACTGGTTGATGACGGTGGTGCGCGTCAGCTCCGACACGCACATGATGCAGTCGGCGTGGTCCATGCCGTCTTTCTCGATGGAGTAGACGGTGGGGTTGACGTGTCCGCGGCTGCGGTCGTAGTCGGTGGCGTGCACGTGTAAGCAGAGAGGCTTGCCGCTGACCTGCTTGGCGTGTATGCCTGCGGGATAGGTGAGCCAGTCGTGCGCGTGGATGATGTCGTACTGCTCTGTCCGCGCCACCACACCGGCGATGATCGAGTAGTTGTTGATCTCCTCGTGCAGGTTGCCGGGATAGCCGCCGGCAAACTCCATGCAGCCGAGGTCGTTGACGTGCATGAAGTTGAAGTCGGCGTAGATGTGGTCGCGGAAGCGGTAGTATTCATGGGGATCCATGAGGTTGCCTATGCGGCTGTTGACATAGTCGAAATTGACGTCGCGGTAGGCAATGGGCACACAGTTCATGGCGACAATGTGTGCGAACGTGCGGTCTTCGTCTCCCCAGGGCTTGGGGAGGCAGAGGGTGATGTCCACATCTCCCTGGGCGTGCAGGCCCTCGGAGATGCCGAAGTTGGCGGTGGCCAGTCCTCCATACACATGAGGAGGATATTCCCATCCAAACATTAAGACTTTCATAGACTTGTCCTCCTAATGATTAAAAATTAGACTTTTCGAGTTGTTCCAGTGCGCGCAGTATCTCGGCCACGTTCATGGCGAACGACACGGCTCCGCGTCCGTGGAAGGGCGGGTTGCCGTCGAAGAGCTCGGGCAGGGTACCGAGGCAGTGGTATGCCATCTCCTCTTCGTAGCCCACCATCTGCCGCTCGATGAAGCTCATGCGCGAACGCTTGTAGAGCTTGAGGCTGGCCTCCATGTAGAAGCCGAAGAGCCACGGCCATGCCGTGCCCTGGTGATAGGCGTAGTCGCGCTGGGCCTGCGGTCCGACGTACATGGGGTTGTATCCGCCGCTTTTGGGCGAGAGCGAGCGCAGGCCCTTGGGCGTGAGCAGTTCGCGTGTGCAGAAGTCGATGATGCTCTTCTTCTGTGCGTTTTCCAGCGGCGAATAGTCGAAGGCCACGGGGAAGATCATGTTGGGGCGGACGCTCTGCTCGTGCAGGTCGCCGTCGACATAGTCGTAGAGGTAGCCGTAGGGGTTGACAAAGGTGGCCTGGAAGGCTGTCCTGGCCTTGTCGGCGGCCATCTCCAGCCGGGCGGCGGTGTCGCCCTTGCCGGCGGTGCGTGCCAGCTCGGCTCCGAACATCAGGGCATTGTACCAGAGGGCGTTGAACTCCACGATGTAGCCCGTCCGGGGCACGATGGGTCGCCCGTTGGCGGTGGAGTTCATCCAGGTGACGGCACACTGTCGGCCTTCGGTGCGCACAAGGCCGTTCTCCTCGACGGTGAGGTTGGGGTGCTGCTCCTCGCGTATGAAATGGAGGATATCCCACACCAGCTGCCCGTATTTCTCCAGGCAGTTGGCGATGCCTGTCTCCTTGGCATACTGCTGGATGCACCAGATGGCCCAGAGGGGCACGTCGGGCTGCTCAATCTCGTAGAGCTTGACGGTGACGGGCTTCTTCTCCATAAACTGCCGGAGTCCCTTCTCGGCTGTCTTCATGGCGGCCTCGAAATAGTCGTTCTCCTCGATTGAGAGCGTCAGGCCGGGCAGTGATATAAAGGTATCGCGCGCGCGAGACTTGAACCAGGGGTAGCCGGCGAGGATGTAGGTGTCGCCGTTCTTGTCTTCGACATGGAACTGGTGTGCGGCGTTGACGAGGCAGTGGAAGAAGTTGTCGCGCGGCGCACGCTCTTCGACCTCTTCCTGGAAGAGGGTCTTCAGGCTGCGTGTCTTGGTCTCGGAGGTGGAGGCGGCAAAGACGATGCTCTCGCCCTTACGGATGGACATCTCGAAATAACCGGGCACGTAGAGGTCTTCGTTGGAGGCGTAGCCGCGTTCCTGCTCCTTCGGATACTCGATGCCACGGTACCAGTCGGGCTGGAAGACGAACGTGTTCTTCTTGGAGAACTGCATGAAGAGGTCGGGATAGCCGGCATACATGCAGGTCCGGATGCCGTTGTCGACCTCGCTGTAGGCGCGGCTCGCCACGGCGTTCTCGTGGGTGAACTGGCGCACGCTGCGGAAGGCGAGGAAGGGACGGAAGCGAAGGGTGGTGGCCGAGTGGGCGTCGTCGAGCGTGTAGCGTATCAGGATACGGTCTTCAAAATGCTGGAAGACCACCTCCTTGCGCAGGATGACACCTCCGACACGGTAGATGGTGGTGGGCACCGTGTCGCAGCCGAACTCGCGGATATATTTGTGTCCGTTGGGACTGAAGTTGTTGCCTTGGTACTTGTGCAAGCCAAGGTTGAACTCCGCACCGTGCTGGATGACAGTGCAGTCGAGCGACGAGAGCAGCACATGGTTCTCATCGTCGAGGCTGGGGACCGGAACGACAAGCAGCCCATGGTACTTGCGGGTGTTGCAGTCGACAATCGTGGAGCAGGAGTAGGCTCCCGACCTGTTGGTCCGGAGGATTTCCTTGCCCAACGAGTCTTGCAGGTTGGTCATCAGCGCTCTTTCGAATCTAAGATAACTCATAGTTCTCAATTCAGGCATTTATGTGGTTTAGGTTAATTTCCATTAGGTAAGGGGCCGACCGTCAAAGGTTAGCTCCTGGCCTCCTTTTGTGTTCAAAGTTAATAAAAATAGGACAGAGCGCAAAGCAAAAACAGACTTATTTTTACACAAACGGGGTAAAAAATGCATTTTCCGGCATTCAGGGCTGCCCTAGCGAGGGGTTGCTCCGATTGTCAACGCACACAGGATGGGGTGAAGGGCCGGCGCGTGCCTGTGCGCCCCGCGTGTCCCGGACGGAACAAAGGCGCGATGGGTGCAAGGGTTGGGCCATGGGCAAACGGTGCAGCGAAGGGACCACAGCTCCGTAACGCCTGTCAAGAAAAATAGCCCAAAACGGCATCCTGGGAGACCCGACATCTAGAAATCATTTCCGGGGAAAAAGGCATCAAAACGCACTCCGAAGCCGCCGGCCAAGTCCGCCTGCCGGTCGGCGGGGTTGCTATAGATGCCTTATCATGATTTAAGTTTCGGATTTACACTGCGTGAGCCGATGCAGGCTGAAAGTCCAGCAATTCCCATAGCCCAGGGGTGGACTGAAAGCAGCCCCCCATATCCGAGCGTAACTGAGAACGGGCTGAAAGCCCAAAAGTACTTAGCCCAGGGCAAGCGAAGCGGCG
>CAVIOP010000106.1:0-10000 GCA_963644485.1 bacterium | reverse complement strand
TCCCTACGGGACTTGCCATTTGCATGGTTTTTACCGGACAGCCATATTCAAAAAACAAAGCCCGAAGCACAGTTTTACTAGGCTTCGGGCGGGGTATTTATGCTCTTTTGAGTTTTACCGGACAGCATTAATAAAAACAATCACGTCCGTGCCGTCGGTTCGATGGATGAACCTGTCCGGCACGGACGTGACAAGAGGCAGTGTGGTGACAGAGGCGAGCCTAAAGGTTGGCCTCCACCTTATTTATTATAGCTTGCGGGTCGATGTTGGTCAGGCAGGCAAGGTCGCCCCGCAGGCATTTCTTGTTGCCGAAGATGGAACAGGGACGGCAGGGCATGTCGAGCTGGACCGCATTGTCTGTCGACTGATGCCAACCCATGAAGCCGGCGTAGGGATGTGTGGCGCCCCACACGCTGACCACGGTGGTTCCCATGAGGGAGGCCAAGTGCATGTTGGCGCTGTCCATGCTCACCATGACGTCGAGGTGGCTCATGAGGATGAGTTCCTCAGAGAGGCCGTTGAGCAATGCGGGCACGCTAACGCAGTTGGGGCGGTGTTCGGTCAGGCCACTGATGAGTTGCCGCTCTTGGCTGCCTCCGCCGAAGAGGAAGATGCGGCATGACGGATGACGGTGGGTCAGACCGTCGATGACTTGCTCCATGCGGTCGAGGGGATAGGCCTTGCCAGGATGGGCTGCAAAGGGCGCGATGCCAATCCACTGCTGGAACGGCTTCTTCTCGCCGATGGCTTCAGGAAGCAGGCGGAGGCTTGTGCCACCGGACATAAGCGGATAGGTCTGGCTGAGGTCAAGGGGGTAGCCCAGCTTCTCGAACACCTTCGCATAACTGTCGAAGGCTGTGGGCAGCGGGGCAAACACCTTGTTGCGGGAGGATGTGAGCGCACGGCGCTCCTGCCGGTGCTTGTCGAGATGTGCCACCTTGTAGCGGTCAAGGTTGAAGCGCATGCGCAGATAGTCGGAGCGGAGCACGTTGTGGAGGTCCGCGATGGCGGTGAAATTCTTGGCCGTGAGACGGCGGTAGAGCGTGTTGAGCCCCTTGATGCCATGATACTCACCCTTGATGTCGGCTCCCATGAACCCCACGTTGGGCGCGAGGTTCTCAAAGAGCGGACGGGCGAAGGGCCGTGAGAGCACCGTGATGCGCACATGAGGATACTGGTGGGCCAGTGCACACACCACGGGAACGGTCATGGCCACGTCACCCATAGCCGAGAACCGGATGATGAGGATGTGGTCCGTCTTCATTATTTCTTGTTCCCGTAGAGCACGGGGTTGGTGCTGGGGTCGTTGTACATCTTCATCTGTCGATACACCTTCATGTATTTTCGTCCGGCTTCAATGTCCTCCAGCAACTGGTCAATGGCGGTGCCGAGGTCTAGCTGCTGCTCCAGCAGGACATCAAGCTTGGCCTGGCATTTCTGCCGGTGCTCGGCAGAGGCGTCCTGCCGGTCGGCCTGCTCCTTCATGTGGTAGATTTTCAGGGCCAGGATGCTCAGGCGGTCAACGGCCCACGCTGGGCTCTCGGTGTTGAGGCGCGCGTCGGTGCCAGGTGTGACATTGCTGTATTTCTGTCGGAAATAAGAGTCGATTTGCTCCACGAGGTCGGTGCGGTCCTGATTGCTGCGGTCAATGCGACGCTTCAGGGACAAAGCCTCGATGGGATCGATGTGCGGGTCGCGAATGATGTCTTCCAGATGCCATTGCACGGTATCAATCCAGCATTTCAGGTACAAACGGTTGTCAATATCATCACGGTCATAGGGATTGTTGATGGGAGTGTCAACATTGTCGGTGACATGATAATCCTCAATGGCCTTGTTAAAAATTTCGTTGCAATGTGCAGTAAATGACATATTGTTTAGAGATTTAGATTTCGTGCAAAGATACCCATTAATTCTGATATGTGCAACAAAATCCATGTAAATTAGCCGTTTGTATTTGCACAAGACATGGGTGTTTGTGCAAATGTGAAGCATTTTTATTAAGAAATATTTGTGTATTTACCAAAAAATCAGTTACTTTGCAGTCTGTTTGATAAGAATCTAAGTAATAATCAATTTAAATCTTTACAATTATGTCAGAAATTGAAGCAAAAGTTAAGGCAATTATCGTTGATAAACTGGGTGTAGACGAGGCTGAGGTTAAGGCCGAGGCAAGCTTCACGAACGACCTGGGTGCCGACTCACTGGATACCGTCGAGCTCATCATGGAGTTCGAGAAGGAGTTCGGTATCTCTATTCCTGACGACAAGGCTGAGACCATCCAGACCGTTCAGGATGCCATCAACTACATCCAGGAGAACGCCAAGTAAGTTGACAGCCATCCCTGTTTAGCGTTTAGTGTCCGTGCGGCTTTTGCCACCACACTAAACGCTAAACTTTAATCATCATTTTCTATTCATGGAATTAAAGAGAGTAGTAGTAACAGGACTCGGTGCCGTCACGCCCGTGGGCAATACGCCTGAGGAGACATGGAAGAACCTTGTGGCCGGAAAGAGCGGTGCTGCGCCTATTACGCAATTTGATACGACAAACTTCAAGACACAGTTTGCCTGCGAGGTGAAAAACCTCAACGTCACCGACTACCTGGACCGCAAGGAGGTGCGCAAGATGGACCGCTACACACAGTTGGCCCTCATCAGCGCCATCCAGGGTGTGAAGGATGCCGGCATCGACCTCGACACGGTCGACAAGAACCGTGTGGGCGTGGTGTTCGGCGTGGGTATCGGCGGCATCAGGACGTTTGAAGACGAGGTGGTCTACTACGGCCAGCACATCGAGGCCGGTCCCAAATTCAACCCCTTCTTCATTCCCAAGATGATTTCCGACATCGCAGCCGGACAGATCAGCATCCACTTCGGTTTCCACGGCCCCAACTATGCCACGACCAGCGCCTGCGCCTCGTCGACGCACGCTGTGGCTGACGCCTTCAACCTGCTGCGCCTGGGCAAGGCCGACATCATCGTTTCTGGCGGTGCCGAGGCTGCCATCTGCGCCACCGGCGTAGGCGGTTTCAACGCCATGAAGGCCCTGTCTACCCGTAACGATGATCCTGAGCACGCCAGCCGTCCGTTCAGCGCCAGCCGCGACGGATTCATCATGGGCGAGGGTGCCGGTTGCCTCGTGCTCGAGACACTGGAGCACGCCAAGGCCCGTGGTGCCAAGATCTACGCCGAGATCGTAGGCGAGGGCATGAGTGCCGATGCACACCATATCACAGCCTCTCATCCAGAAGGTCTGGGAGCCAAACTCGTGATGACAGCCGCCCTTGAGGATGCCGGCATGAATGCCGACGAGATAGACTACATCAACGTGCACGGCACATCGACCCACGTGGGCGACATCTCGGAGGCCAAGGCCATCAAGGACGTGTTCGGAGAGCATGCCTACAAACTCAACATCAGCTCTACAAAGAGCATGACAGGCCATCTGCTGGGTGCCGCTGGTGCCGTGGAGGCCATGGCATGTGTGCTGGCCGTGCAGAACGACATTGTGCCGCCTACCATCAACCACGAGGAGGGCGACGACGACCCTGAGATCGACTACAACATGAATTTCACATTCAACAAGGCTCAGAAGCGCGAGGTGCGCGCCGCTCTGTCAAACACCTTCGGTTTTGGCGGACACAACGCTTGCATCATCGTCAAGAAATACGCTGAATAATGAACGTGTTTGTATTCAGAGACTTGATAGAAACAATAAGGCTCCCTTTCCGAAAGGACAAGGAGCTTTATTTGTCTTTGCGCGACATTATCGGCTTCCTGCCGCGCGACATCAGCTATTACAAGATGGCGCTCATGCACAAGAGTGTCATGCACCGCAACAAGAAAGGAAAGCCGGTCAACAACGAGCGGCTGGAGTTCCTCGGCGATGCTATTCTCGATGCGGCAGTGGGCGACATTGTCTACCACCATTTTCCGGGCAAGCGGGAAGGGTTTCTCACCAACACGCGCTCCAAACTGGTATCGCGCGAGACGCTTGGCCGATTGGCCACTGAGATGGGAATCAGTAAGCTTGTCCTGTCGAGCGGACATTCCATGTCGCACAATAGCTACATGGGCGGCAACGCCTTTGAGGCCCTTGTGGGAGCGATCTATCTTGACCGCGGCTATGATGCCTGTATGCGCTTCCTCAACAGGCGCATTCTCTCGCAGATGATCAACATCGACAAGGTGGCCTACAAGGAGGTGAACTTCAAGAGCAAGCTCATCGAGTGGACGCAGCGCAACAAGGTGAAGATGGAGTTTCGCGAGGTCAATAGCGGAAGGGACAAGAATGGCAGTCCGACGTTCACCTTTCAGGTTTATCTGGAGGGCATTGCCGGTTGTGTAGGTGAGGGCTTCTCAAAGAAGGAGAGCCAGCAGAAAGCTTCCAAGGACACGCTCAACAAGCTGAAGCGCGAGCCGCAGTACATCGACCAAGTGTTTGCCGCCAAGGGACAGCGCACCAAGATGGAGGAGGAGCCTGTGGAGGCATTGCCCGACACGCAGGAGAGTGATGCCTTCATCGTGGCGAAAGGCAACAACGGTATTGTGGGCGAAAAGCACGAAACGGCTTTCCGCGAGCGCGTCTTCACCGAGCGCGAGAGTGCAGCCAGTGAGCGGCATGAAACCATTATCGAACAGAACACCGATGCCGACACCAGCCACAACGAGTTTGACCTTAGCGACATCAGTGCCAAGGCACAAAGCCGTGAAGACATCATTGCGGCGGCCGAAAGGGAGGCTTTCGGACAGACTAACGAGACATGATGGACATAGATATCCTTGTTTATGGAATAGTCAAAAGTAATAAAGGGTCGTAAAAAATATGCTTAAGTATTTTTAGCGACCCTTTAGTTTGATATTATATTCAACTGATGTATGCTTAGAAAACATCAAATAATTTTTTGTCAAAATCAGAAGCGTTTCCATGTGTATGGAAAATTCTAAACAGAAGTGCCTTCCGTGTTTTTGTTATAGCTGATTTTGATTTTCCCATGAGAATTGATATTTCTGTTGGTTTGAATCCATATCGAATTAATACACACAAGCGATAGCTGTCTATTGATATTTTATAAGAGCCAGTTTTTAAACATTGGAATCCAGGAATGACATTTTCTAAATGATTTGTTAATTCTTTCCAATTAGCTTCTGTCAAAGAATTTTTAATAGGATTATCCAAATATTGTTGAAAAATTCTGAAGATGGTAGATTGTGATAGTAATTTGTCTTTTCCCTCTACCGACTTCAGTTTTTGTTCCAACCATTGTATGGTGTTGTTTAGAACAGAGATTTCTTTTTCTTTCTGCTCTATTAATTCTTTGTAATTTTTATGTTGTTTTTTAGTTCCAATAGTGGATTTGTTGTTTGTTGTCAGTTCTTTTGTTTTCCACATCTTATACAAAAGTAATAAGGTAAACAAAATGGACAGTGCAAATTCTCCGACCAAGACTTTCCTGTCAAACAGAAACATTGAAACCAATGAAATCACAATGAACACCAAATAGAAAATATATCCCATTTTAGTCATAGCTGTTACTTTTATGATGTAAGTCAAACCGAACTTTTTCTTTTATTTCCTTTGCTTTTGATGAAGGCACTTTTACCTTCGAGCGTAAAATTTCTTTTCCTACTTGCTGTGCCTTCAGCTGCATCCTATTTCTTTGATACAATTGAAAGAGGCCATATAGAGGCATGATTCGAGAAGGAACCATCAGGTGGGCCTCTTTGTAATATTTCTCAGCCTGGCGGATTTCTTTCGCTTCAGCATGAATATTGGCAGCAAGCAGGCACACGTCATAATCCTTAAACGACTGGTAACACTTGGTTATTATGCTCCTTGCCTGTTTTAATTCACCTGCCTCACACAAGACGGCTGCGTAGTTGTAGAGAAACCGAGGGTCATCTTCTTTTCGATCCATCAGCTGCTGATAGCCAGGCAATGTTGTTTTGTATAGGCCCCACTGGGCTTTTTCAGCAAGGCCAGCCCAACATCGCTCTGTCTTGAAGAACGAATAAAGGGGCATCAACAAGACCACAGCCACGGCTGATACCACGAGATACCCCATTCTTGGCAGACGCTTCTGGCTTTTCATCACTGTCAGGAGCACCACGGCCGGCACCATCCATGCAAAGGGATAATGCATCGGATAGGAGAAGAGGCTAAACAGAATGAGGGCAACGATCGATGCAAACAAATCAGGATGCCCCATGTCCCTGTGCAGTCTTTTGAACAGCAATCCCGTGACAGCCAACGAGGCGAGAAGGGCAACCATGCCATAGTTGACCCCAATGAGCAAGTATTCGCTCAAGGGATGATGCACATTATCAGCAAGCGTTGCATAAGCGCTCTGTCCATGCCGACTGAAATAATCAGCCTGCACCTGCATGTAATGGTTTTCAAAGCCCTTATAGCCCCATCCTGTCAAAGGTTTCGACGCCATCATCTCGATGGATCGCTCGTAGATAAACCATCGTCCCGAGGACGAGTTCTGTTTGAAGCCTATCACCATCAGCAGCAAGGCTACACACAAGACGGGACAACAGCCATGCCTTTTTGACATTCAGATAGATCATGGCCATTGCCAAAAGGCTTAGCATGCCCACTCGGGAACCACTGCAAACCACTCCTATTACGCACAAAGTCTTAGCCATAATCATCAGCTTCTTGACAATGGGATGATAAGTCTTTAATTTGCTGATGCCCAACGGGACAGATAATACCAAGCACGAGGATAATCCTGCAACATTGTCAAAACTGCCAGCAGTAGCCATTCCCGACTTGGGCACAATCGACAATAATTGCGCTAAAAAAAAGCAGGCTTTCCAAAGCACACGCCAAAGTCACAACAACGAAAAAGCCATCTGCACGCAAAAAGGGCACATGGAGGCGAAAGAACTTGAAGAGCGACCATACTGTTAACAAGAGGAGCGCGCTCGCCAACGAGCACAACCATTTGGGAAGGGTCATGCTGTCTGTGAACCCTGTGGATGTCGGAAAAACAGACGACAGAACGACCAAAGTCATTAACATCATGCCAATGACTTTGGTCGCAAGCGGTAATATACAATCTTTCAAATACAATCTCCTTTCAAATGAAACTTGTAATCTGAGATAAACTATTCAAGCCCTTTTCATTCCGTAAGTCCTTGGATGACCGCGTAACGGATGTTGGGCACCTTGTTTTTCTTACGCTCAGACAGGGGCGTTGTCTTGGCATAAGGCACATAGACAATGATGGTAGAGGCTGGCCCAGAACCTGAAAAATGATTAAAGCCTGTGACCGTCAGCATGTCTCCATTTTCCTGTTCCGTATGATTTAAGCGACGTGTGAGTGGAGGATATTTTTCGTAAGTCAACCTATTGCAAACGGCTGGGGCTGTGGTAATAATCAGATATTCATAATCATTCATAGCCACTTTTGGTCCATCATCAAACACCTCCAATGTGTCTGTTAGCAGGTTGAGCGAGCTCATCGGCTTGTTGGCCACCGCATAACGAATTGGCTCAGGAGCTTGCTTCCATTCTTCAAACATGGCAAGGAACAGAGGATCCCATGCACTATAACCAATATTGGCACTGTGACGCTGAAGCGTGTAATAGAAATAACTTCCGCCCCCCGACAGGTCCATGAGGTCGCTCATGATCTGTTTGGTGCTGTACGTCTTGCCAGGATTGTTCTCATTGAGGAACCTCTTGGGCTTTAGAAGGGTGTAACCATCCAGCAACTTCACCTCATCGGCCGTGTATTTGCGCACACTCGGGGCAAACGTGTTGTCAAGCACGATGGAAGGCATGTCCTTTTGGTCATTCGGATAAACTATCGTTGCGTCAAAGGTGCCTTTCCTGTCACCCAAATGAAACTCAAACTGTCCTGTCGAATCAGTCGTCACCGTGCCCGAGTAACCATCGGCCGACAGGGTCACATCCACATTTCCATACATGTCCCGTGGCTTCTTGGGATTGTAGAGTATGCCACGGATGGTGACGTCTTGCTCTGGTTTCACCCTGATATGAGGATCAAAGCTGAATTCACGCCCGTCTGTCCGATATTCTCCACGAAGCATGCGCTGCTTGATGCACTTCTGACCATCCTTGAGTTCGTACACAGGAATGACCTTGCTGAAATAGTGGCCGCCCCGCAGCATATAGCGTGTGTAGGCGCGAAACTCATAGAGCCCCGAGTAGTTCTTGGCCAACACGGGCACCGTGCCTTTCACCTTCCCGTTCTCCAGCCGGCGCACCTGTCGGTCCACAACAAAGCCTTCGGGCGTCAACCATTCCACATACACGATGCGGCTGCTGACGGGTTCATTGCTCGTCAGGGCCAAGCTGTAGGACAGCGTATCACCCAAAGCGCACGCATCCTTGCCCAATCTGACCTGCAATGTCTCCATGGCGTTGACGGAGATTGACATGAGGGCAATTAGAAAAAGGAATATAGATTTTCTCATTTTCAATGCTGTTGCGCTGATTAGCAGCAAAGCAGCAAAATTAATGCGAAAGAGTTTCATAAGCTTTAGGTTTTTATATGTTAGACATGTTGATAGGTTCTCTTCACATTCAATACCATTTCACTTTATCATCCTCATAAGTAAAGACTCGCTCTTCTGAGCCTTTACTCAAGTCATGGAGAATATATAAAGCGTTAGTAGGCACTCTTTCAAAGGTTATCTCATAGCCACCTGATTTCTTCACTCCCAATGAAACCTTTTGAGTTCCATCGTAATATTCAAGTTCATATAGATGGTCAGGAACAACATTGTTATCATCATTGCGAGGAAGATAAACGATGTTATCTACCGACACCGCTTTACCAAAGTCCACGCCAATCCAGCCATTATCAGCCTTTTTGCTTTCATAGAACGTCAGCTCATCATTGTCAAAAGCATATTTCACGTCATAACCATTCTCAGTAGTGCCATCATTTATAATAGAATCAAAGGGCACCGTATGTTTTGCCTTTTTGAAAATGATTTCTGCCATGTTACAATGGCCATTCTTTGGAGAGACATATCGCCAATATCTATACTTGCCTTTTTGCGTGACAGACAGAGAGTCATATCGCATCAATGGATTGCGCGTAATAGTCCCGATGGTTACCGCATCGCTGAAATCTTGGTTGTTTGCTGCCTCAAAGTGTCCATTCACCACCCGCTTACTATAAGAGAGCACACCACCGAAAACAGGAAATTTGCGATTCATGCGTATGGTTTGCGTACGCTTGATATTGGGTATCATTTGGCATACTTCGCCATTTGCCTTCACCAAGATAGGATAATTGGCTTGTCTGGCCCCTTTCATTGTCCACACCACAGGAAGGTAGGCTATGCCGGTCCCGACATCACTAAATGACGCCTTGTTGCAACTGTCCTTTTCTGCATAAGCAATTGGAATCCAGTTTGTGTTATTAAAGACTGACAAATACAAGAAATGTCGGTTTAGCTTAACTGCCTCGTTTTGAGTAACCATAACTTCCACACCCCGAACATATTCCTTAGACACATCCTTTATAAAAGGACTGTTGAGCAAACTGGGGACAATCTCAGAATATTTCGAGTTAAGCGCAAACAAGCTCTCTTTTTGATAGGCATAAGTCTTCCGATAAACTTTTCCCATGACATATCCTGCTTTGCATGGATAACCAGGATTGCTCTCACCTCCCATGAAGGGAATGTTTCGCCCAGAGTTATCGAGCACCGTATTCCAATAATGGCCGCTTGACCTAAATGGCCATTGAGGAGTAAAGTCAATCGCAACAGGAATGCCGCAAGAACGCATTACATAGGCTGTAAACTCTGCGTAATCTTCACATTCTCCCATTTTGATGTTCCTCAAAGCTTGATATGGCAAGTCTATCCCTCCATAATGTTGAACTGCATCAATATGAAATCCCAAGTTCTTGATTTGGTCATTAAGATAAAGCGCAGCCCAATAGGCGGATGACTTCTTATCGTCCTCTACTTGCATCCAATCTATTCGATGTGAAAACCTGTCAGAC
>CAVIOP010000105.1:0-10037 GCA_963644485.1 bacterium | reverse complement strand
AAGTGAGTTTTACCTCAAAGCGGAGAGAGAGGGATTCGAACCCCCGGTACCTCTCGGTACGCCGGTTTTCAAGACCGGTGTAATCGACCACTCTACCATCTCTCCTAAGTGCAACTTTGATTAAGTTACAAACGGTATTCGTGAAGCCGTGCAACAAGCATGGGGCTAAATGCTTTTGCTTATTTGCGAGTGCAAAGGTAGTGATATTTATTTATTCCGCCAAATGTTTTTGGATGTTTTTTCCACAAACCTTCATTTTTATTCTCAAGCACATGGTTTATGGTACATATTCCGAGCGGTGCGAGCGGCCGAGCTTCCACCTCATAGAGAGCGACGGTGTCAGCATGTGGCTGTTGCGCACGGCTGCTCAGGTTGGAGTGTCCATCCCCGCACTTCACGACAAAGCAAATGTCAATCCAGCAATCGCGGCAATGCCTTGCAGATATCTTCATAGGTCTTCTCGAAATTGTCGGTGTACCAGGGGTCGGCCACGTCACGCGGCTCACCCACGAGCGACATCAGGAGGCTCACTTTGTGGTCTGCGTCACGAAAGCCGAGCATCTGCAGCCAGCGGAGGTTGTTGCGGTCCATCACGAAGATGCGGTCATAGTAGTCGCAGTCGGCCTGCGTAATCTGGCGTGCCTGCCGCCTCCCGAACGGTACACCATGCGCCCGCAGACACCGCTTGGCCGGTGGATACATGTCGTTGCCAATCTCTTCCGTCGAGGTGGCCACACTGTCTATCTCAAAGTCAGCCTCGCGGCCGGCGTCCTTCACAAGCTTTTTCATCATGAACTCAGCCATCGGGCTACGGCAAATGTTGCCGTGGCAAACAAAAAGTATTTTCTTCTTCATATTAGGTGTAACTACAGGGATGTCCGAGAATGCCTGCCATCTCCGCATGAGCGCGGAATCGGCAGGCATTGACGATGGTTCTCTTTTTCCGTATCGGTCCCGGTGCCCTCACTTCACGGCCTCGGCCGCGAGGTTGGTGACACGGCTGCGGAACTGTCCGGCCTGCTTAAGCGGAAAGACAAGGGTCCGGATGTAGTACATGGTGCCGCGCTGTCCGAAGCTCAGCTTTTTGACGCCCAGTGTCTCGACAGCCTTTCCGTTGACGAGCAGCGTCGTCTGCTCCTTGTCGCCACGGATGGCAACGTGTGCCTTCTCGCCGGGATAGAACTGGTAGTTGAAGTGGTGCAGGTATCCGTCGCGGCTGTAGCCCATCATGCCCGACACGGGGTCGGCCAGATAGAACGTAGTGGCACCGTCGGTGAAGAGCACCGTTCCCTTTGCTTCGGGCTGTGCCTCGATGTCGAAGCTCACCTCATAGTTCCATCCGATGTTGTCGAGCGACAGCTTGTCGCCGGGCTTCACCTCTGCCACCTGCAGTCTGTCCTCGGGATGATAACCGGCATAGTTGACACCTGGTGCCTCACGCACGTCCTTCGACAGGCGCTCGAAGTCATCCCACGGCAACTTGGTGGCCGATGCCGTCCACATCTTCGTGGCCATGGTGCGGATGGCCGGCATGCAACGGTAGTGTATGTCCTGGTCGGTGATGCCGTTGCCCACGATGTCGTTCCAGACGGCAAACGAGCCGCCCTTGATCTGCGGATGGCGCTCGGGGAACTGCTTGCCGTTCACATTGGCGGGTGTCCAGCCCTCATAGAGCCACTTGCAGTTGAGGTAGTCGTAGTAGTAGCCGGCCTTCGGCACGATGTAGACATAACCATCGGGGATAGACACCACATCATAGCCCAGCTTCACCATGGAGTCGGGGTCGGCGTAGCCGTTGCTCCAGAGGTCCATCAGCACGTCTTTCACCTTGACGGGTGTCGTGCCCTTGGCGTGGGTCAGCGATCCCCATATCATGGCCTTCTTGCCATATCCTTCGACGGTGCGGATGTAACGGTCGGTCAGCGAGCGGAACTTCTCCACCACTTCCGGATTGGCGTTGGAATATTCGTCTGTGCCGATGTGCACATACTTGCCGCGGAAGACGGGGTCGGGGCCGTCGAGATACTCCTTGAAGAGACCGTCGAGAAACTTGTAGGTCTCGGGGTTGAAGAGGTCAAGGTGGTCCATGCCGTACTCCTTGCTGCCGATCTCGGGCTTGTAGTGTGTGAAGGCGAGCACGTGTGCCGGCATGTCGATTTCGGGGATAATGTTGACACCCAGGCTGTCGGCAAGCTCCTGCAGCTGGATGAACTCGCGCTTGGTGTAGTAGCCGTCGCGTGCCGTGAGTCCCGGATAGGTGTCACACTCCATGCGGAAGGCGGCATAGGTCTTGTCCCACGAATCGTCGAAGAACTGCTTGAAGCCGTTGTCGTTGAGGTGGATCTGCAGGGCGTTCATCTTGTAATAGGAGAGTATGCGTACATAGTCGCGCAGCATGGACATGGGCAGGAACTTGCGGCCGGCATCGAGGAAGGCACCGCGATAGCTGTAGTCGGGCCAGTCGCGCACGGTGCCCTTGGGCAGACTCTTGCCCTTCGAGCGGTCGAGCATCTGCAACAGGGTACGCGTGCCCCAGTAGAGTCCCTTGGCCGTAGGGGCCGTGATGGTGACGCGGTCGGTGACAGAGAGCGTGTAGCCCTCATCTCCCAGCGCTTTGTCTTTCTTGATCTCGAGGTAGATGCCGCCTGCCTGCGCCTTGCCCGTCCGCGGCTGCGGGGCCTCCACTCCCAGCGATTTCTTCAAGTCGGCGGCCAGGAGCCGGGCCACCTCAAGCACCTTGGCGCTGTTGGCATCCTTCTTGACGACGAGACAAGGCTTCAGGGAGGCCACCTGGTCATCGGCTGTGGCGAAGGTCAGGAGCCCCTCACCACCTTTCCATACCTTGAGCTCGGGAATGACAAACGGCTTGTCGTTGGCCGCTGAGACGTGATGGGGCGCGAGCGATGCCAACAGGCAGCACGCCGCAACAAATGCTTTCTTTATCATATATAAGGTGTTAGTGTGTTATTCTTACTTGACCGTCAGTTTGCCGTCCAGCAGGCCGACGATGGCCGTCTTGCCTTTCTCCAGTGCCACGGAGAGCGTCTGATGCTGATAGCGCAGCATGCAGGGCGCGCCGCTGTTGGAGCAGATGCGGGCTTCGGTGAGTTTGCCGTCGCGCCACGTAATGTCGACATCGAAGTTGCCGCGGGCACGCAGCCCCTTCACCTGGCCGTCGGGCCATGCGTCGGGCAAGGCCGGAAGGATGTGGATGTCGCCGTCCTGACTCTGCAACAACATCTCGGTGACACCTGCCGTACCACCGAAATTGCCGTCGATCTGGAATGGCGGGTGCAGGTCCCAGAGGTTGTCGGCCGTGCCGTCCTTGAGCAGGTTGCCATAGAGCTTGTAGGCATGGTTGCCGTCGAGCAGGCGCGCCCACAGATTGAGCTTCCATCCCATACTCCATCCTGTGGCACCGTCGCCCCGATGCTCCAGCACCACTCTCGCCGCCTCGGCCAGCTCCGGCGTGTGCGTCCGGCTGACCGTGTGTCCCGGGTGAAGGCCGAAAAGATGGTTGACATGGCGGTGCTCGTCAGCAGGGTCGTCGATATCGCGGCTCCATTCCATGAGTTGTCCGTAGCGGCCTATGCGGTAAGGGGGCATGTGGTCGAGGATGTGTTGCCACTGCCGGGCCTCGTTGGCATCGACGCCCAGTGTGGCGGCCGCCTCCACGGCATCGGTGAGCAGCTCGCGCACCACGGCCTGGCAGAAGGTCGCCCCGTCGTCAACGATGCCGTGTTCGGGCGACGTGCTGGGGGCCACGGTGTAGGAGCCGTCAGCTTTGTGCCACAGGAAGTCCTGGCAGAACAGGGCGGCACCCTTGATGATGGGGTAAGCCTCGCGGCGGAGCCACGTCGTGTCGCGGCTGAAAGCGTAGATGTCGTAGACTTGTGCGGCCAGCCACGGACCGGCCACAGGCGAGAGGTTCCACGACATGTCGCGATCGCGCAGCGGAGCGGTGAAGCCGAAAGGATTGGCCGAGATGGAGGCCGTCCAGCCCCGTGCACCGTAATAGGAGCTTGCTGTGACGGCACCCGACTTCATGAGCGAGCGCACATAGTCGACGAAGGGCTGTGCACACTCCTGCAGTCCGTCCTGCATCACAGGCCAGTAGTTCATCTGTATGTTGATGTTGTTGTGGTAGTCGGCATGCCAGGGTGCGTCCTTGTTGGCCAGCCATAGTCCCTGCAGGTTGGCTGGCAGATTGCCCGCACGCGACGAGGCAATGAGCAGGTAGCGGCCATACTGGAAGTAGAGTGCCTCAAGATAAGGGTCTGCCATGCCCCTGCGGTAGTCGGCCAGCCGTTGTGCAGTCGTTTTGCTGTCCACTGACGGTGCGTCAGCGACAGGCGAGCCGGTGCCCAGCATCAGACTGACCCGGGAGAAGATGGGACGGTAGTCGGCCAGATGGCGGGCCAGCAGGCGCTTGTATCTCATGCTCTTGGCTGCCTTCATCCAGCCGTCCGTGGTCTGGGTGGGATCGGTGCCCACGTAGGTCTTCGGGTCGGAGAAGTCGGGGGCGAAATTCATTTTATAATCGGTGTCGGCCGTCAGGATGAACTCCACCTTGTCGGCTCCCTCCACGCGCAGGCAGGGCTGGCCGTCGCGCACCACACGTCCGCCCTTGTGCCGGACTGCCACGCGCACCGCTATCTTCATGCCATTGTTGTAAAGTTCGCCTTTGTAAAGCAGCTCGTCGCCTGCTACATTCATCGTTGGGCCGTAGCCTTCCCATGTGGGCAAGTATCGCAGGGTGAGGTTCTGCTGTCCTTTCCTGTCTGCCGTGAAGCGCATGACAAGCACATTGTCGGGATGGGAGCAGAATGTCTCACGCACATAGTGCACGCCGCCCGAAACAAACGAGACCCTCGTCAGGGCCGAGTCGAGCGACAGCGTGCGGCTGTACGTGCCCTCGTCGCACGCGGCAAGTCCCGTGGATACGCGCAGCTCGCCCAGCGTGGTATAGTTGCCGAAGCGCCACTCTGCCTCGTCGCCCCGCTCATACGATGCCACGCCGTTCATGTTGTCGGCGGTGAGCCGGGCTGCCAGAGCCGAGTCGCCGCGGGCAAAGGCGTCACGTATCTGCTGAAGGGCACCTGTCGACTGCTTGTTGACATTCCAGTAGTGGGCGGCTCCCTTCTTCGTGCCCGGGCCACCGTTCCAGAGCGATATCTCGTTGAGCGAGAGACGCTCGGTGCCGACACTGCCGAAGACCGACGCTCCGATGCTGCCGTTGCCTATGGGCAGGGAGCGGCGTTCCCACTGGGGATCGACAGCATGGTCGGGATGATAATCGCCCGGTTCAGGGGCAGGCTGACAGAAATGCACGTGCCATGGGAGCTGAGCCTGGGCACCCATGGCTATAGCGAGGAGCATAAGACTAAAGATGAATCTGCGCATGTCAGGTCTCGGTTGATTGTAAGGTGTTCCTTTTCTTGTTCTTGCAAAGATACGAAATAAGATTTGATTGGTATCCATTTCGCCGGGTTATTTTCCCGGAAAAGTGAGACGGCAGCGTTCGGGCTTCACCCCTGCGTCGTCTGTGGGGCCCGCACAGACAGATTGGACGACTGGCCTTGCCGCGACTATTTGTCACGCAAAAGGCCGTTATTCATTAACTATCATCAGCAAAAGCGAGCCACACGCAACATTGTGCAATCTTGAATTTCGGCATGAATTACAATCTGTTAAGTTCCAAACGCATATATGTTACAATTTGTCACCATTGAGAATGTTAGCGTAAACAACCTGAAACTTTACGCGATTTAATATATCAAAAGGAAAGCCAAAAGTTGTGTCTGCTTTCTTTTTGTTGTACTTTTGCAGTCGTAAAAAGCAAAATGCAAGTGTTTGATGGGTCAAGAGAGGCCACATGACACATTCGCTTTCGGCCGGCCTGTAGCCGGCATAGGACGAGAATCAACTTAGTATTCACAATTAATAAGGAGAGTTTGAACATGAAAAAGATTGAAGCCATCATCCGCAAGACCAAGTTTGAGGATGTGAAGGAGGCACTTTTAGCCGCCGACATCGAGTGGTTCTCTTACTATGAGGTGAGAGGAGAGGGCAAGATGCGCCAGGCTCGAATCTACCGTGGTGTGATGTACGACACAAGCAGCATTGAGCGCATGCTGATCAATGTAGTGGTACGCGACAAGAACGTCGAGAAGACCATCACCGCCATCCAGGGTTCCGCCTGCACGGGCGAGATTGGTGACGGCCGCATCTTCGTCATTCCCGTGGAAGACACCGTACGCATCCGCACTGGCGAGCGCGGCGACATCGCACTTTACAACGCCGAACTTGAGAAGTAGTTTCCACCAAAGTTGAACATTTAAGGTAAAAATTATGAGTGTACAGGATTTATCACTATCAGTAGATACCGTATGGATGCTGCTTGCAGCCATGTTGGTCTTTTTCATGCAGCCGGGCTTTGCCCTTTGTGAGGCCGGCTTCACCCGCAGCAAGAACACAGCGAACATCTTGTTCAAGAACTTCGTCGACTTCATGCTCGGTTCCCTTCTGTTCTGGTTTGTAGGCTTTGGTTTCATGTGGGGCAGCGACGGCCAGGGCTTCATCGGCATGCCCAATTTCGGCGACCTGTCGTTCTATAAGGGCGACCTTCCCACCGAGGGCTTCCTGATATTCCAGACGGTGTTCTGCGCTACCAGCGCCACCATCGTGTCGGGAGCCATGGCAGAGCGCACCAAGTTCTCCATGTATGTGGTCTATTCATTCTTTATCTCACTGTTCATCTACCCCGTCGAAGGTCACTGGACATGGGGCGGCGGTTGGCTGGCCAACGCCGAGGAGGGCTCGTTCATGATGAACACCTTCGGTATTGCCTTCCACGACTTCGCAGGATCGGCCATCGTTCACAGTGTAGGTGGTGTTTTGGCCCTGGTGGGCGCTATTTGCCTCGGCCCGCGTCTCGGCAAGTACCGCAACGGCAAGAGTGTCGCTATCCCCGGCCACAACCTGATGGCTGCCGCTCTGGGTGTATTCATCCTTTGGTTCGGCTGGTTCGGCTTCAACCCCGGTTCTCAGTTGGCCGCCTCTGGTGAAGTGAACCGTGTGGCTATCAGCCATGTGTTCCTGACAACCAACCTGGCTGCCGTAGCAGGCGGTGTCGGCACCATGTTCACCTCATGGATCAAGTACGGCAAACCCTCATTCTCTCTCACGCTCAACGGCATTCTGGCCGGTCTGGTGGCCATCACCGCTGGCTGTGACCTCGTGAGCCCGCTCGGAGCCGTCATCATCGGTCTGCTGGCCGGCATCATCCTGGTGTTCTCCATCGAGTTCATCGACACCAAACTGCACATCGACGACCCTGTGGGTGCCAGTTCAGTACACGGTGTCTGCGGTATCTTTGGAACGCTCATGACCGGTCTGCTGGCCGTTGACTCAGGTGCCTTCTACGGTCACGGATGGGGCTTCTTCGGAGCTCAGGCTCTCGGCATCGTCTGCATCGACCTCTGGGCAGCCGTGACAGGTCTCGCCCTCTTCTACGGCATCAAGAAGATAGTCGGTCTCCGCGTTGACAAGCGCATTGAGGAGGAAGGCCTCGACATCTACGAGCACGGAGAGAGCTGCTACAACTAAACAGACGGTGATGTTCGGAGACTGCCACAGCGTTTCCCCATCAGAGACGGGAAGTCTCCGGACACCACTTGCCCATATTGTCAAACAATAAATCAATAGGATTATGAAAGAATTGAGAGCTATCATTGGCAAGATGAACATCAGACGCGCGGGTGCCCTGGCACTCGGATTGGCAGCCTTCGCTCCGTCGGCACTGGCACAGGACAAGGTAGAGACGACCATCGGCGCCGACATCGTGAGCATGTACTACTGGCGCGGCCAGGATCTGGGCGCCATCTCGCTGCAACCCACACTGGGCATCGGCTATAAGGGTTTCTCACTGACCGCATGGGGAAACGTGGGCATCTCTCAGCCGGAAGACACCAAGGAGTTTGACCTCACGGCCGCCTACGAGACAGGAGCTTTCCATGTCGGCATCACCGACTACTGGTTCAACTCGCCCAACAAGCGCTATTTCGTTTACGACTCCCATAAGACATCTCATGTCTTTGAGGCCAACATCGGTTACGACTTCGGTCCTGTCGCCCTCAACTGGTACACCAACTTTGCAGGCAACGACGGAATAAACAAGGACAACAAGCGTGCCTACTCCTCCTATGTTGAGGCCACTGCACCCTTCAAACTGGGCGGATGCGACTGGGAGGCAGCTATTGGCGCCGTGCCCTACGCCACGACATTCTATAGCGACGCCAACGGCTTTGCCGTGACCAACGTCAGCCTCAAGGCCACCAAGGAACTGAAGGTGAGCGACACGTTCAGCGTGCCCGTCTTCGCACAGGTGGCAGCCAACCCGAGCACGGAAAAGGCATATCTTGTGGTGGGCTTCACCCTGCAGCCCTGACAAAAGGTATCAGACGTAATAAAAGGTAAGAAGATTGTGAATAACAAATCAGGTTTTTAAGTCTACTTTGTTCTCTTTCGGCCGGCATACCATCGGGATATGCCGGCTTTTTCTATATTTGCCGGGCATGAGCATTGCCCAACGCATGCAAAGTATGGCGAAATTTGCCGCAAGCCAGATTACTTGTCTTCCAAGAGGAACTTATAGACCGGGATTATTTCGATGCCATTTTCCAGGCCATTGACACTTACTGATTCCTCTTGGTCATAGGTGATGACCATACACCTTTGGGCCTTCATGAACTTAGCAACCTTCTGCAAAGCCCCAAGCTCTCTGGTTCGCGTTTGGTCATCAACCATACGGTAGCAAACTTGAACCAACAAACCGTCCTTCGGCACACAGAAGTCTACCTCGACATTCTTGTTGTAATAGAACAGGTCCTCGCCATATTTCTTGTAGAGATGTATTGCCACCATATTCTCCATCAACTTCGGTTCGGGCTGAAAGAGGAAAAGGTTCAATATACCATTGTCATAGAAATAATGTTTTCTGACCGTCTCCCTTTCTGACAGGCCATCTGTGAAACTGCTCACACCAAAAGTAAGATACGACTCGTGCATATAGTCGAGATAAGAACTGATGGTTTCTCGCGTTATCTTCGTACCGGTTCCTTGCAGGATATTCTGCAATCGCTTGACGGCTGTCGGCTGCATCACACTGTCTGCCAGTTTCTTGACGAGCATACGCAGGCTCTGTTCATTCCGCACTCCCTTTCTTATAACGATGTCTGAATACAGAATTTTTTGATAAAGAGACTGCAGCCAAGTCTGCTTGTCCTGCAACGAGAACATCTCCGACAAACCGCCATAATAGAAATAATCGGAGAACAACCGAACTACATCTGTGCGAACGGGTGACAAACTCCAGTGTTGAGACAGTTGAATGCCATGAAACTCAAGATACTCACCAAAAGAGAACGGGAATATCTCCTTGGTCAAATATCTGCCACCCAAAGTAGAACTGATTTCACGGCTCAACATGTGGGCATTGCTGCCCGTGATAAAGACCCGATACTTCTCATCCGCCAGACGTCGGGCAAAATGCTCCCAACCCTCTACATTCTGTATTTCATCCAGGAAGATGATTGGCTCAAAGTCAAACAGTTCGCGATAGCATTCTATGATAAGATGCAGCTCCTCCTTTGTGATGTCTGTAATTCGCTCATCCTCAAAGTTCACAAACAAGATTTCTTCCTTACTGTGCCCCTTGGCCATCAATTCCTGAATATGCTGATAGAGCATATACGACTTCCCGGCACGACGCATTCCCACCAACACATAATTGGCGTTTTCGTCAAAGAATATCTTTCTATCTTGAAGCCTTACCTTGCCAACAAAATCCTGCTGCCAAAGTATGATTTGCTTGATGACATTCTTGTCCATAACTATTCGATTTACGGTTTCTCTACTGCAAAGATAAGGAAACGTGGCACATACAATGCATAAAACCGCTAAAAGATGTCTTGTATAGAAGACATGTGCGCACTACCGACGTGGCAACTGCTGTTGGTCTACCTTGTGCCCTACCT
>CAVIOP010000104.1:0-10113 GCA_963644485.1 bacterium | reverse complement strand
AGATGACGGACTGTTGATGGGAGGTTTTAGCAGCATAGAACCTCTTCAGGCAAACCAAGACTCTATCTACAATGGTAATTGTAGTAAGGACTCTGGCTGGTGGAATGGGAATTGTGCTTGCAAGGAGTGTGGTGGAATAATAATAATAGACCCAACCGCATCAGCAAAATGATTCTCGTGTAGTTAGCTATTGAATGCTAAAAACTATGAATCATTATGAACAACAATGGAGGTAATAGCAGGCAAACTTGTCTCTTATTGTCTCCATTGTCGTCAATATGTATTTTTATTGTTATAGCCGTTTAAAAAATTCTCTTAGCTATCGCTATTTTATGCATTGGGGTAAATTTAACAGAATATATAAAGTTTCTGAAAAAGAATCGTCGATTTTCAACTATGCTTGGAATAAATCCTTATTGGTTGTAAATGACTTGTTGGCTATCCTTGAGGATAATATTAATAGTATAGAGAACCTCCGTGATATTCATCCAACATTCTTTAATGCTCTTTTAGCCAACAATATGATTATTTCCGATTCAGAAGATGAAATTAGTTCTGTAAAGAAACATATTCTGTCAGAACTTTATAGTAAACAAGTTCTTAGGCTTACAATTAATCCGACCTTAGACTGCAATCTCAATTGTTGGTATTGTTATGAAAAACACAAAAAGGGAGCTTACATGGATGGACAAACAAGGCAGTCACTATATAACTTTGTTCAACAACAAGTGTCAAAAGGGGTCAAACTTGTGCAACTAGCATTTTTTGGTGGTGAGCCATTATTGGGATTTCACGAAAGGGCTTTTCCTATAATTGAAGCTGTCAAAAGAATATGTGCTGCGAAAGGCATTGATTTAAAATTGCATTTTACAACAAATGGGGTTTTGTTATCTCATAAAGTTGTAGACAAAATCTCATATTTCAATATTCCGACAAGTTTTCAAATAGCATTTGATGGTAACCAGTGCTACCACGATGCTACAAAGAACTTTCACGGAAAAGGTACTTTTGATACTGTGTTGAGAAATGTAAGATATGCATTAAAACAACATTTTAGAATTAATATAAGGTGCAACTATACATTAAGTAACGTTTCCTCATTTTGTGATTTGTTTGATGAAATAAGGACGTGGGAAGAGGTGGACAAATCGTTGATTGCCGTGTCATTGCAACGAATATGGCAAGAGAAGCCCACAGAAGAGTTATACATCAAGACAAGATCTCTAAATGAATATATTTGCAAATTAGGATTTGCAAGTAATGTAGCTAACTCTTATTGTGCAAATTCGTATTGCTATGCGGATTACTATAATTCATATGTTGTCAATTATAATGGTGATGTGTATAAATGTACAGCGAGAGAGTTTGATGGTGTGCACAAGGTGGGGGCAATTAACTCGTTAGGTTTGTTAAGAAGAACGAGCGAGGCTTATTTGCCAGAGTCTAAATTTAAAGATTATTGCGATAACTGTTCGTTGTTGCCTATTTGTACAATATGCTTGCAAACCCATATGGAAAATCCTAATGACGCATGTCCCAAAGTGATTTCTGATGAGGACAAGGAAAGAGAGATAAGAAATCTTTTTGATGCCATGTATGGGAAGCGAATATACAGTTAGGCTATTTGTAAATCATATCATTATGAAAATTCGTTATTTAATTGTGGTGAGTATGCTTTTGCACATTGTCCCTTGTCACGGACAGGTGATAACCGGCCGGGTGGTGGATGCCAATGGCCAGCCGCTTGCCGGCGCAACCATCATGTTGCTGTCCGCTCCCGACTCCGCTTATGTGTCAGGCGTCATTGCCGACGCTGATGGGCGTTTCGACGTGGAAACCAAACGCCGCGAGAATATCCTTTCCGCACAGTGCTTTGGCTACCAGCGGCAATATGCAAAGGCCAGTCTTGTGGACGAACAAGACAGTCTTGTGGTCAATTTCAAGATGATCGGAGACGTAAGACTGTTGAACGAGGTGGTTGTCAAGGGCAACCGAATCGTCAACAACGCCCACGGATACAGCCTGTGTCCCAGCGGAACAGGACTGGAGAAGAGCAACACGGTGCAGGAGATGCTGGCTTATCTTCCTGGCTTGAACGTGTCGCAGGGCAAAGTTCATCTTTTCGGAAATCTCCCGACCATCTATGTCAACGGCATCAAGGTCACGTCGCAAGATGAGTTGGCGGCTCTGCAACCGGCGCAAATAGAAAAGGTGGAGGTGGACTACCTGACAGTGGGCGAAGGAGCCAACGAGAAGGGAGGCATCCTGCGCATCACGACGAAGAAGCAGAAGAACGGAGGCTACTCAGGATTTGTGAGGGTCGAAAGTGAAATCATGCCGAAGTATGGCTACATCCTGGGGACACCTGTGCTTGCCGTCAACGCGAGCCAAGGCAAGTGGAGTGTCAACTACTACGCCCTCTATGCCAATCAAGAACTGCTGGAAGACGCATCCAATAGCTTTCTCTATGCCGACGGTCAGCGAAAGGACATCTCGTCCAAGACGCGCTCTTGGAGCAATAACCTGCGCACCCGCTTGAACATCAGTTACGAACTGTCCAAGGGTTCCACGTTGGCAGTGTCCGAGTATATCGGAAACGCGGATGTCAAGAATAAGCAACACAGTACGGCCCTTGCCAATGATGGCATGGACGCCAGCGAGACCTGTCTGCATGGCCCGGAAAGTACCTTTGTGCAGCAGACCGTGGCCAAGTATGTCATGAAGACCGACGACCGAGGTTCGAATCTCGACATCACGGCCGACTATCTGCTACAGAACCATCACCGGACACAGGTTGAGGACACCAATGGCGAACGTACCCTCGAGGACAAGACCAAAGAGAAAACACAACTGTTGCACTTCACGCCGAAGTACACCCTCAACTTTGCCAATGGCAACAAACTCGAGACAGGTGCAGGCTACCAATACATCCATTACAACGACCTGACAGGCGACTTGGCCAACAAGGTTGACATACACATTCCCTCCGTCTATGCCAATTTCTCGGGGAGATGCAAGATGGTCATGTATAGCGCCGGATTGACCCTGCAGCGCAACCACATGAAAGTGGCTACCATGGCCACTGAGACCACCTTTGCGGGTACCTACCTTTGTCCGCAGGCCATGTTCGTGTGGATGCTGAACCCGAAGAAGGGTACTCTGTTGAGGTTGATGTACCAAAACACAGTGGAAGACATGCCTTACAGCGTGGTCAACAGCTATAAAGTCTACTCCAATCCAGGATATTACACGACGGGCAATTCTTCATTGGCAACACCAAGAGACCACTCGGTCATGCTGGGTTTCTCGGTCAACCAGCACATACAAGCCACGCTCCTCTACGACCGCATCCTCGACCCCATCTATTATGCACACGGAACTGATGGCAAGGTGACGTGGGCCAAACCAGAGAATGGGGACTATGAGCGCGCCTTCGGCGCAAGGCTGGAGGTGAGCGTCTCGCCCACCAAATGGTGGAATACGAAGGTGCAAGTGGCTGGCCTGCAAGTGAAATTTCGCTCGGCACAGGAAACCATCAATGGCCAATGGTGTGGCAAGTTCTGGTGGAACAACCAATTCACCTTCCTGCCATCCTTTGGCGGATCGCTCAATGCTTACTGGGAGACCAAGAGTAGCCTCGAACATTACTACATGAAACCCGTGGGCAATGTCGACGTCTCCTTGTGGAAGACATTGTGTCACAACCGGCTGCGCTTGTCGCTCCAGTCCACCCTCTGGGCTAAGGGAAGGCAGAGAAGGACGGAAGGCACCGATGTCACCACCTACTATAATAATAAGACCAGCACTACCTCCTTCCTGTTTGGCGTAACCTGGAACTTCTCAGGCGGAAAGAAAGTGCACCAGCGCATGGAGGCCGAGAGCACGCAGCAATACCATCAGATAGTAGAGAAAAAATAGGGAATGCTCTGCGCGGACAACTGAAAAAGATGCAGTATAGTTCCAACGTGGTTCTGAAATGTAATCAATACCATGATGATGGTATGCAATATGACACATATTGGCGATTGTGGGAGTCAAAAAGTCGGCGTACCTTTGCAACCGTGAACAATTAATATCAATAAATGTATTAAAACAACCCACCGCCGACCTCTCATCAGGGCCCACGGCGGCCAAAAACAAAGAAAGGGAAAAACAATGAGCAACGAAAAGAAACTCCACTTCGAGACACTGCAACTTCATGTAGGACAAGAACAGGCTGATCCGGCTACCGATGCCCGTGCCGTGCCCATATACCAGACCACATCTTACGTCTTCCACAGTGCCCAGCACGCCAGCGACCGTTTCCTCCTGAAGGATGCCGGCAACATCTACGGCCGCCTGACCAACACCACGCAGGGCGTATTCGAGGAGCGTGTGTCAGCCCTTGAGGGCGGCGTAGGAGGCTTGGCTGTAGCTTCGGGTGCCGCCGCTGTTACCTATGCCATTACCAACCTGGCCTATGCCGGCGACCATGTGGTAGCCACACAGACCATCTACGGCGGTACCTACAACTTGCTGAAACACACGCTGTCGAAGTACGGCATCGACTCCACCTTCGTCGACCCCGACGATTACGAGGCTTTGGAGGCTGCCATCAGACCCAATACAAAACTGGTGTTCATCGAAACCCTGGGCAATCCCAACTCGAACATCTCCGACATCGAGCGCACGGCCGAGATAGCCCACCGCCACGGCGTTCCCGTGGTTATCGACAACACGTTTGGCACACCTTATCTCATCCGTCCGCTGGAGCACGGTGCAGACATCGTGGTCCACTCGGCCACCAAGTTCATCGGTGGACACGGCACCAGCCTGGGTGGTGTCATCGTCGACGGCGGCAAGTTCGACTATTTCCAGAACGACAAGTTTCCTGGCTTCACTCAGCCCGACGCTTCTTACTACGGACTGGTCTTCGGCAAGATGCCCGCTCCGTTCGTGACCCGTGTGCGTGCCTTGTTGCTGCGCGACGAGGGAGCCTGCATCTCTCCGTTCAACGCTTGGGTGCTGCTGCAGGGACTGGAGACGCTGAGCCTCCGTGTGGAGCGCCATGTGTTCAACACGCAGAAGGTCATCGACTATCTGAAGAGCCAGCCCCTGGTGAAGAAAATCAATCACCCGTCGCTGCCCGAGCATCCCAATCACGACCTCTATGAGCGTTACTTCCCCAACGGTGCAGGTTCCATCTTCACCTTCGAGATCGACGGCGACACGCAGAAGGCCTGGGACTTCATCGACCACCTGAAGATCTTCTCCGACCTGGCCAACGTAGCTGACGTGAAGTCGCTCGTGGTGCATCCGAAGAGCACCACCCACTCGGAGCTGAGCGAGGAGGAGGCCACTGAGCAGGGCATCTACGACGGCACCATCCGCCTGAGCATCGGCACCGAGCACTACCAAGACCTCATCGACGACCTTGACCAGGCGTTTGAGGCCGTGAAGTGACCAATTCCATAGACAAACACACCGCACCCCGCTCCATGCGGGATGCGGAATCCATCGGGACCGGCCTGCATGGGCGGTCTGGCCAAAAAACAGCAGATATGATTTACAAGCAGATAACAGACCTTGTTGGCCACACGCCACTGGTCGAACTCAATAAGTATTCAGCACTCCATGGCCTCGACACCCCCGTCATTGCCAAGGTGGAGTTTTTCAATCCGGGCGGCAGTGTGAAGGACCGTATCGCCCTGGCCATGATTGAGGATGCTGAGAAGAAAGGTGTCCTGACGCCCGGTGCCACTATCATCGAGCCTACCAGCGGCAACACAGGTGTCGGCCTGGCCCTGGTGTCGGCTGTCAAGGGCTACAAGCTTATCCTCACCATGCCCGAGACCATGAGCGTGGAGCGCCGCAACCTGGTAAAGGCTTATGGCGCGGAGGTGAGGCTCACGCCCGGAAAGGACGGCATGACCGGTGCCATCAAGGCCGCCGAGGCGCTGCGCGACAGCATTCCCGGTGCTGTCATCCTCGAACAGTTTGAGAATCCTGCCAATCCGCGTAAGCACTATGAGACCACAGGAGCCGAAATCTGGAAGGATACCGACGGCAAGGTAGACATCCTCGTGGCAGGCGTCGGGACAGGCGGTACCATATCGGGCATAGGCAAATACCTGAAGGAACAGAACCCCAACGTGAAGGTGGTGGCCGTGGAGCCTGCCTCATCGCCCGTGCTCAACGGCGGCAAGTCGGGCGCGCACAAGATCCAGGGCATCGGGGCCGGTTTTGTCCCCGAAACCTACGATGCCAGCGTGGTCGACGAGGTGCTGGACGTGCAGAACGATGACGCCATCCTCGCCGGACGCCAGCTTGCCCAGCAAGACGGACTGCTCGTGGGCATCTCGTCGGGAGCCGCTGCTTTTGCCGCTGCCCAACTGGCCAAGCGTCCCGAGAACAAGGGCAAGACCATCGTGGCCTTGTTGCCCGATACGGGAGAGCGTTACCTGTCGACCGTGCTCTACGCCTTCGACGAATATCCGCTTTGACTCCCCGCCGCTGATAAATCATAGGAATATAAGCAAATATTCAATAGGCTCCATTATAAGAAAAGAGAAAACAAGTTTTGTGGCTGTGCTGAACGTTGCGTTTCACTACGTAGACTTTCAGCACAGCTTTTTTTGTATTCCACTTGTTATCAGTTGCAGTAACTGAAGGCGGGTTTGGCATCCCCCTTTCCGCTTGCGCATACATAAAAAAAGAGGTGAAAACTTTGGCGTTCGGTTTTTCTTTTTTATTTTTGCAGACAATAGAAAAACCTAAACCATGCAGACCAGCAAATACATGATAGCCAATGAGCGCGATGCCGAATGGGGACTGACGGTGAGCACCGTGGGCTATGAGGAGATTGCGCCCGGTGACGAGTATCCCACCCACGGACACGCTGACGGATATTATTTCACGCTCGAAAAGGGCCGTGTGCTCAACGAGTACCAGTTGCTCTACCAGCCCGAGGGCGAAGGTCTGTTCCGTTCGGCCTCGGTGGAAGAGACGCGCATCAAGGCAGGCGACATGTTCCTGCTCTTCCCGGGCGAGTGGCACAGTTACCACCCCCTGGCAGACGTGGGCTGGAAAAGCCACTGGATAGGGTTCAAGGGTGCCAACATGGACCACCGTGTGCAGGCAGGTTTCCTCTCAAAGGACCATCCCATCTATCATGTGGGCTATTCGGGCGAGGTGCTCCGTCTTTATGAGGAGGCTATGCGTGTGGCCCAGATTGAGAGCCCCTATGTGCAGCAGACCCTGGCGGGCGTGGTCAATCATCTTGTGGGTCTGATGTACTCGCTGGAGCGGACTAACCAGTTGAGCCGCAACCACGAGCATGTGGACATGGTCAACCAGGCCCGCAGACGGATACGCGACGGGCTCGAAGACGACCTCACCATCCAGGATATAGCCTGCGACATGGGTGTCAGCTACAGCAATTTCCGCAAGTTGTTCAAGGAGTTTGCCGGCGTGTCACCCGCCTTCTATCAGCAGGAATTGCGCATCCAGAGAGCCAAGGAACTGCTGGCTACCACCGACATGAGCGTCAAGCTGATTGCCTATCGGCTGCGGTTTGACTCCCCCGATTATTTTTCCTCCAAGTTCAAGATGAAGACAGGCATGAAACCCAGTGAGTTTCGGGAGCAGGCCCGCTGATGCTGCGTGCTCCAAGCCGGTCAGAAACGGATAGGACTCATGCGTGCAGTCTTGGCTGCAAAGACATCGCCGCTGACGCGTGTGCCCCTGAGGCTGCGCACCCTGGGCTTGTCGTCAAACCAGGTGTCGGACGTGGTATACCAGGAGGCATGCTTGATGCTTGTGGCACGAGGCAACTGCTCTTTAAGCGTGCGGGCATACTTGGGATTTACAGAAGAGAAATAATGTTTCCCGTCCTTCGTCTCGATGGCCAGCACCAGGTATTGGCCGATGACCTGTGTTGACCCCGTATAAGCTTTCTTCAGCCCTTGTGTGGGCGTCATGACGTGGATGTTCCATCCTTCGCGGTTGAGCCGGCTCATCGTGCCCCGGAACACCACACCGTGGGGTGCCGTGTCCTTCAGTCCTGCCGCCGCGATGCTCAGGTGGATCATCTCATGGAGCAGCACGCTTTGGAACTGGTGTTCCGACTGGTCATAGTAGTTGCTCATGCCCAGGGCGAAATCGTAGAGGCGCATGCCGCGAAACGTCATCTTGCGCTTGTAGGATAAGGTGCCGAGCCGCGTGCGCGAGTGGCCGATGTGGAAGCGGGGCGTAGGCAGGCCGCCGTCGAAGTATTGCCGGTTGAACGTGTCAAACCAACGCCGCAACCAAAGAATGTCTATCTGCATGGAAAGGAGAAATGATGAAGGTGGGGAGGAACGGCGAAGAAAATGAGTAGGCACACCAGCATCACGCCCATTGTTGTCCACCTGGCTACACCCCCAAAGGGCAGGATGTGCCACGTGCGCCACTGGCTGTAGGCAATGCCGGCCAGAGGCGTCAGGATAAATAGGATAGCCAAAATCTTGTTCATAACTGCATGCAAAGGTACACATAAATGGACAGACTGGCATGAAACATTTTACGGATAATGGGCCGTTCAGCGTAAATAACGTGCCGAAGCGTTTTTAATTGCATTATCCGTTTCTATCCTCATTATTTTTATGTAAGTTTGCAACAACAATTGCAAAACGCATCAGAAACAATGCTTGACAAGGAAACGAGAGACCAGATACTGGCGCTCATCCACCAGGAGGTGGTGCCCGCAGTGGGATGTACCGAACCGATGGCCGTGGCACTCTGTGTGGCGCGTGCCACCGAGGACTTGTGCCGCAGGCCGGAGACAATCAAAGTGTGGCTGTCTGCCAATATGCTGAAAAATGCCATGGGCGTCGGCATCCCCGGAACGGGCATGATCGGACTGCCCATAGCCGTGGCCCTGGGGGCCATCGTGGGCAAGTCGGAATATCAGCTGGAGGTCATCAAGGACCTCCAGCCCGAGACCCTGGAAGAGGGCAAGAAGTTTATCGACGGTGACCGCATCGACATCAAGCTGAAGCCCAACATCACTGAAAAACTCTACATTGAGGTGGAGTGTGAAGCCGGCGACGACAAGGCGAAGGCCGTCATCGCGGGCAGCCACACCAACTTCGTCTATGAGGAACGCAACGGACAGGTGTTGCTCGACAAGCGGAAATGCCTGGGCACCGAGGGTGAACAGGAGGGCTTGCAGCTCAATCTGAAGACCGTGTGGGACTTCGCCATGACCTCGCCGCTTGAGGAGATCAGTTTCATCCTCGATGCCCGGAAGCTCAACCTTGCCGCTGCAGAGGCCTCGCTGAAGGGCAACTACGGCCACTGTCTGGGAAAGACCATGGACCGGCCGCTGAGCAAGGGCATCTTCGGCAACAGCATTTTCTCGCACATCATCTCCAAGACCGCATCAGCGTGTGACGCCCGCATGGGCGGTGCCATGATACCGGTGATGAGCAACAGCGGGTCGGGCAACCAAGGTATCTGCGCCACCAATCCCGTGGCGGTGTATGCTGAGGAGAACGAGAACACTGAAGAGGAACTGATAAGGGCCTTGACGCTGAGCCACCTGACGGCCATCTACATCAAGCAGAGCCTTGGCAAGCTGTCGGCCCTGTGCGGCTGTGTGGTGGCGAGCATAGGGTCCAGCTGCGGCATCACCTACCTCATGGGAGGCGGATATGACGACATCTGCCATGCGGTGAGAAACATGATAGCCAACCTCACGGGCATGATTTGTGACGGAGCAAAGCCCAGCTGCGCACTGAAAATCAGTTCGGGCGTGTCGACGGCATTGCTGTCGGCGGTACTGGCGCGCGAGGGAAAGCATGTCACCGAGGCCGAGGGCATCATCGACAAGGATGTGGACCGGAGCATACACAACCTCACCAGTATCGGAAAAGAGGCCATGTGCTCAACTGACGACATGGTGCTCGACATCATGACACACAAGAGTTGACATGACCTAATTTTGTTTACAACTTGCCTCGCCAGAAGGCCGCCGCGGCAAGCGCCATGCCCTCTTGGCTCAAATACGCGCTGCATTTGCTTTTTTGCAACATGCTGACTATCAGTGATGTAACAGATTTTAAGCAAATTTTCTTGTCATTCTACCCCCATCTT
>CAVIOP010000103.1:0-10338 GCA_963644485.1 bacterium | reverse complement strand
AACGGAAGCTAAGGACCACAAACTGACCATCTACACACAAAAGGCCGTCACTGTGTCACCAGCCAACCGGCCTTCTACCATAGTGTATGGTTGGAGAAGTAATGATGTTGGCGACTTTCTCAAACCCACTATTACAGGAATCACCACCAACATGTGGGGGAAGAAAATTGAGCTAACGTGGAGGGCATCGGGCCAATACAGCGACGGCACATGGAGCATATATCGCTATGAAGGCAAAAGTACATCGGGCACATTGGTTAGGAAAGAGCAATCGCAGAAAAGCACCGAATACAGCGAGGAGGTGCCAGAATACGACTCGCTTTATCGCTATGAAGTGTATTTCGTCCCGACCAAAGCAGACAAGCTTATAGAGCGACTGAAAGCCACAACCACGGTGAAGGTGGCACGCGACTTCGACATCAACATCAAAGAAGTGGTGTCGGGCAAGAATTCCATCACCGTGAAATGGAACTGTCCTCAATTCAAAGGCGACGAGAACTACTCCTTCAAGGTGCTGCGTGCGGAGAGCAAGAACGGGGAAGAGGGCGACAACTGGAAAGAAGTTGCCAGCGTGAGCGTAACCAAGAAGGACAAGACAGAATATGAATACATTGACTCGCGCGACCTTGAGATTTGTCCCACCTATTTATATAAGGTACAGACCACGATGCTCGATAACAAGACGTTTGAGAGCACAAACATCGGCGAAGGACGCCTTACGGGCACCTCACAGGTGACAAAGGTGACCTGCACCAAGGGCGAATACAACGGACTGGTGAAGTTGTCGTGGGAGGCCGACCAAGTGAGTTCCGACATCACACGCTATGAGGTGCAGCGGCGCGTGATGGGCACAGAGACCTGGGCTGTGATATACAAGACCAGCGGCACCGCCACCAGCTATTATTATGAGGACCAGACAGCACTGCCCGGCCTGTACTACGAGTACAAGGTGGTGAGCATAACCACCTGCGACAGCAGCGACACCCGTCTGGCCAAGACCGACGAGGGCTTCAGCCGCTCCACGGGCATCGTGTCGGGACGCATCACCTACGACACGGGCACAGCCGTGGCCGGAGCTCGTGTGGCTCTGATGCGCGGTGACTCGGGTGAGCAGCAGAGCGGACAGTTCTATTCGCTGCGTGTGTCGGGAACCGGCGACGGCGTGTTCTTCGACAACGAAGGCAAGAAGTTCAACAACATCATCACCAACCGTGCCTACTCCGTGCAGATGATGGTGCGCCCCGACGACGAACAGCCGGGCAGCAAGCCCACCATATTCGACCTTGGCAGCAAACTGAGCCTCTGGCTCGGTGCCATAGACGCCACCAAGCGCTTCCCTCTGTGTATTCAGGTGGACGGCGACTCCGTGGCCACCGGACTGTATCTGCAGGCCAACGAGTTCACGTCGGTCACACTCGCTGTTGACCGTTCGGGCTACGCGGTCGTAACGACCATCGACAAGAACGACTCCTTGACCTCATGCTCACTGGCTGACCGGCTTCCAGTAAACGTGAAATTTGCCGACAACGACACTACCGGCCTTTGCATAGGCGGAAGCTATGTCTCGGCGAAAGACAGCGCGTTCTCGGGCTATATCGACGAGATGCGCATGTTCAGCGGCAAGGCTCTCACCGAGAAGGAGATACTCAACAACTACAACCACACCCTGTGCGGCACCGAGGACAACCTTGTGGCCTACTGGCCAGTGGATGAGGGCATAGACGGACAGACCACCGCCTACGACTACTCAAAGACCAGCGGTGTGAGCAACAACCACCATGGGCGACTGGGCGCGGGCACCAAGCCCACATCGCTCGTTCTGCCCACAAGCAACCAGCTCGGCCTCTTTGCCTTGACCGACACCCAGGGCAACTTCGTGGTGCGCGGCGTGCCGTTCTCCGGCGATGGCACCAACTACATGGTGGTGCCCACCTTGGGCATACATGAGTTCTCGCCCACCTACAGCACTCGCTATGTGAGCGCCTCGTCGCTCGTGCACAGTGGAGTGGATTTCAACGACGTGTCGTCGTTCCCCGTTTCGGGATATGTCTATTACGAGGGCACCGATTATCCCGTTGAGGGTTGCTCCTTCTATGTTGACGGCACGATATGCAGCCGCGACGGCGAACTCATACAGACAAATGACAGCGGGAAGTTCACCATAAGCGTGCCTATAGGCCAGCACTATATACAAGTGAAGAAAGACGGTCACGTGTTTGCCCAGTCAGGGCGCTATCCCGAAGACCTCGAAGGAGGCGGGAAAAAGACACTATTCGACCGCGAGATAAAGAACATGACGTTCTTCGACCAGACGCTCGTGAACTTCTCCGGGCATGTGGTTGGCGGAAGCATTGAGGGCGACAAACCTATAGGCTTCGGACAGAGCGTGAACAACATTGGTGTGACCGAGATTGTGCTCACACCCACGAACACCAAGTATCGCATGAACGTGGTGAAATCGGAGGATGAAACGACCTTCAGCTACGATACCAACGACGACACCGTCCGCATAGCGTCGGCCACCACTGCCATTGCCAGCCGTTCATGGCGCGGCGCGGGCCAGCTGGACTGCAAGAAACTGTTCATCCGCACCGACTCGCTCACCGGTGAGTTCTCGGCCATGATACCGCCACTCATGTACAAAGTGGAGGAATTGAAGGTCGTGGCCAACGGCCTTGTAGTGGGCGATGCCACCACCTTGGATGCCACCAACACCCTGATGGAATATACCGACTCGCTGGTGGATAACAACGAGGTGAAGAGCGAATACAAATACAACTGCTCGCTGAAACAGACCTACCACAGCACACCGTCGTTCTCCGTCACACAAGAAGATCGCACTGATGGGGCCTTCGGCATCTCGAGCTATAAGATTGAGGACGCCAACGGCGAGCTCACCATAGACGACATTTACCAAGTGGACTCCGTGGGCAACGATTTCAAAGTGACCTACAAATATGGTGGAGCCATCTTCGAACGCGAGGAGGATTACACATTCAACCTCTACGGCTATGAGGAATATGTGAACAACGACGTGAAGAACCAGCCTGTGGTGTCGCGTGTGCCGCTCGATGGCAGCGTGGTGACCATCAACAACGCACTCTCGTCAACGCAAAAGGTGTATATCAATGACTCTACAGGCGCAACTCCTGGCTCGGTAGCGGAGTTGGAAAGCAACCAACTGGAGCTTGACAGTCTCGGAAAAGCAAAGTATACGTGGACAGCGGGGTTGCCTAACATCACGCCGCCCTATTCGCGCACCATTTCCATGACCTACGATGTCAACGGGCGCACCTACGACTGGAGCGGCAACGGCATGAGTGGCATCATACTCGGTTCACTGCCCACGGGCAACAACTTTGTGACCGGCGGTCCGGACATGGTGGAAATGATACTGCGCGATCCTCCAGGCTCAAAATCATTCGCCGAATGGACAAAAGGAAGCGTGAAGACGGATATGACATTTTTTCGCGGATCATTTGTGGGGGAGTGGGAAACAAGCGGCACATTCTATGTTGGTGCAGATTTATCAATAGTGAAGGGTCCTGTTTGTGTCATCACTAAGTCTAAAAGTTTTGATGATGTAACAGGTGGCTTTCATGCTGAATTAAATAAAGGGAAATCCCATACTTATACCTACACCCTTACTAACACCCGCACCATCAGCACATCGGCCGAGCCCGAATATGTAGGAGCCAATGGCGATGTGTTCATAGGCACATCCACCAATATTATATATGGTAATGCGCGCGACATCAATTTCCGGCGCCAAGGCACAGGCAACACAGTCGCGCTTGAAGTGAAGGACATCATCACCACCGGACTCAAATTCAATACGATGTTCAACTACACCCAGCACTATGTGGAGAATGTTCTTTTGCCCAACCTGCGCACAATGCGTAACAGTGTGCTGCAAACCGTAAGCAGCATAGAGGGCTACACCAACACATCCGACAAGCCTGTATATCTCACTACTCTCTCGCCTACCGACGCTCGCTTTGGCAGTTCCAACCACGACAAGGATGTTTGGCAAGATAAAGCCACAGCCGACGTGAGTAATACAGGGCCATCATACACCATGATACCCGGCACAACGGAATGTAACGACACGGTGGAGTGGTTCAATATGCAGATACGTATCTGGGAGGGATATCTCGCCAAAAATGAAGAGGAGAAAGTACTCGCCAACAAGTCTCGCGACAAACACCTCGACCAGAACTATTCGTTTGATTCGGGTAGCAGTATCAGCAATAGCACAAAGGATGAGGAAAGCGACGAAAGAACACATGAATGGGAATTTACAGGATATGCCTTTGTTAAAAATAACGTGGGCTTTAAAGTTAATGGAGTAGGCTTTGAGTGGTCAGTTAATATACATAACGGCGGTTCTAAACACGTGTCGTCAACCTCGGGCTCGGACTCCATTAAATCATTCTCCTACACTCTTGCCGAAGACAGTTATACCGACGCTCTGACGGTGGATGTATATAAGTATGGAGACTACTCGCCCATCTTCCGCACCCTTGGCGGCCAGACCTCCGGGCCGTATGAGGGTGAGGTGAAGACCAAGTACTACCAGCCGGGCACCACCATCATGGAAGCCACCATGCAGGTGGAGGTGCCGCAGATAGCTGTTGACGTGCCCACGGTGACCAATGTGCCCTCGGGCAGTGCAGCCAACTACACGTTGCGCCTGACCAATGCCTCGGAGATAGACTCGGACATCTACTACAAGTTGTTGACGATAGACGAGAGCAACCCCAACGGAGCCAAGATAACCATAGACGGCTCCATTCTCACCGAGAACCGCATCATAAAGATTCCGGCTGGCGAGACAGTGACCAAGTCTCTGCAGCTCTGGCAGACCAACAACAGCATACTCAACTACGACAAGATAGGCATAGTGCTCGCCTCGCAGTCGCAGTATGACCCGACAAGGACTTGGCAGCAGATAGCCGACACGGTGTATATCTCGGCGCAGTTTGTGCCTTCGTCGTCGGCAGTGGCGATGAAGCTCGACCGCACCACACTCAACTCGCAGACAGGCGACAACCTGAACATCTCGTTCAGTCAGTTTGACCGCGACTACCACAACCTGAAGGCTTTCCGCATTCAGTATCGCAAGCAGGGCGAGACCGGTTGGACGCTCGTGCACGAGTATGTGCTGGACGAGAACGACGTGACGCAGAACAACGAGCTGCTGCCCACCGACGCCACAGTGTCCTACAAGCTGCCCATGCACGACTACAGCGACGGCGACTACACCTTCCGTGTGCTCTCCGTGAGCACCTACGGCAACGATGAGGTCTATAACACCAGCGAGGAGATAGCCCTCGTGAAGGACATGGCGCGTCCGCAGCCACTCGGCACACCGTCGCCCACCGACGGCATACTGTCGGCCGGCGATGACATCAGCATAGAGTTCAACGAGAACTTCCTCAAGGGCGAGCTGACCAAGGAAGCTAACTTCCTTGTGACGGGTGTGCTCAATGGTGCGGAGGTGAGCCACTCCACGGCCCTCGGCATGACGGGCACGGCCACCACTGCCGCCACTGCCGCCGACATCAACCTCGCCGGCAAGAGCTTCTCCATAGACACTTGGGTGAACGTGGAAGGCGCAGGCACCCTGCTGTCGCACGGCAAGGGACAGCAGAAGTTTGTGGTGAGCGTTGACGATGCGGGCAAGCTCAACGTGAAGATAGGCTCCAACACCTACAAGTCGGAGGATGCGATACCCATGCGACTGTGGTCTTACCTCACCATAAGCTATACCGCTGCGGCCGACGGCAACACCTTAACGGGCGCCGTGGCCGAAGGTGCCAACACCACCCAACTGTTCAAGGGCGAGACGGTCGTGGCCTACGAGGGCAACGGTCCGTTAGTCATAGGACAGAACGTGGCAGGAGCCATGCACGAACTGACGCTATGGGACGAGGCGCACGACATGACGGGCGCACTGCTCAACAAGAGCAAGACCAAGAACCCGGCCACACGCCACCTCATAGGCTACTGGAAGATGGACGAGGGTGAGGGCACAACCATTACCGACTATGCCCGCAACCGCCACATGAGCATGGCCAACGAGAGTTGGTACATAAACAACGAGAACAAGGCTGTGGAGCTTGACGGAACATCGCACCTCGACATTCCTACAGGCGACGTGTCGCCGCTCGATGCCGACAACTGTGCCATCGAGCTATGGATGCGTGCCGACAAGCAGCAGGGCGAGAGTCAATTGTTGCAGGCCGGTAAGGTGCAGCTTTGGATGACCGACGCGGGAATGCTCCAGCTCACCTCGGGCGACAACACCTACGATGCATCAAGCGCATCGCTGCAGGACAACGCTTGGCACCATGTGGCGCTCAACATTCTGCGCGACGGCAACGCTGCCGTGTATGTGGACGGCGAGCGCACCATGGCCACCAATGCCGACAACATCGGACTCACTGCAAGCGACAAGCTTATCGTGGGCGCACGCCGCACGGTCAACGAGAACGGACAGTATGACTACGACCGCCAGATGGTGGGTTGCGTGGACGAGATACGTCTCTGGAACGCCACGCTCAGTGCCGACATGCTCAAGTCGCGCAGCAAGTTGCGCCTCACGGGCAAAGAGCAGGGACTCGTGGCCTACTATCCGTTTGAGAAGAAGGTTCTCGACAACTCCCAAGTGGTGGCCATAGGCTCCGACGACGATGCCGTGCGGACCGACCACAAGGCTGCGTATGGCAACGCTCTGACCTTCACCGACGAGGCTCCTTCCCTAAGGGAGAAGAAAACGGAGACCAATGTTGACTACTCGTTCACGGCAAGCGACAACAAGATTGTCATAACCATCAACGAGACGCCTGCCAAGATAAATGCCTGCACGCTGAACTTCACCGTGCGCGACCTGAGCGACACGAACGGCAACCTCTCACTGCCAGTGTGCTGGAGTGCCTACATCGACAACAATGCCTTGGCATGGAACGAGAGCTCGCTGAAGACTTCGACCCAGGTGGGCGAGAGCCACACCTTCGAGGCAAGCTTCGCCAACAAGGGCGGTACGCAGCAGATGTGGACCATCAGCGGCTTGCCGTCGTGGCTGAAGGCAAGTGCGGAGTATGGCACCGTGGATCCTCTCGCCACCGAGACCATAAGTTTCGAGGTGACCGAGACAACACCGGTGGGCAAGTATGAGGAGACCATCTACCTCACCGACAACGACGGCATAACGACGCCGTTCACGCTGCAGCTCACCGTTGAGGGCGACAAGCCTGCATGGGTGGTCGACAAGAGCAAGTATGAAAACACGATGAGCGTCATAGGCACGCTGTCCATCCTCGGCACGCCAAGCTACGACTCCGACGACATTGTGGGCGCGTTCATTGGCGACGAGTGCCGCGGTGTGGCACAGCCTGTCTATAACTCACGCTATGACAACTGCTTCGTGCTGATTGACTTGTATGGCAGCGGCAAAGACGCCGACAAGGCCGTCACCTTCAAGGTCTATGACGCAAGCACAGGCATCATGCACCCCGTCACCACGACATCGGAGGAGGTGACTTTCAAGGCCAATGTGCTTGTGGGCAAGTACTCCGACCCGCTGCTGATAGACGCTGCCGACAAGATGGAGCAGACCCTGGCCCTCGGCACCGGATGGAACTGGGCTTCGCTTTATGTGAAGACCGACAACATGGACGTGGAGACCGTGCTGTACAATGTGTCTGACGCGGCGATGATTGTAAAGAGCCAGAACAGCTTCGCCGGTTGCGACGAAGGCACATGGTACGGCAAGAAGAAGATCTTCATGCTCGACAACAAGTCGATGTATAAGATAAAGATGGCTAAGGATAAGGAACTGAACGTCATCGGCAAGTATGGCTCCAAGGCCGACCGCACCATCACCGTGACGCCGGGCTGGAACTGGATAGCCTACAACAGTGCGCAGGCGACTTCGGTGGCCGATGCTTTGGCCGGCATGAATCCGCAGGACGGCGACATGATAAAGGGACAGAGCGGCTTTGCCATCTACGACGGCTACGAGTGGGCTGGCTCACTGACGATGCTTGTGCCCGGACAGGGTTACATGCTGAAGAGCGAAAGCAGCGAGACAAGGACATTCAACTATCCTGCCTCAACGCTGACGACCCTCTCTTCGGTGCAGGCCGCACCGAGCAAGCGGTTTGCTTCTCAGGCTAACGGCGAACGGGTGTTCTCGCCCATCGATTATCACCTGTATCCGAACAACATGACCATAACGGCATGCGTTACCCTTGACGGTGAGATGCAGCAAGGCGTTGAGGTGGGTGTGTTCGTTGGCGACGAGTGCCGCTCTTCGGAGATAACGGGCGACGATGGCTATGCTTTCTTCACCGTGCCTGGCGACGGCAAGTGCAAGCTGAACTTCAAGATGGCGAAGGGCGACCAGACATGGACCTCCGAGGTGACTATCGACTTCATCGAGGACTCCATCTGCGGCAGCTACAGAAATCCTCTTGCGCTTACGTTCGGCGAGACGATAACGTCAATCGACGACATCAACGCAGAAGACATCAGTGGCCAGTGGCTCAACCTCAACGGCATACTGCTCAACGGTAAGCCGAACGTTCCGGGCGTATATCTGCTCAGGACCACTGATGCCAATACCGGACGGACGGTCACGAGGAAGGTTGTGGTGAAGTAGTCTTCAGGTTGGAAACGTACAATAATGTCAAGAGGGTGCATCGATTATCGATGCACCCTCTTTTCGTGTCATATCCTCGGCAGAGCTTTCGGGCCTACTTATTTCAGTTGGAAGGTGTACTGGGTGTCATACTCTTTCAGTATGGACACGTCCAGTGTGCGCTTTGAGAGGTTGTATAGCGACGACCATTGCGTGTGGCTGGTGTTCTCCTCGGGGTTAGCGTCGGTCGCCACCTTGCCGAGCAGTTCCATTGCCTGCGCCTCTGTCAGCTTATAGACATTCATCTTCATGTAGTTTTTCATTATGTTGTACCTCTCCTTGCCGCGCGTTGCACGTCCGCCAATCACGGAGTCGTTGGCCAGGGATGGATGCACGTAGAAGTTGGTGACATAGCGCAGGGTGTCGTTGTTGTTCAGCACCTTCAGCTCGTAGTCGTCCTCGTCAGTGTCGGAGGGCAAATACTCGATGATGGCATAGTTGCCCTTGGCATCGGCCATGAAATAGTGGTAGCTGCCGCCCGCCTCCGACTCCATGTTCATGTTATACTGCCGGAGCTTGCCAATGGCATCATCAACGTCTTTGGCCTTGTCGAGAACCATGCGCATGGCCATTGAGGTCATAATGCTCAGCTTGCCGGGCTCTTTCTGCACTGCAGGCTCGCCACCCAGATGGAGCACGCCAATGGCGAGGCCATCCTCGTTCATGCCGTCCATGAACACATAGGGTAGGGCCATGAGTACCGACAAGTCCGACTTTCCGTCGGTGTAGAAACCCTTGCTCAGTCCTAGCCAGTAGGAGTCGACCATGCTCACCGACTTCTTTCCCTCTGCCGATGTGGTGTGCACCACAATGGCGGCAATGGGAACCTCTTGTTTTGTGGCAGGGTCAACATGGCAGAAGTCGAAGTTGCGGCCCATGAGGTAGTTGCCCGTTGATGGGTCGGGCGCCGCAAAGGCACTGCAACCAGCCCCGTAGCCCAGCTTCGTGGTGGTTTGAGGTACTGTGTCGAAGAGATGTTTTGACATGAAGGCTGTGATTCCTTCCAAGTCGATCGGCTCCGACTTCAAGGCTTCGTCCAACTTGTAGTCAAGCGTGTAGTTGAGCTCATAGAAACGTCCTTTGCCGCCGTCTATGTCAGTAAGCGAGTGTATCATTTTCAACTTCGCGGCATCTTTGATGTATGCAGCAGGATTGTTTGTCGCCACAGTCGAGTCATCGTCACTACTGCACGAAGAGAGGGCCATTGCAAATAGCAGGCACAGGGGGAAAGTGTTTTTCCAGAAAGCGGTTTTGTCCATAGGTTTAATTGTTATTAGTTAAACATAAAGGGCTTCTCTGTGTAGTCTTAAGCCTCATTTTCCGAACTCTCTTCTGAATGCGAATATATCGCCATGAAGCTGCAAGGAAACAAAAGCTCGCTCTCAATTGTCCGAGTGCAGCTTGGGTTATACAAAGCCTGTGTAAACGAGCGGCAAGAGAGCTTGCTCTCATTTGTCCGGGTGCAGCTAGGGTTTTTGCAAATATAACGAAATTGTAACAAAAACGAAGCCCCAAAGACATAAAAAAAGTTAAGCGAGTCTTCAGAGCGGTATTTCTGCACCTCCTGTTTTCGACACTGGATGTCTGCGTGAGCCGCGGGCTGAAAGCCCAGCAATTACCTAGCCCAGGGCAAG
>CAVIOP010000102.1:0-10351 GCA_963644485.1 bacterium | reverse complement strand
GGACCGGTTGCTGACTTTCGCGCCAATTTTCAGCATATATATTGTCCGCTTTCTTGACAGCCTAATCAGGTCAGTTGATTGTGATGGCCTCAATACTCTTCACACTGCCTGTGAGTGGGTTGAGGATGAGTTTGGCCGACTGTTTCTTGCCGAAGAGCTCGCCGCTGAGCGACTCGACAGTGCCGAACTGTGGTGCCGAGACCTCATAGCTGCTGATAACCTGCTGGCCGTGGGCAAGGGAAACCTTGATTTTGCTGGGTTGGCAGACGCGCAACCCGATGTCGTTTTTGTCTTCTTTCTGTCCTTCTGCTGTAGGCTCCGGCTGGGCTACCGTGTGCTTGTCGGTGACGGTCACGACGTAGGGCTCTCCTGAGAGGTCGTCGGCATCCACCAGGCCTGACCACTGAGAGAGACGGAACAGCACCTCCTGGCCTTCCTTCGAGGGTACGAAGTCGATGTTGGTCCATGTGGTGTCCTTTACCGTGGTGCCCGTGAAGAGCTGGGTGAGGGCCACTTCTTGCTTGTCAAGGTTGCTGAGCATGATGGCCATCTGTGTGCCGTCCTTGGGCATGAAGTCGGCTTCTCCGCGGTTGAGCTGGTTGCGGCTGTCGCGAATGTCATAGATTTCCTGCGCTGTGAGTTCAGCCATCTTGGCGTTGCTGCCTGCGTTGAGAATGTCCTCGGTCATGTAGTCCTGCGGGGTGGGCAGCGCCGGCTTGCGGCCAGGCGTGAACGTCGGGACAGGAACTGGAGTTGCTGAGGCTTCGGCGTTGATGGCCAGAAGTTGTCCGTTGTCAGCCCGACACACCTTGTTCACGCTGTGCTTCTTGTCAGTGATGAGTGTGAAATGTCGGCTTGTGTCTGGCGTTGCGTAGGGTGCCATGTCGATGCCAAGCAGTCGATAGGAGGTCGTGGCCTCCTGTTTCACGTCAGTGCGCAGGAAACGGTGGGCGTAGGGTGCGAGTCTGCCCGGCGTGTATTGAGTCTTCTCCACCTTTACGGTGAAGCGCAGTGCCGTCTTGGGTAAGTAGTAGTCGGTGCCTTCGACAGACTGTGCATTGGCACCGAGCGGCAGTAGCAGTAACAGTAAACCTTTGATGTTCATCGTCTGTTGTATGCTTTGTTTTTGTGATTTATGCAATGTGATGAAGTGTGGTGATATCTCAATCCTCCAGTTTAAGGAACGCTTTGGGTAGGAACCGGATGATGTCGCTTGCCACCAAGCTCTCTTTGCCAACCTCCTTGGCCGCCATGTCGCCTGCTAGCCCGTGCAGATACATTGCCAGCTGGCATGCGGGTGCCTTGTCGTATCCTCTTGCCAGAAGTGCGGTGAGTATTCCGGTGAGCACATCGCCGCTGCCTGCCGTGGCCATGCCGCTGTTGCCTGTGCTGTTGAACACGATGTGGCCGTCGGGCATGCAGAGTGCGGTGTAGTGGCCTTTCAGGAGGATGTAGCCCTTGATATGCTCCGCCATCTGCTGTGCGCGGATGAGGCGCTCGTAGTCGTTGGTACTGGCGCTTCCTGCCATGCGGTCAAACTCTTTGGGGTGGGGGGTCATGATGATGCCTGCCGGGAGCTGCTGCATCCAGGCCTGGTGGTTGGCCAGAATGTTGAGGGCATCAGCATCGACCACGATGGGACACCCTGTACGCCGTATCTGCCCGATGAGGGCGATGGCCGTGTTCTCTATCTGGCCTATGCCCGGTCCGATGCCCAGTGCGTCATAGTCGGTGCTGTCGACGCTCTCCGATAGGTAGGTCTCCTCGTGGTCGAGCTGCAGCACCGCTTCGGGAACGGCCGTCTGTATGATGGCGCAGTTGCGCTTGGGTGTATGCACGGTCACCTTTCCTACACCACTCCGCAGGCAGGCCTTTGTGGCGAGCACTGCTGCCCCCGCCATGCCGTAGCTGCCGGCTACGATGAGGGCGTTGCCCATTAATCCCTTGTGGGCGAAGTCGTTGCGGGGACGTATCATCCCCCGAACAGTCTGCTCCTCCAGAATGGTGTAGTTGCACTCTGTCTTTTCTATGAACTCGGGGCTTAGACGTATGTCGAGTACATGCAGTCGGCCGATGTATTTCTGGCAGTCGGCCAACATCATCGTCAGCTTCTTCTGCTGTAGGGTGAGCGTCAGGTCTGCCCGGATGATGTTGGCATGGATGTTGTAGGTGTTGTCCTCGCACATCAGTCCTGAGGGAATGTCGATGCTCACCACTTTCACTGGACACTGGTTGATGTATTTTACCAGGGAGGCAAATCCACCCATGAGCGGCTTGTTGAGACCTGAGCCGAACAGACCGTCAATCACCAGCATGTCGCTTGTGAGCTCTGGCGGGTCGAAGTTGAGTGTCACCTCGGTGAAATGGTGCAGCCGCTTGCCGTTGATGAGCCGTTGCTTGTTGGTGGCGCAGTTGTCTGCCAAGTTGTTGTGAATGTTGAACAGGTAGACGCTAACCTTGTAGTTGTCTTCCGCCAGGAGCCGGGCCACGGCAAGGGCGTCGCCACCGTTGTTGCCGGGACCAGCAAAGACCACCACGGGCGTGCGGTCGGTCCATTCGTCCATGATGGCTCGTGCGATGGCCTTGGCGGCTCGCTCCATCAAATCGATTGACTTGATAGGCTCGTGGGTGATGGTATAGTTGTCTAGCTCGTGAATTTGAGAAGCAGTGAAAATCTTCATAATACTGCAAAGTTAGTGGAAACACGTGGAATATCAAAAGGTTTTGTGTCTTTTTTATAAGGGACACGCGATTATTCTTGCCTTTGTTCCATAGGTCGCTTCGACGTCTTGACGCAAAGTCGTTTCGTCGGATATGGTGCCTGCGGATATGCGTATTTCATAAAAGATTGGAGTTCTTTTATGAGCCGCCGCTTGTTGTTCTCGACAGATTTTCGTAATTTTGCACTATATTATTCAGAATAAGCCACATGAGCATAGTTAAAGTTAAGGACAAGACGTTTCGTACGTTTATCCCTGAAGCCGAGATCCTGCAGCGCATACAAGCCGTTGCCGACAAGTTGAACGAGGACATGAAGGACAAGAACCCGCTGTTCCTGGCCGTGTTGAACGGCTCCTTTATGTTTGCTGCCGACCTGATGCGAATGATAACCATTCCTTGTGAGATATCGTTTGTGAAGTTGGCTTCCTACCAGGGTACCACGTCCACGGGCAAGATCAAGGAGGTAATCGGCATCAACGAGGACTTGAAGGGACGCACGGTGGTCATCGTGGAAGACATCGTTGACACAGGTTTTACCATGAAGCGCATGATGGAACAGTTGGGCACCCGCGAACCCGAGAGCCTCCATATCTGCACGCTGCTGGTCAAACCCGGCAAACTGCAGGTGCCGCTCGACATCGAGTATGCCGCCATGGAGATTCCCAATGACTTTATTGTAGGCTATGGCCTTGACTATGATCAGCAAGGACGCAATTTGAGAGACATTTACACGATAGCGGAATAAAAAATGAAGAACATTGTTATTTTCGGTGCCCCTGGTTCAGGAAAGGGCACACAGAGCGACAAGCTCATTGAGAAGTATGGATTTAAGCATATCTCTACCGGCGATGTGCTGCGTGACCAAATCAAGCGTGGCACAGATCTTGGAAAGACCGCCAAGGGATACATCGACGAAGGGAAGCTCATTCCCGACGAACTGATGGTTGGTATTCTTGCCGATGTCTATGACAGCTTTGGCAAGGACCACAAGGGCGTGATTTTCGACGGCTTCCCCCGAACCATCCCGCAGGCTGGAGCCCTGAAGGCTATGTTGGCCGAGCGTGGCCACAAGGTGGCGGCCATGATCGAGCTCCACGTGCCCGATGAGGAGCTGGTGACACGCCTGGTCCTGCGTGGCAAGGTGAGTGGCCGAAGCGACGACAATGAGGAGACCATCAAGAAGCGCCTCAACGTTTACCACACACAGACGCAGCCGCTTTGCGACTGGTACAAGAAGGAGGGTCTCTTTCATGGGGTTGATGGCCTAGGCGAAATCGACCGCATCTTTGGTGATGTCTGCGACATCATCGACTCCTTGTAATATAAGACCAACACCCCGACAGTCAATTTGATATGGAAACTAACTTCGTAGACTATGTGCGTATCGTCTGCCGCTCAGGAAAGGGCGGCAGAGGCTCTATGCACCTTCGCCACGTGAAATATCAGCCCAATGGCGGACCCGATGGGGGAGACGGCGGCAATGGCGGCAGCGTAATCCTCCGCGGCAACCACAACTACTGGACGTTGCTTCACCTCAAGTACCAAAAGCATATTTTTGCAGAGCACGGAGGCAATGGCGGGCGCGACAAATGTCACGGTACCAACGGCAAGAATGCCTACATCGACGTACCCTGTGGCACGGTGGTGTATGATGCCGAGACGGGCAAGTATGTCTGCGATGTCACTTATGACGGACAGGAGGTTGTGCTGCTGAAAGGTGGCCGGGGCGGACTCGGCAACTTTCAGTTTCGCACGGCCACCCGCCAAACTCCACGCTTTGCCCAGCCGGGTGAGCCGCTTCAGGAGCAGACTGTCATCCTCGAGCTGAAGCTCTTGGCCGATGTGGGCTTGGTGGGCTTTCCCAATGCGGGTAAATCCACGTTGCTTTCGGCGCTGTCGAGTGCGCGCCCCAAGATAGCCAACTATCCTTTCACCACCCTAGAGCCATCGCTGGGCATTGTGCCCTATCGTGATGGTAAGTCTTTTGTCATGGCCGATATCCCGGGCATCATAGAGGGAGCCAGTGAGGGCAAAGGCCTCGGGCTGCGTTTCTTGCGCCACATTGAGCGAAACTCATTGCTGCTCTTCATGGTTCCTGGCGACACCGACGACATCAAGCACGATTACGAGGTACTGCTCGGAGAGCTCCGGAAGTTCAATCCCGACATGCTCGACAAGCACCGTGTGCTGGCCGTCACCAAGAGCGACTTGCTTGACGAGGAGCTCATAAGTATGTTGCAGGAGACACTCCCCGACGATCTGCCAGTGGTGTTCATCTCTTCGGTCAGCGGACAGGGCCTCGACGAGTTGAAGGATGTGCTTTGGAGCGAACTTAACAACGAAAGCAACAAATTGCAGGATATTACCACAGAAGACACCTTGGTACATCGTGACAAGGATATGGCACGCTTCAAGAAGGAAATGCACGATGAGGGTGCCGATGAAATAGAGGTGTTTGACCTCGACGAGCTTGACGATGATCTTGATGACTTTGATATCGAGGAGCTTGATGACGACGTATAAAACAGTCTGAGCCTATTCTTTACTTTCACTCCGGCACTATCCCTTACTGCGTTCATGCACATACATCCCGTCATCACATCTTACCCTTTGGCCGACTCGGTCATGGCTTTCTCCACTACCCGCCACGGGGGTGTTGGTACGGGTAACTATGCGGATTTCAACATCAATCCCTTTTGTGGCGACAATCCCGCAGTTGTGTCAACCAACCAGAAGGCTCTCGCCCTTGCGTTGCAGGTGGACAACGGTAGAATTGTTTTCGCTCATCAGGTGCATGGCTGCCGATGCCTCCATGTTACAGAGGACCTGCTTAGCCTTCCTGTGACAGACCGTTTGGCGGCACTTGAGGGTTATGATGCGCTGGTGACCCAGCTTCATGACGTGTGTATCGGTGTGTCCACGGCTGACTGCATTCCTGTGTTGCTCTACGACCCTGGCAGCCAGGCTGTGGCTGCAATCCATGCTGGTTGGCGTGGAACGCTGCATCGTATTGTAGCTCATACCTTACAGACGATGGCAGATACCTATGGAACTCGTGCGAAGGACGTTCGTGCAGTCGTTGGACCTGGTATCTCCTTGGACAATTTCGAGGTGGGGCAGGAGGTGTACGATAGCTTCGCCGATGCCGGTTTCGATATGGATCGAATCGCCAGGCGATATGCCAAATGGCACCTTGACTTGCCCTTGTGCAACCGGATGCAGCTACAAGAGGCAGGCGTGCGCTGCGAAAACATTCTCATGTCAGGCATTTGTACATTTGACCGAGTGGACGACTATTTCTCAGCCCGACGACTGGGTACGGCCTCCGGACGCATCTTCACAGGCGTTATTCTGCGTTGATTGTGGCAAAGGTTCCGCCCGGTCTCAACATTGTTATATCTCAATCATGAAGAGACGATACTTGAATACATTCCTGTTTGTGCTTGTCCTTTTGACAAGTACAGGTCTTTATGCCCAGCATCATTTCTCTGCCGTGGAACAGGCGGTCATCAGTGTGCCTACGCCGGGACTGTTCGACCATAGCGATGCCTTTGAGGTCAACTTTGCAGTTCTCAAGGACAACGAGTATTCCTTTCCTCTACCTGTTGGCAAGTCGGAAGTGAAGGGTGGACAGATTCTGGAGATAGTCACGTCGAAAGGTGACGCGGTGAAGGCCATGTTTGCCGGGACTGTGCGTCTGGCGCGTAAGTCGGAGCAGTATGGCAACCTGATCATCATCCGCCACGACAACGGACTGGAGACGGTGTATGGGCAAAATGCACAAAACCTTGTGAAAGTGGGACAGCGCGTCAAGGCCGGACAGACTATCGCCATAGTGGGAAGTGGGGGAGGAAAGGTGGCCTGCCTTTTCGCCATCTTGGTCAACGGATGCTGGGTCAACCCTGAGACGATACTTGAACACAAGAGCCATCGGCTACGCCGGCAGGTGGTGAGGTTCCACAAAAACGGTAAACGGGTGTCGCTTACTGTGGTGAAAGAGGAGAAGCAGAAGAAGGTGACACTTGACCCAGACGATGTGGATGAGGACCCATTTCTAAAGAGTGCTACCTTCAAGCTCGACTTGAGCAAGATGGAAAAAGAACACTGGTCCTACCCCTTGCTCAATGCACGTGTCATCAGTCCTTATGGCCGCAGAGGCCGCAAGTCACATACGGGAGTGGACATCAAGACCAAGCCCAACGATGAGGTGCTTGCCGCCTTCGACGGCGTGGTAGTCCAGTCGGGTCCTTACTATGCTTATGGTAACTACATTGTCATCCGCCATGCTTATGGTCTGTCCACATGCTATAGCCATCAGTCGAAGAACCTTGTTACGAAAGGCCAGAAGGTGAAGGCCGGACAGGTGATTGGCTATACCGGACAGACGGGCCGTGCCACGACGCCCCATTTGCATTTTGAGATGAGATATAAGAACCGCGCCATCAACCCCAATGTATTCTTCGACCATGCCAACCATCAGTTGAAGGCCAGTGTGCTGACCCTTGGGAGCAACGGTTCCGTGAAATAATGGAGGGTAAGGGATGAAAGCCGTGCTTGTTTTCTTGAAAAACTGGACATTGCCTGTTGCCATTCTTGCGGGCATTGTCGTTTATATGCTGTTCAGTTCCGTTTCGTTCCTGAAACCCATCGGTCAGTGGTATGCGCCTTATAATGACCACGTGGTTCCCAGCTTCATGTTTCTTGTTCTTTATGTCACTTTCTGCAAGGTCAGCTTCCGCAAGCTCCTGCCTGTCAAGTGGCACTTGTGGATTTGCATCCAACAGATAGTCTTCGTGCTGGTCTTGACAGGGGTAGCAGTCGGTTTCCATCTTTCAGGGGCGGCACTTGTGATGGTTGAGGCCATCCTCGTGTGTGTTATCGGTCCTTGTGCGTCGGCCGCGCCCGTGGTGACGGCCAAACTCGGAGGCTGTCTGGAGGAAATGACCACATACACATTCTTGTCCAACTTCGTGTCTGCGCTGCTCATACCCCTCTGTTTCCCAGTTCTGCCGCAGGCCACAGTGACATCCTTTCCCATAGAGTTCTTGCCTCTTTTTCTTCAGATTTTGTGGAAAGTAAGCGCCGTCCTGTTGTTGCCCATGCTGTTGGCCTTTGTCACCAAACACGCCATGCCGGGCTTGTGCCTGCGCATCGTGTCCATCCCCGACTTGAGTTATTATCTTTGGGGAGGGTCGCTTGTTGTCGTGACTGGTACCACAGCCATGAACATTGCTGAGGCCTGGCATGAGACATCTCCTTGGTTCCTCATCTCTGTAGCTTCCCTGGGTCTGGTCTTGTGCATCGTTCAATTTGCGACAGGACGATTTGTAGGCCATTATTTCAACAAGACGGTCGAGGCGGGACAAAGTTTGGGACAGAAGAATACGGCTTTTGCTATTTGGATTTCCACGGCCTTTCTCAATCCGCTAAGCTCTGTGGGTCCCGGTTGTTACATTCTTTGGCAGAACATCATCAACTCCATAGAGATTTGGATGGTGCGCAGAAAAGGTCTTGAGAGAAAGTCGTAGCTTTCGACTTTTGTACCAGGTTACCCATTATGGGTTCGACTTTGCTGAAATCCATGATTTTCAACTTTGCTGAAATAATTATGCCGGAAAATTTGGAGGAATGAAAATAAAAGAGTACCTTTGCAATCGCTTTTCGGAAGGAAAGCTGAAAATGATGGCGGGATAGCTCAGCTGGTTAGAGCGTCGGATTCATAATCCGGAGGTCGTGGGATCGTGGCCCACCCCCGCTACATGAAAGTCCTGTTGGCAGATAATGCTTTCAGGACTTTTATTTTTTTTGCTGTTTGGTCGTCCAGTGTCCATGTTTTTTTCATGTGACGATTACAAAATAAAAGAAGCCCGGCCATCTGCACTAAGTGGCTCTTGTCGCTATGGTTAAGCGTGGAACCGGTGGGCATCGCTCCGCGTTAAAAAAAAAGTATCAGAAGCGATAGTTTTTGTCTCATCCATTTCCTGTTGGTAATCTTTTTCTTATCTTTGCAAATGAGAGAAGCGACGCACATGCGTGCGCTCCAACTTTAATTTTCGAAGCAATGAAGAGACAATATCTATTAGGATTGGACGTAGGATCCAGTTCGGTGAAGGCATCGCTTGTCGATGTGGAGACAGGTGCCATTGCGGCCACAGCGTTTTTCCCGGAGCACGAGGCTCCCATCAAGGCAGTGAAGGCCGGTTGGGCCGAGCAGTCACCGCAGATGTGGTGGGACAATGCTAAATTGTCGTTACAGAAGGTGATGGCGGAGACAGGAGCCGCAGCCGACGATGTGAAGGCCATCGGCATTTCCTATCAGATGCACGGACTGGTGTGTGTGGACAAGCATCAACAGGTGCTGCGCGATGCCATCATCTGGTGTGACTCGCGTGCTGTGCCCTATGGCCAGCGTGCCTTTGACGATCTGGGGCATGAGCGATGCCTGAGCACACTGCTCAACTCACCGGGTAACTTCACCGCGGCCAAACTGGCATGGGTTAAGGACAATGAGCCGGATGTCTATGAGAAAATAGATAAGGTGATGCTCCCGGGCGACTATATCGCCATGCGTCTCAGTGGCGTGGTCAACACCACCATTGGCGGTCTGTCAGAAGGCATGTTTTGGGACTTCTCCAAAAAAGCACCGGCCGATTTTCTTCTCCAATATTACGGCATCTCCTCTGACTTGTTGCCCGACATTGTGCCCACCTTCGGTGTGCAGGGTACAGTGTCTGCCGTCGCAGCGGCCGAACTGGGCTTGCGCGAGGGAACGCCTGTCGCCTATCGTGCGGGCGACCAGCCCAACAATGCCCTGTCGCTCAATGTATTCAATCCCGGAGAGATTGCCTCGACGGCGGGAACCAGTGGTGTGGTCTATGGCGTGCTGGGCGAGGAAGGCTACGACCCGAAGAGCCGCGTCAACACCTTCGCGCATGTCAACTACACCCGCGAGCAGACGCGTCTTGGAGTCTTGCTCTGCATCAACGGTACGGGCATCCTTAATGCCTGGACACGTCGCAACATCGCCACCGAGGGACTGGGCTATCAGGAAATGAACGACCTCTGCGCCTCTGTGCCTGTTGGCAGTGAGGGTGTTACGGTTATCCCCTTTGGCAACGGAGCAGAGCGCGTTCTCGAAAACCGTGAAGTGGGATGTAGCATTCAGGGCCTCGACTTCAACCGGCATACGCGTGCCCACATCTTGCGTGCTGCCCAGGAGGGCATCGTCTTCTCCTTCTGCTACGGTATGGAGGTGATGGGGCGCATGGGTATGGACATCCGCAAGATCCATGCCGGCAAGGCCAATATGTTCTTGAGCCCCGTCTTCCGCGACACGCTGGCCACCACCAGCGGCGCTACTATTGAGCTCTATGAGACCGACGGCAGTGTCGGCGCAGCCAAGGGTGCGGGTATGGGTTGCGGCATCTATCGCAATCACGATGAGGCGTTCAGCACGCTGAAGCGTTTGGCGGTGGTCGAACCCGATGAGCGTCATCAGGCGGCCTGTCTCGATGCCTATGCCCGTTGGAAGGACTGTGTCAGACGGTTGGCTGACTAAGGCTTCTTGCCGATTTTGCTCGATGGTTTTCTGAGTGGCGCGTAGCGACACTGTTGCAGTGGTTTGCCCTGT
>CAVIOP010000101.1:0-10535 GCA_963644485.1 bacterium | reverse complement strand
GTGTTCGAGCAGTTCGCTAAAATCAACGAAATACCCCGTCCGTCCAAGCACGAGGAGAACATGATTGAGTATCTCAAAGAGTTTGGAGAAAGCCGTGATCTCGAAACTTTGGTTGACGAAACGGGCAATGTTTTGATTCGCAAGCCTGCCACGCCTGGATATGAGAACGCCGAAACTGTAATCCTGCAAAGCCACATGGACATGGTGTGCGACAAGCTCGTAGATGTGGATTTCGACTTCCACAAAGACTCCATCCAGACTTATGTAGACGGTGAATGGCTGAAAGCCAAGGGCACTACGCTGGGTGCTGACGACGGAATAGGATGCGCCATCGAACTGGCTATCCTTGATTCCGAAAACATCGAGCACGGACCGCTGGAGTGTGTCTTTACCCGCGACGAGGAGACCGGACTCACCGGTGCCCACGGCATGAAGGCGGGATTCATGACCGGCAAGATGCTCATCAATCTCGATTCCGAGGACGAGGGATGGATTTTTGTATCCTGCGCAGGCGGACAGACCACCAAGGCTGTGTTTGAATTCAAGCGCGAGGAGGCACCCGAGGGATATTTCTTCATGCAGATTGCGTTGAAGGGCCTGAACGGCGGACATTCCGGCGACGATATCGAGAAGAAGCGAGCCAACGCCATCAAGATTCTCGCCCGATTCATCTACATCGAGATGGAGAAGCTCGGGGGCGACATTCGCATCGCCAGCTTCGACAGTGGCAAGATGCACAACGCCATCCCGCGCGACGGCAAGGTGGTGTTCGCCGTCAAGGCCAGCGCCAAGGAGCAGGTGAGAGCCGATTGGAACATCTTTGCCAGTGAGGTGGAAGACGAGTTCCACGTGACGGAGCAAGCGATGGACTTCAAGATGGAGAGCACGGAAAAGACGCCGGTCATCGAGAAGCACGTGGCCGAAAAGATAGTGATGGCACTGCAAGCCGTGGACAACGGACCGCTGACATACTGCCAGGACGAGGCCATCGCTTGGATGGTGGAGACATCGAGCAACGTGGCCAGCGTAGAGACCACCTCTGAAAGCATCACCATCGTTGCGTCGCAGCGCAGCAATGTGATGAGCAATCTCGACAACATGACGAACACGGTAAAGGCTGCCTTCCAGCTCGCCGGCGCCACCAAGATTACGGTAGCCGACAAGTATCCGGCATGGAAGATGCGCGCTGACAGCCGCTTGACCGACATCGCTGTGAAGTGCTACCAAGAGCTCTTCGGCAAAGACCCCGTGGTGAAGGGAATCCACGCCGGATTGGAGTGCGGACTCTTTTCGGAAAAGTATCCCGATCTGGATATGGTGAGCTTCGGCCCTACCCTGCGCAATGTGCACACGCCGGAGGAGAAACTCCTGATACCTACGGTGCAGATGGTGTGGGATCACCTGCTACTCATCCTGCGCAGCATCGCCGGGAAATAATCCACCGCCGATTTTTCCAACAAAAATTATTTGGAACAATGAGAAAAATAAAACATCTGATGGCGCTGGGACTTGTTCTCCTGCTCGCTTCGTGCGGCGAGGAGCACAAGGCCCAGGGGCTTGTGAAAGATTTCGTAAAAGAGAATGTAGAAAACCGCAGTTGCAGTTTTGAGCGCTTCAGCCGACTGAAACCGACGGCGATGATAGGTCCCGACCGCGTGAAATCGATGCGCCAAGAGGTGGCCCGACTGCCCTACGTGAAGCAAGGCATTGACTATCACGACGGAGCGTTCCCCGACACGCTGCGATTCCTGCAGACCACCTACGAACTCACCGCCGACGACGGAAAAAAGGAGAAAGTGACGCAGACTTTCTATCTCGACAAGAATCTGACGAGGGTCGTGGCGTTCAAGGAATATTAAGACGCCAGACAATAGGGAGCCGCTAGCTCCTGGCCTTGCCTCTGAAGCTGTTTTTTGCCAAAGCCGATTCGCAGTGCTGGCAAAGTCGCTCGGAGGCGCGATGGTGACGGAATCCTTCAACCAATGCTCGGGCGCGAGGCGATGACAGGATTTCCGCGAGGCTCTGGCTGAAGAGATTTCCCATCACGGCGTCGCCGTTGTGGTCGAGGCAGCAGGGCACGAGGCTGCCGTCCACCAGCACGCCAATCTGTTTCAGCAATGCTTTGCAGAACAATTGCTCGGGCTTCTCCCCGACTCTCTGCAAAGCATTGCTTTTATTTTTGTTCAAAAAAACTTCTTCGGATTCTTCCTTGTTTGAATTCTGTTTTAAAGAAATGTTCGTCGACATCTCCTTGTTCTTATCTGAAGACAACGAAAAATCTTTCGACAATTCATTATTTGAATACTCGTTCAAAGAAAAGTACTCCGAATTTCCAAGTTTCTTATAGGAAGATAAAGAATAGTTCTTCGGCTCTTTGTTGTTTGATTTTTGGTTCAAAGAACCACCCTTCAGCAAATCTTCTTTTTTAGAAGAATCCAAAGAATTTTCCAGAGAATTTTCCTTGTAAGAATTTCCAGACAGCTGAAATTCCGAAGCCCCGTCCTTCTCAGAAGAATCCGTCAACCCCTCAGAGAAGGATTCCCCCGCCTCCGGCCACTGAAATTTCCTGTCGAACTCAAGATAGAGGTTGTCGCAGAGGCGGAAGCCGTCGCTGCGCTCAGTCCAGGGCTTCGTCACGCGCTGGGCCATCAATCGCTGCACTTCATCGTTCTCTCTGTCTCTTCCGCCCTGGTTCCAAAGGCGGAGGACGACGCAAGTACCCCTGCGGGCAGCCTCGATAGCGAAATCCATCACTTGATTGATGTATTCGTCGAGCCGGCCGCTGCGGTTGCTCTCATGGGAATGGAGCGAGAGCTGCACTTTGTGCGGAAGACTGCCCAGAAGCGACATGGCGCGCGGCAAGAGCGTGCCGTTGGAAGTGAGAACCGTCTTGAAACCCTTGGCTCGCGCCAGGGAGATAAACTGTGGGAGCAATGGATGCAACAAGGGTTCGCCCATCACGTGGAAGTAGAGGAAGCAGACCTTCCCCTGCAGCTCGTCGGTGAGATGTTCGAACTCCGGGAGCGTCATTTTCCGCAAAGCACGATGGTGCTTGGGGCAGAAATCGCAGTTGAGATTGCAGATGTTGGTGATTTCGATGTAGCAGCGGTCTATCATTTCGGGGAATCTTATAGGGTTTTATTTGCCGAGGAACTTTTGCTGGATGTATTCGTTCAGGCGGTCGCGGTAGAGGTCGCCGATGGGCACGTCGTCGCCATTGTCGAGAACGATGCGCGAGCGGTTCACCTCGGAGATGTGCTGAAGACTGATGATATACGACTTGTGCACGCGCATGAAGCGATGGCTGGCGAGCCGTTCTTCCATCTTCTTCATGCTCAGCAATGCCACCACGGATTTCTGCCCGTTGATGTGGATACGCAGGTATTCCGACATGCCCTCCACGTAGATGATCTGGCTCACGAGGATGCGCACCACCCGATGCTCGGTCTTGATGAAGAGCGCGTCGTCCTCGTCGGCAGGCGAGATGCTCGCGGCTTGCATCAGGTCGTACTGCCGCTTCACCTTGTCGGCTGCGCGCAGCACATCGCCCATGCCGAAGGGCTTGAGCAGATAGTCGATGGCATTCACTTTGTAGCCTTCCAGGGCATACTGCTGATAGGCGGTGGTAAAGACGACGAGCGGGGGCTGGGCGAGGCTCTTGACGAAGTCCATGCCGTTGAGGTCGGGCATATTGATGTCGATGAAGAGGGCATCCACCTCCTCACGCTCCAGGATGGCCATGGCGTGGAGCGCACTCTGGCAGCTGCCCACCAGACTAAAGAAGGGCACCTTTTCGAGATAGGCTCCCAACTGGCGGAGGGCCAGCGGTTCGTCGTCGATTGCTAATACTTTGATCATATCATTTCGGTTTTTGCGGGAAGCCGGAGCACCAGTCGGTATTCCTCCCCGTTGTCGTCAATCTTGAGGTCGTATTCGCGGCCGTATATCAGGCCTAGCCGCTTCACGGCATTCTCCAGGCCCACGCCGCCGCAATGGTCAGCCGCCGCTGACGGGGCTTTGCTGTTGGCACAGAGGAATTCCACGGTTTTCTCCGTCTCCTCCACCCTCACGCTCACCTCGATGAACGACGAGGTCTTGTAGCTCACCCCGTGCTTGAAGGCGTTCTCCACAAACGTGGTGAAGAGCAGCGATGGCACCATGATGTCGCCAGCCTGCGGGGGCAGCGACATCGAGATGCGCACCTTGTCGGTATACCTTATCCTCATCAGCTCCACATAGTGGCGTATGAATTCCAGCTCCTTCTGCAGCGGCGCCATCGTGTTGTTGCCTTCGTAGAGCGCATAGCGCATCAGCTTGCTGAGCACCTCGATGGTGTGCTTCGCCTGCTCCGGGTCGAGGTCTACGAGGGCGTGGATGTTGTTCAATGTGTTCATGAAGAAGTGGGGGTTGATCTGGTACTTCAGATAGTCGAGCTGGCGGCTCAGGTTCTCGCGTTCCAGCTCCTGCATGCGCTTGCTTTCGCCCAGCGACTTGAAGGAGTACTTGGCCCCGAGGTTGAGCCCGAGCAGCAAGGCCATGATAATGAACGTCACCGACTGCTGACCGCCCAAGACGCGGGGCGGTTCCGGATGCATCTGCTTGGGGTGCAGGGGGATGTCGAGCTTGTCTACGGGATGCTGCCCTATCTGCATCGGCATTTCCGGCTCTGCCGGAAGCACGGGTTCCATCGGCCCCGGATGGGGATGGGATGGCGTGAGAAACAGCAGCACGCTCACGAAGACGATGCCCAGGAAGCCCGTGGCCAGCATGTAGGCCCCCTTCATGTTGCGGTATACCAGCAGCGGGGCGATGAAAAAGTTGTGGATGAGGAAAGTGACGAAAAACAGGCCCAGCATCTGCCATGCATGCCATACGCCTTCCCAGTCCATCGACTGCAGGGCGGAGTCGTTTTGCCCCGAGAAGTAAGACGACAAGAGCGGTGCTGCGAACAGGATGGTCCACAACACCGCATATAGCATGTTTTCAGATATTTTCTGTCCCTTGATCATCGTCTTGTCCCACTTTCTGAGTTGTAACATCATAATGTTTTACCTATTATATAACGATTGATCTGGATTCTTATTGTCTGTGCATAAAAATTTTACGATGGCGATGGATTACCATCCGCCGCCCCAGCCACCCGATTGGCCTCCGGGCTGAGAGCCATGATTGCCCGTCATCCCGCCGCCCATGGAGCCTTGGAAGTTGTAGGTGTTCAGCGTCGACGAGAGGGTGAGCGTAGTGATATTGGAGCCACCGCTCGCAGTGGCTTCCGCGAGAAATCCGCAGAAGTCTGTTCCACCCGTCACGGTGGCTCCTGAAGAGAAGATATAAGACTTGTTTTGAGTCAGCTGTGGCGATGAAACCATCAGCGTGCAGCCTTGCTGCGTATACGAGCGCGGCACCTTGTAGGCCATCACGGTGTTGCCGCTCTCGTCGGCCACCGAGATGTATTGCCCGCTCTGGATGCCGTTCAGCCCCAGGATGGCCACGGGCTGCGTGGTAGTGCTCTGAGTAGGCACCGAAGTGGTGCCGCCGATGCCTATCAAGATGCCGCCCTTTACGCTGAAATTGTTCTCGTCGCAGTCGAATCCCGCCTCAGGCGTGGTGGTGCCGCAGGCGATTACCACTCCGCCCGAAATCTCGATAGTGGAGTTGGAGTCGATGCCGTCGTTGTTGGTGCCCATGGCAAAGATGTTGCCGCCCGAGATGGTGAGGGCTTTGGAAGAGTTGATGGCGTCGTCGTAGCAGTAGGCCATGATAGTGCCACCCGAGATGTCGAGTGTAGATTTGCTCTCGATGCCCTCGCTGCCTTCGCCGCCCGAGCAGCGCACCATGATGTTGCCGCCCTTCAGATACATGGCTCCGTCGCTCTTCATGCCTTTGGCCGAGGTGTCGAGGTTGCCCTGGGTGAATTGCTTGCCGGTGGTAATGATCTTGATGGTGCCGCCGTTCACGGTGAGCGTGTTGTCGGTGCTGATGCCCTTGCCGCCGAGGCCCGTACTCTTGCAGCAGAGCGTTCCGCCGTTCATCGTAAATGTGCTGTCGGCCTTTACGCCGGCAGATCCGCTCACGTCGAGTCCGTCGTCGTCGAGGCATCCGGTGCCAGAAGTGATGGCGGTGGTTCTGCCGCCGTCTATCTCGATCACACCGTCGGAAGAGAGAGCTTTGGCGGCAGCAGCCGAAGTCTCCACATTGATTACGCCGCCGCGGATGTAGATGGCGTCGTTAGCCTTGATGCCGTTGCCCGCCGTACTCTTCACGTAAACGGAATTTCCGGGGCGGAACATCACATAGTCGTCGCTGCGTATGCCCGCCTTGCAGTTGGCGTAAACATCCAGCTCTCCGCTGCCCGAAAAGAGCATCTTTCCCTCGCTGAAGAAGCAGGCTTTCATGTCCTCGTCATCAGTCTGGTCGGCATACTTTGTGCCGTCTGTGAGCACGTTCTGTGTTCCGTCCGCCAGCACGATATATCCGCGCTTCTTGCTCTGGATATTGATGGCTGCGCCGTCGGGATTGGTAATCTCCACGCCGTTCAGCTCGAGCGCGAACTTGTTGTCGCTGTATATCTTGAGAAATCCGTCTGATGTATTGCCGCTTACCGTGTAATGCACCTTCTTGGCGGATGATTTCACCACCACGTCGGCATTCTCGGCCGTCACCGTAACTCCCGATACGGAGCCTTTCACGGTGGCCGAGGAGCCGTCGAAGTGGATGCTTATGTCGTTCGTAAACTTGTTGTTCTCGATGTAGTCTTCAGCCTCGTCGTTGTCGGTAGGGATAGTCTCCGCCTCGTCGAGCACGGTCTTGTCGATGGAAATGTCGAAGGAGGTGACATCAGAGATAGACGAGTCGTAAGTAGTTCCCTCCGAGGAGGTTCCCGAATTGTCGGAATCGGGTAACTGTCGGTTGAAATCCTCTCCCCACTCCCCGCTACCGGCGGAGCAGGCAGCGAGCAGCGCGAAGGCAATGAGCATCATGCAGAAGCTCTTGGCATGGATGATAAAAGGTATCCGTTTCATAAGCCTTTGATTAATGTAAAGCGTTGTTATAATCACGATTGATTGGTTTTCTTTCTATTTTCGATGGCAAAGTTAAGATATTTGCCGGACACGAGCAAATTTGTTCAACCAACCCCTCGTTTTTTTCAACGAAACGAGAATGTAGTAGGTGCAGATTCCTATCTGCACCAACAAGCGAGAATGAATGAAGAAAGATTTAAGAAAAATGAGCAAACAGACGATTGTGCATCAGGGAAGGCTGCACCTATTACAAAAAATTGCTTTCATGCCACAAAACAAAATCCTTGAATATTCTCAAAAATCAAGCATAAAAAAGGCGCAGAACAATCTGCGCCCTTAAAAAATCATTCGATGGCCCCGTCATCGCCATCGCCGCCGTCGGAACCCGAAGAGGAGGAATCCCCGCCCCCATCATTGCCCGAAGACGAACCACCGTCACCCGATGATGACGAACCGCTGCCCGAAGACGAAGAAGAGGAAGAACTCTTCTGCCCCAACACTTCGCGCTTAAAGTGAGTAATCTCAGTGTTGGTGTAGTCGATGAACGAAAGATATTCGTCCACACCATTCACTACGGCCAAGGAGTTCACCATCTTCACCAAATCTCGGTAGGCTGCATCCGTAGCTTTGCGCGCATTCTTCAGCGCCCCCACCACGATGTTCATCCTTTCGTTGGTACGCTGCAGCGTGAGCGAGCGCACACGCTCGTTGGCCTCCTTCATGCTCGTAACGTAGGAGTTCAACCCCAGGATTACCACCTCAGCGGCATACTTCTGCTCCAGGTCGTCGATGAAATTGATGAGCAATCCCGTCTCCTTGTCCATCTGCTCATGCACGGAAATCTTATAGTCCTTGATGTGCTGCCAAAGCACCTTCGCGGCCTGCATCTTCTCGGGTTCGGGCATCGAGAGGAAAGCCTTGACGGAGGCCTTGTATCCCATGTAATAGGTGTCGCGGTCGTCGTCGGCCTTTGTGATTTCGTCGGTGATCAGACTCTTCTGCGAGATTTTGAGCGCGGCATCCTCTTGGGCTACCGCCATCTTCAAGTCGGCCACCAAAACTGCAGATTTACCACTTGCCACAGTCGTGTCTGCGAGAGCGCGGGCCACGATGTTGCTTACGTAAGTGAAATGTGCGCCATTGTTCATGCGCGTCAAGTTGATTTCTTTGATTTCTGTCGTCATTTTATAAAGTTATTAAATAATTTTAAGGTGTCCTCGGAACTTTTCCGATTCTGGCGGCTAAAATAATACATTTTTCTGAAACCACCAAATATTTTCAAGATTATTTTAAGTTTTGCACCATAAAAAGTGAATAATTGATGTTGAGACATGCCGTTGATCGCAATCAAGACCATAAATACGAACAAAAACATGCTGTTGATCGCGATCAAGACCATAAATACGAACAAAAACATGCTGTTGATCGCAATCAATACCATAAATACGAACAAAAACATGCTGTTGATCGCGATCAACGGCAGCATCGGAAACCAAGAGAAAGGGAAAAAGCCGACTTCCGATTATTCGAAAGACAGCTTTTTCAGTCTGCTGCGGAGCATTTCCGCCTCGCTCTTGCGGATGGAGAGCTTGATGGAGCAAGTGTTGTCAAACTGCTGGTCGATGATGCGCGGGTTCATCTCCTTCACGATGCGCATCACGTCGTTCATCATCGGGTAGGTGAAATCGAAGTTCACCTCCTCCTCCACCTGTTGGGTGATCATCTCAGAGTGGGCCAGGGCGTCGGCGGCAGCCTCGCGGTAGGCAATCAAGAGTCCGCTGGTGCCCAGTTTCACGCCTCCGAAGTAGCGCACCACGATGATGAGGATGTCGGTGAGTTCGGCTTTGTTGATCTGCCCCAGGATGGGCTTCCCGGCGGTAGAGGATGGTTCGCCATCGTCGTTGGCTCGGAAGTCGGTGCGTTCAGCGCCCAGCATATACGCGTAGCAGCAGTGCCGTGCGTCGTAATATTTCTTGCGATATCGGGCCACGATGTCCTTCACCTCTTCGGCGCTCGTCACATGATGGGCAAAGGCGAGGAATTTGCTCCGTTTTTCGGTGTAATATCCCTCGCCCACTTTATCATTTATGGTCTTGAATTCGTCGAGCATCTATTTACTTTTAACTTTTAGCTTTTATCTTGTAACTTTATGAATACTTGGAATTGATTGCAGCTTGATGATGCGTAGCAATTCGCATATCTACGACTTCGACATTCTCGCTGCGGGGTGCGGAAGTATCCGCACCTCCTACACGATGGCATATCATAAAGATTAAAGATAAAACTTAAAAGTTTAAAGTTTATGTATTACCAATCCGCTCCTCAACTTAGGCTCAAACCACGTAGCTTTCGGCGGCATGATGTTGCCGGAGTCGGCGATGTCCATGATTTGCTGCATCGTGACGGGGTGCAGGGCCAGCGCCATCTTCATTTCGCCGCTGTCTACGCGCTTCTTCAGTTCGCCCAGGCCGCGGAGTCCGCCCACGAAGTCGATGCGCTTGTCGCTGCGCAAATCTTTGATGCCCAATATCTCGTCGAGAATCAGGCGCGAGGAGATGTCTACGTCCAAAGTGCCTATCGGGTCGCTGTCGTCATACGTGCCCGGCTTAGCAAAGAGGCCGTACCACTTGCCCTCGAGATATACGAGGAACGAGTGGAGCGCGGCGGGCTTCAGGATGTCGATGCCGAAGGTCTCGATGGCCTCCTCCACCGGCATCTGCTCGTAGCACGGGATTCCGTCTTCCTCACCGGATACGTTTACGTTCACTACGTCGATCTCCATCACGTCGAAGTTCTCGGAGAGGGCGTCGAGGAACTCATCGGGGGTGAGGCCGTTCAGGTCTTTCACCACGCGGTTGTAATCGAGGATAGTGAGCTGGCTGGCCTGGAAGCATACTGCCATAAAATAGTTGTATTCCTCCTGGCCGGTGTGGTTGGGGTTCATCTTTGCCTTCTCGGCGCCCACCAGTGCGGCTGCTGCCGAGCGATGATGGCCGTCGGCGATGTAGAGGCTCTCCATTTTGGCAAACTCGGCGGTGATGGTGGCTATGTCGCGGTCGTCGCTCACCACCCAGAGCTGGTGGCGGAATCCGTCTATGGGCGCGATGAAGTCATATTCCGGCTCGATGGATGCATAGCGTTCCAGGATCTGGTTCAGCACCCTGTTGTCGGGATAGGCGAAGAAAACGGGCTCGATATTTGCGTTGCAGATGCGCACGTGCTTCATTCTGTCTTCCTCCTTGTCGCGGCGGGTGAGTTCATGCTTCTTGATGACGCCGGTCATGTAGTCGTCTACGTATGCGCCCACCACGAGTCCGTATTGCGTCTTGCCGTTCATGGTCTGTGCGTAGATGTAGTACTGCTCCTTTTCGTCCTCCACGAGCCATCCCTTGTTCTGGAACTTCTTGAATTGTTCGGCGGCGCTCTCATACACGCGAGGATCGTACTCCGACGTGCCCGGCTCGAAGTTGATTTCGGGCTTGATGATATGATAGAGGCTCATCTCGTTGTCTC
>CAVIOP010000100.1:0-10690 GCA_963644485.1 bacterium | reverse complement strand
GGTGAATGCAATGTAACTACGCCCTGAAAGGGCAAAAGTATAGAGCAGACGTAGACTTTTGCCCTTACTGGGCGCGCACCTCGCTCGCATACGAAACCCAGGGCGATGCCCTGGGCTATGGAATTGCTGGGCTTTCAGCCCGCTGGCGTGCCTTTCGCGTGCTATTTCGCTCATTTCAGACGACAAACTTTTCGACCACAAAACATGACAGTTGTTTTCCCCGTGAGTCACCTCCATCACAGCTTTAGGCGCACCTGTATGTCGAGGTCAGTCATTGAGCGGCCGTCGATCTGTTGCAGGCCGGTGCCAATGGTCGAGCGGTCGAAGTAGTGGGTGTGGCCCAGTTTGGCGATGACCATCCAGTGGTCAGACAGGTCAGCCTGCGCCTGCACGGCCAAGCGCATACCTTCTCCGAAGAAGGCGGGGAAGGAGAAGGTGTAGCGGACGCTGCGCTCGTAGGCATAGACGCGCGAGTTGTAGTCGTCGGTGTTGAAGTAGCCGGCGGTGGCGGCCAGACGCAACCAGTTGCAACGGACGGCACCGCTTGCCGTCAGCATCCATCCGAAACTGTTGTCGTCGGCAAAGTGACAGTGGGCCACATCGGCCTGCAGCCGCAGTTCTGTGCGGCCCGTTGTGTAGCCGGCGGCCAGACGGCCCCGCTGCTCGGTCTTCATGGTGAGCACCTTTTGTGTGTCGCTGCTTCCTTCGGTTGTTGCCGAAGCATGGTCTTTCTCCCTCATCCTGATGCGGTAACGTGCGGTCCACGACCAGTGGCTGGCGGTGTAGGTGGCCTGCACGAAGTTGTCCCAGCTGTGTGAGGCAGCGCTGGCTTGGTATTTGGGCCAAGCGAAATAGGCCATGTCGGTGTAGGCCCTGACGGACAGTCCCTTGGCTGGTTCCCAGTTGGCTCCCACGAAGAGACCGCTCTCGTCCTGTACGCTGCCGCCCTCGGCGAAGCTGCTGCCGTAGAGCGCGTGGTACTGGTAGGGATAGTAGCGCTGCAGGGCCAGCAAGGCCAGGTTGCTCCATAGCCGGTAGCTCACGCTGTTGATGGTGGCTACCTGCCCGCAGTCGCCTGTAGCGGTCTCGCCGGAGACATTGATGCGGTCAGACACGTATCCGTAGTCTATGCTGGCGTTCCAGAAATGCTGTCCGCTGGGATACCAGCGCCGGTAGGCTTGGCCGGTGTTGGGATGCAGGGGCTTGTCGAAAGAGGTTGCTAATGCGGTGACGCCGACATGCCATCCGTTGCTGAACCAGTTGAGGTTGCCACCCCATAGCGTTGTCGAGGCGTTGCGACGTCGTTGCATCTCGCTCTCGGTGCGGTGGTAGCCTGTCTTGAGAATGGTGGCGATGGAGGCAGAGTCAGAGCCCAGTGTGGCATCGATCTTGCGCCATGAGGCGAAAGCCGTAAGGTCCAGTTGCCTGCTGAGCTTCACCGTGGCGGCCGCACCCTGCAGGTAGTTGCTCTCCATACGGCTGCTGTGGGCAAAGACATGGGTGGCCGAACGGCCCAGTGTGGCCAGCGTGTTGAGCTTGCCCATGCTGAAGGAGTTGTTGAGAATGAGGCCCATGCCGAAGCGCAGGCGGTAGCGCCCGATGACGGCTGTCTTCAGCGGTCCCCACTGGTTGATGAGGAGGTAGGCCGAGTAGAAGTCGTAGCCTGTGGCATTGCGTCCCGAGAAGAAAGGCTCGCCGGCGTCTTGTGAGGCGACGAGGCCCGCCTTGACGTGTCCCGACGACGAGAACGTGTAGCGCAGCCAGTGTTTGTAGGGATAGCCCAGGTAGCCGTTGCGGTCGCCCTTGCGCCTGTAGAAGGGCACCCGCAATGTGCCCACCAGTTCGTGGCGGCCATGGCTCAGCAGTTGGCCCAGCGAGGGAAACCGGTCGCGTGTGCTGTCAGGACGGATGGTGATGAAGTGTGACAGGAGGTCGGCTGTCGTCTTGTCGAGGCTCGGCACCAGGCGCAGTTCGACAGGCGTCTCGATGCGCCGGGCCCTGTCGCGGTACTCCATGATGTCCATGATCTGCTGTGCGGAGAGGAAAGGCAACTGGCTGAGGTCTTCGCGTGTGCATCGGTTGATGTCGATCTTGTCGGTTGCCAGGTCGCTCAGCTGTTCATAGTTCTGCTCCCACTGGTCAGATTCCGTGTCCTCCAGTTGCTCCGTAAGGTTGAACAACTCTTCCCATGTGTCGTCATTTTGGGCGGGAAGAGCCATGCACCAGCAGGCGAGCCAGAGCGCCAGCGCCAGCCGGAGGGTCCAGGTGGACACGGAAGACCAGTAAGCAGTTTTCATGTTTAGGGGTGTTTTTTTTAAGAGCTTTCAGGTGTAGGGGGTTATCTCACCACCTTGTGCCCGTTCCTGATGAATACGCCATGTGCAGGCGCTGTCGTCAGTTTTTGGCCTTGCAGGTTGTAGATGGTGTCGCCGGTCAGGTTCCCGGCGATGGTTGTGCGAATATCCGTGGATGTGTCGTCGACGCTCATCTTGGCCAGCGTTGCATTGTCGGCCGTGGGTCTGAACACGGCACGTGTACCGCTCATCGTCTCCTTGCCGTTGGCTCTGTAGAAGTTGTTGTCGCTCGAGATGAACCAGTCGCCAGCGCTCAGCGAGCAGGGAACGGTGTAGGAACCAATGAAGCTGAAGACACCCGACTGGGTGTCGGTGGCCGTCAGACTGTTGTCGGGCACCTCGATCAGAGCGTTGTCGAAACGGTAGGGCGCAGCGGTGCTGACGCCATAGACGAAGACGGGCGTGTTGGCGTGTATGCCGTCTGTCGACGAGGAGAAATTGAGCGTGTAGGTACCGTCGTCATTGCATGTGGAACCGATGTAGTTGCATACTTGTACATCGGAACCGAAGACTTGCTTGGCCGCCTCGTCGCTGATGGCGAAAGGCACCACGAGGCTGTTCCATGCTCCGGCTTTGAATGTGCGCTGGAGCGTCACGTCGGCCTCTTGTGCGGTGGGCTCAAATGTTGTGTTCTCGTCGATGGTGACCGAAGGAACTTTCAGCAGCTGCACGTCGGCGAAGCTGACCCAGTGGCGCTGTCCGTCCTTGACCGTTGCCGAGAGGGTTATGGTGTGTGTGCCTTGTGCGGTGAGGGTGAAGGGCAGGTATCGCCATTCCCATCCGCGGCCGGCGTTGCTGTTGGCGTAGGTGGCCGAAGCGTCCCAATTGGTGTTGCCCGAGGTGTCAATTCCCAGGCCGTAGTCGTCGTTGGTGGGTGCGAGCACGCTCTTGTCGTCCACTGTGATGCGGGCGTCCACCTTCGCCGATGCGGCGCGGCAGGCAGTCTTCAGCACGTAGCGGCCGGCAGTCAGTGTGATGTCTTGCGTCATGGCCATGTTCCAGGCACTGTTGCCCCATCCGTCCTTCTGTTCGTGGTAAGTGCTGGTGGATGTGTTGTCCCAGTACTGGTTTTGGTTGGTTGTAGAGTTGGAGGTGGTCCAGTCGGCCAGTGTCACCTGTTCCGTGTATCGGTCATAACTGTTGAGTGGTTGGTTGTCTGCGCTGATGTCGGCATCGGCCAGCAGTTTGGCCTTCACCTGCTCTGTGATGTCCGTCTTGCCCCAGTAGGTCAGCTGCACGTTGTCGATGCCCATCCATGTGCCAGCGGCTGTGGTGGCTTGCAGTCCCACTTCCGTCTGGTTGCCGTTGAGATAGGCGATGATGCGGTAGTTGTTGGCTTCGCCCGCAGTGCCGCTCAGCGGCAGGACGTTGTCGCCCAGATACACCTGCTTGCCGCTGATGTCGTCGGCCCAGGCTGTGATGTCGAGCATGTAGGTGCCGCTTGGGATGTCGCTCACCGTCTGATACATCTTGCCCGCCTGCAATGAGGCACTCCAGTTCTCAAAGGCCAAGTACACCACCTTGTTGTCCTTGTTGGTCGTTGTCCCATGGTTTTGTGCGCTGGTGGTGTAGCTCCATCCCGTGGTGCCATTGTCGAACGAGCCGTTTTCCACGAACGTGGTCTTCACGGGGTTCCACAGGTTGGCCTTGCTGACCTCACGGGTGTTTTGCCCCAACTTGTCGTTGATCCAATCGGTGATGGTTGCATACTCCTCATCGGTGATGGCGATGATGCTGCCGTGGCGTGGCGTGAAAGAGCCTGTGGTCTCCGTGTTGGCTGCGACGGTGAAGGTGCTGAAGTCTGTCGTGGTGCAGAACTGGTAGTGGCCTGCCGTGTAGCAGTCGTACATCACCACATAATTGTCCTCATTGATAAGCTTATAAGTGCCCACCCCTTCCACGGCCTCTGTCGTTTTCTGTATGGCAGAGCTTTCCAGCGTCCACGTGCCAGTGAGCGACGATGCCGTGACATGGCCTATGCCACCGTCGTTCTCGTTCTTATAGAAGCCGTGGTAGGTGCCGTCCTTGCGGATGATGTCCATGTCGATGGTGGCCGACCCCCGGTCGTACATCCACACGGGTGTATCCTCCAGGTCTGAGAAGTCGCTGTTGGCATAGCAGCGGTACACCTTGTCGTAGGTGTTGTTGGTGCCGGCACCGAGCAGCGAGAAGTAGACCATGTACTTTTGTACCTCGTCGTCCCAGATGACCTCTGGTGCCCACACGCGTGTCACACTGGCGAAGTCGGTGCCGGCGTAGCGTGTGGGGAAGTTGACGGTGTGGTGCTCCCAGTTGACGAGATCGCTGGAGCGCATCATGACGATGCCTCTGTTCGACGACCAACCGTCGGCTGACCGCATGTCGGTAGCCACCATATAATAATAGCCGTCATCATGTCCGCGCAACAGGTGCGGGTCGCGCAAGCCGCACTTCAGGCTCACGCTGTCGGCTGCCACCATGCATTGTCCGTCGTTGAGCACGGTGAAGGCAAAAGGTGATTCCTTGGTGGAGACGGCATAGTAGATGTTCTCGTCTGTGTCGCTGGGGAAGTAGGTGAAGAGATAACGGGTGTAAGGCTTCTCTTCTTCCTGATAGTGGTTGTCGTAGGTCAACTGTATGTCGTCCACGTAGATGAGGGCTTCGTTGCTGCCTGCACCTCCCCGGTAACCGAAGTTGATGCGCAGCGTGTCGGCCGCGGGCACCGTGAGCTTCACCGTCTGCTTGCTCCAGCTGCCTGTTGTGGCGGGCAGCATGGTGCGCTTGCCACCCAGTTCGTAGTAGCATAGGTCTTCGCTGATGCCGGCAGTGGCATACTTGTTGATGTAATAAGATAATGTGTAGTTGCCGGCTGGCAGCACAGCCTCCTTGAAGATGTAGTTGTTGACGGCGTTCTTCTGCCACTTGGTGCGCAGCCTGAGGGCATGGCTTGTCGTGGCCCCGCTCGTCTGATCATCCACCTGATAGGCATGCGTGTACTGCACGTTATTGCTGGTGGCGTCCACGCTCCACACGTGGCTCCATCCGGGTTGGCGGTGCAGGTTGGTGGTGTTGGCATAGGCGGCCTCCTGCGTGGTCTCAAAGTCGAGGTTATCCCCCAGCAGAGAGGAGACGTCGGTACCTGCCGTCAGCGTCACCTTGTCGGTGTTGTCGATGACCCCCGTGGAGTCGGCCTGGCAGTAGGCCAAGTCGGCGAGGTCAATCTTCTTCACCTCCACCACACCTTCGGTCTTCGACATAAGCACCAGGAACATGCCGCCGCTGGTGATGCCAGGTGCCGCCACGGTGTAGTCGCGCACGCCGTCGTAGGTATAGTCGCCATAGCTGTGTACATGGCCGGAGAAGTGGATGGCGTTCTTGGTCTGCTTGATGATGTCGGCCAGTTTGTCCTTTTTCTTCTTGGCATAGGCCTGCGCCGTGGCATCGGTGTCATATTTGCCCAGCGTGCTGATGTGCGTGCCGTACTCCGACTCGTCTGCCGTGGCGATGTATTTGCCCACATCGGTTTGGTCGAGCCACCAGCGATTGTTGTCGCTGCCGTAGGTGAAGGGATAGTGTTGCATCCATACCGAAGGTTCGTCCGTGTGCTTGGCCACCAGGGTCTCCAGGGCGGAAATGACGCCGTCGGGGGCGTAGTAGGTCTTGCTGAATAGCGAGCGCTCATAGGGCTTTTGGAACCAATAGGCCTGTCCGCAATAGAAGCGCACCCCGTTGAATGTAAACGTGAACGGACTGAGTTGTGTGTGGCTGGTGCCGTCGGTGATCCATTCTACATTGGTGATGCCGTGGGTCTTGGCGGTGTCCACTTGTGCTTTTACGAGGTTCATGGCCACTGTGTTTGAGACGGCTCCGCCCAGAGTCAGGCCTTCGTCGGGGTTGTCACCCGTCCAGTAGTCGGGCACCACATCGTGATTGCCGAGCATGGTAATAAAAGGTATGCCGGCGGCGTTGAGCTTGTGGAAGGCCGCCTTGAAGTCGGTGCCCGCCTTCTCGTTGTCCTTGTCCATGTCGCCCAGGCAGAACACGATGTCGGCCTTGGGCGTGTAGCCGGGAAGGGCGTTGAACTGGTATTGCTTGCCCGTCTTGCCCAAAGCAATGATGGCGTCGCAGTAGGCTTTGAATGTAGCCACGTCGGCACCGTCGTGGTCGGCCTGCTCCACGTGCGGGTCAGAGAAGATGACGGCGGTGAAATAATTGTTGGCTTCGTCTCCGCTGCCATTGACTTTCAAGGGTGCAGAAACAGATTGCGCCTGCAACCCAGTGGAGGCTGCAAGCGCAATCGTGGTGATGATGAGTTTTATGTTCATGGTTGTAGTATGACGTTCGGGTGATGGTGCTCCCTTTACAGGAGCTTCCATGTGGCACCGTCCTTGGTGTCGTTGACCACGAAACCGGCTTCGGTGAGCGTGTTGCGTATCTGGTCGGAGGTGGCCCAGTCTTTGGCTTCCTTGGCTTTCTGACGCATCTCGAGCACCATGTCGACAATCTTGCCGTAGGCCTCCTCGCGCGCCTCGTTGTTGCCGCCTCGGTTGTTCTGCAGTCCGAGGATGTCGAAGGTGAAGAGCGTCATCGTGTCGGTCAGTTCCTTGAGGTCGTCGGCCGAGATCTTGAGTTTATGGTCCACGAGCAGGTTGACGAGGTGGCATGCCTCGAAGAGCGCACTGATGACGAGCGGCGTCTGCAGGTCGTCGTTCATGGCATCGTAGCAGCGCTGGCGCAGAGCACCCACCGTCTTCTGCGTATCGGGCGACGATCCCTTGGCCACCTGCACACGCTCGAGGTCGGCGATGGCGGTCATCAGTCGGTCGTAGCCTTTCTGTGCGGCCTTCAGGGCGTCGTTGGAGAAGTCGACGGTGCCGCGGTAGTGGGCAGAGAGGATGAAGAAGCGGATGGTCATGGGCGAATAGGCCTGCTCCAGGCTCTCGTGCTCGCCCTTGAAGAACTGCTCTAGGGTGATGAAGTTGCCGAGCGACTTGCCCATCTTCTGCCCGTTGATGGTAATCATGTTGTTGTGCATCCAGTAGTGCACCATCTGGTCGCCCTGCGATGCCACGGCCTGCGCTATCTCGCACTCGTGGTGCGGGAAGATGAGGTCCATGCCGCCACCGTGTATGTCGAAATGGCTGCCGAGATACTTGCGGCCCATGGCCGTGCACTCGCAGTGCCATCCGGGGAAGCCGTCGCTCCAGGGCGAGGGCCATCGCATGATGTGCTCGGGCTGCGCCTTCTTCCAGAGGGCGAAGTCGGCCTGGTTGTGCTTCTCGGATGTGCCGGCGAGCTCGCGGCTCTTGTTGATGATGTCCTTCAGGTTGCGCCCCGAGAGGATGCCGTAGTGATGGTCGGCGTCGTATTTCTCCACGTCGAAGTAGACAGAGCCGTTGGAGATGTAGGCATAGCCGTTGTCGAGAATCTGCTGCACCAGTTGTTCCTGCTCGATGATGTGTCCGGTGGCGTGCGGCTCGATGCTTGGCGGCAGCACGTTGAGCATCTCCATGGCCGTGTGGTAGCGGTTGGTGTAGTACTGTGCAATCTCCATGGGCTCCAGTTGCTCCAGCCGTGCCTTCTTCTCAATCTTGTCGTCGCCCTCGTCGGCATCGTGCTCCAGATGGCCCACGTCGGTGATGTTGCGCACGTAGCGCACCTTGTAGCCCAGGTGTTTGAGATAGCGGAAGAGCACGTCGAACGTGATAGCGGGACGGGCGTGTCCCAGGTGCGGGTCGCCGTAGACGGTGGGACCGCAGACATACATACCCACGTGAGGGGCGTGAAGTGGCTTGAACAACTCCTTGGAGCGTGTCAGCGTATTGTAAATCAAAAGATTTTGTTCCATGATCGCTAATGTGTTGCTAATGTGTTGGTCGTTGCAAAGATAGCTATTAATCTTGAGAAACAGGGTCTTTTGCCCCTCTTTTGTGGGCAAAATGACATAAATGGGTGAGATACGGACTTGTCGATGGGCTGGCTGGAGGCGTGTCAGTGGGCGGTGATGCACCAACTTTCGCAGCTTTAAGCATTATTAACGTTAGAACTTTTTAACTTTCGCCGCCAAAGGTTACTTTTGTAGTAACGTTAGATACACAAGACGTCAGAACATGACATGTTATAGAATAATTTGTATTGTATTATGAGATATCCCAGACTTTCGGCGGCAGAGGCAGCCGCCATGATACACGACCGCGACAAGATGGCTCTTGGCGGCTTCACCCCCAACGGCAACCCGAAAGCTATCTTCCGTGAGTTGAGCAAGCGAGCCGTCAAGGAACATGAGGCTGGACGACCTTTTGCCGTGGGCATCTACACGGGTGCCTCGTCGTGCCAGAGTGTAGAGGGCGACTTGGCCAACGCCCATGCCCTGCTCTTCCGTGCGCCTTTCTCCACCAACAAGGATTTCCGCACCCATACCAATCTGGGCGAGATAGACTATGAGGACATGCACTTGGGACACATGGCCGAGCGCATGCGACATGGTTTCTATGGCGAGTTCGACTGGGCCGTCATCGAAGTGTCGGACCTCGACGAGGGCGAGACGGAGTGCCGTGCCTACCTGACATCGGCCGGAGGCATCGCTACTACCGCCGCCCGACTGGCCAAGCGTGTCATCCTGGAGCACAACACCTTTCATAACCCCAACTCGCGCTACCTGCACGACACGTGGGAGCCGGACGACAACGGTGTCGGGCGCGGCCCCATGATGGTGCTCAGCCCTTATGACCGTGTGGGCGACAACTACATCAGCATCGACCCGAAGAAGATTGTGGGCGTCATAGAGAGCAACATTCCTGAGGAGGCACGCGCCTTCAAAGATGTAGACCCGTTTACCGCAGCCATTGGTGACCATCTGGCCGACTTCCTCGTGGCCGACATGAAGGCTGGCCGCATACCGCCGCAGTTCCTGCCCATTCAGAGCGGTGTGGGTGCCACGGGCAACGCGGTGCTGGCCGCACTGGGCTCACACGAGGCCATTCCGCGCTTCGATGTCTACAGTGAGGTGGTGCAGGATGCCGCCATCCGCTGGATGCTTGAGGGAAAGATCAAGGATGCCTCGGCCACGGCCATGACCGTCACCAATGAGTGTCTGCATGAGGTGTACGACCACATGGACTACTTTTCCAAGCACCTTACCATTCGCCAGAGCGAGGTGGCCAACTCGCCGGAGGTGATCAGACGGCTGGGCGTCATCGCCATCAACACCGCCGTGGAATGTGATATCTATGGTAACGAAAACTCGAGCCATATCTGTGGGTCGGCCTTGATGAACGGCATCGGCGGATCGTGTGACTATGAGCGCAACGGATATATCAGCATCTTCACCACGCCGTCGGTATCGAAGGGCGGCAAGATATCGTGTATCGTGCCGATGTGTTGTCATGTTGACAGTACCGAACACGATGTGGACGTGATTGTTACTGAGCAGGGAGTGGCCGACCTCCGAGGCAAAGGACCGCGCCGTCGCGCCCAGGAGGTGATAGAACACTGCGCACACCCCGAATACCGGCCGCTGCTGCGCGACTATCTGGAACACATCGCCCCGATGGGGCACGAACCGCAGAGCATGACGGCCGCACTGGCCTTCCACGACACCTTCCTGCGCAAGGGCGACATGCGGTTGACGGACTTTTCCGAGTATCTGAAGCGATGAGCGACCCCTCGCCGGCCCACGACCGCCATCATCCTTTAGGATGGCGGCCACGGCCGGTAACCAAGAAGAAAGTCTTAAAAAGTGTTGTGTGCGCACACAAATGCTTGATGTATGTCAAGAATCACGCATAAATCGCATATTTCCTTGCATAAAGTATTGCGAGAAATCTAAAATCACTCTACCTTTGCATCGTCAAAAGGAAATAAGTAACTTCGTGAGAAGTGAAACCTTTGACATCGATTCAATAGGTTTAAGGTTAGTAGATTGTTTCATATAGGTTTTTAGTTTTTAGGTTTTTAGATTAAAGTTTTTAGGTTATTTCATTAGGTTGTTAGTAACTTTTAGGTAAAAATTAGATTGATTTCAGGAATGACAAACCCCTGTCTCTGTTGAAGAGACTGGGGTTTGCCGTTTTATGTCAGTTTGTTCCAAAAAACTTATAGATACATCATCCCCCCTGTCTATGACATCATAAATCGTATGCTCGGCCTTTACCCGGATAATTCTACGCTCTCTTGAAAAAATGAATTGTTTTCGGCGGATAGCATGTGCTGTTTGTAGAAAAAACACTATCTTTGCAAAAAGTAGAACCCTGTGAGCGGCAAGCGCCTGCGCCGTCCGCACACACCAAAACAAGCAATAACCATGGGTCGTTTTATCAACCCCTTCACCGATGTCGGCTTCAAGCGCATCTTCGGGC
>CAVIOP010000099.1:0-10946 GCA_963644485.1 bacterium | reverse complement strand
GCGCGTGAGCCGGGCGCGGAGGCCTGTCCGACAGGTCTTTTGAGCCATTTTCGCTTTCTATTTCAACCGAAATCCATGACAAACTTTTTGACCAAAAAACGCGACATTCCTTTTCCAGGTTTTATACGACAAACGAGACAATGAGAGACAATAGGCGCACTATAATAAAGCAGCATCGGGTGCGGTGAAGCAACCGACAAACAATAAATCGCATAACAGGCTGGCTGTCATGCGATTGCGTAAATCGGCTGAGAATGGCGTATTTTTCGGAAAAAGGTGGCGTGGTGAATCGGTTAACGCATGGGGTCAACCGACATGAAACCTCACGCCATGATTTGCAGCTTTTGTCGCCGGAAAGCCAAAAGGGCTTTCCGCGCTGAAGGACGGGAAGACGGGCGGAATGCTACTCGGGTATGAGGAAATTGATGACCTCCTGCTCCACCGTGATGCGGAACGGCCCTACGGGCGTGTGCATCAGGCGGCCGTCGATACCCACCAGCACATGGTCGGCACGCTCGACCACGACCTCGCGTGTGCGGTAAGGATGCACCGAACGGTGGTTGAGTATCTTGCCCTTGAGGAAGAGATAGATACCTTCGAAGAGCTGCGTGACGCCCGGATGGTAGACCACCGAGACGTCGAGCAGGCCGTTGTAGGGCACGGCGTTGGGCGTCTGCCCGTAGCCCGTGGCGTTGCCCACACACATGGTCATGATGCGGCGGTCGAGGCGGTCGGAATTGATGCGGAGCTTCATGCGGTAGTCGAGTCGCTGGAAAATCATCAGGATGAAGGAGAAAAGGAAGGAAAGCGAGCGCGAACCGAAGAAGTGGCGCGTCTGGCGCCGCAGGTTCATGATGGCTGCTATGAGCCCCACGTTGATGCAGTTGAGGAAGTAGCGGCGACAGGCCTCGCCCTTGCGGTTGGTGTAGCGGATGCAGCCGAGGTCGATGCGGCGCACGCGGCGGTCCTTCAACCAGTGGATGGTCTGCTCGTAGCGGTCCTCGTCAAACTCCCAGAAATGGGCGAAGTCGTTCATCAAGCCGTTGGGTATGACGCCCAGCGCCACGCTGTCGCGCACGCTCTTCTCCACCTGCATGAGGCAGTTGACGGCATCGTTGAGCGCACTGTCGCCGCCCACGATGACGATGGTGTGGTAGCCGTTGTTGACAAACATCTTCACCAGGCGGTCCACGCTGTTGGCGTTCTCGCTGGTCACATGGTCATAGCGGATGTCGTTCTCCTTGAGGCACGCCTCTATCTTGGCCCACCGCTTGGCAGACCCTCCGAATAGTCCCGACTTAGGGCAATAGATGATGCCCCAACGATTGTCTTCCATATAGTTATCTCTTTCGGCCCTCCCGACGGGGGCTGGGCGCGTCGTTCTGTTGGTGGCGGAGCCTCAGCGGAGGAGGTTCCGGATGTCGGCCTGGATGCGGTCCATCGGTTGCTGGCCGTCGACCCAGTGGATGGTGAGGCCGCGCCGCTCCATGCCGCGGAACCAGGTCATCTGCCGCTTGGCAAACTGGTGGATGGCTATCTCCAGCTGGCGGCGCATCTCGTCGTAGCCGAGACGGCCTGTCACGTACTCGGTGACATACTTGTACTCGAGCCCGTAGTAGGTGAGGTCATCGGGGGTGATGCCCCGGTCCAGCAGGCCGCGTATCTCGTCGACCATGCCTTCCTTGAGCCTGCGGTCGAGGCGGTCGGTGATCTTGCGGCGGCGCACGTCGCGGTCCACGCCCACGCCGATGATCGTGGTGTCGATGGCGGGCATCTGCCGCAGCTCGGTGGCATGCTCGAGGTTGTAGGTCTCTATCTCTATGGCGCGCACGGCGCGCTGGCAGGAGTCCACGTCGGTCGTGTTGTGCATGGCCGATCCGCTCTGCTGCTTCAGTCCACGGAGCATGTCCGTCAGCTCGTCGAGCGTCTTGCCGTCCAGCTGCTGGCGCAGGACGGGGTTCTGCGGGACGGGCGACAAGGCATAGCCCTTGACCACCGCCTCGATGTAGAGCCCCGTTCCGCCACAGAGAATGGGCGTGGCGCCCCGTCTGACGATGTCCTCGTAAGCCGTGCGGAAGTCCTGCTGATACTGGAACAGGTTGTACTTCGTCCCGGCATCGGCAATGTCGATGAGGTGGTAGGGCACGTGATGGCCGTCGACGGTGTAGTCGGCCAGGTCTTTGCCCGTACCGATGTCCATGCCGCGGTACACCTGGCGCGAGTCGGCCGAGAGTATCTCGCCGCCGATGTCGCGCGCCAGCCTTGCGGCGATAGCCGTCTTTCCCGAGGCCGTCGGCCCGAGAATCGTAATCATCTTCATGGCGCAAATGTAGCCAATTTCTTGCAAATGAGCAAGAATAATAAAAAAAAACCGCCCTTCCCCAATGAGGAAGAGCGGCGTGTATGTCAATTGTCTTACAGGTATTACTTCATCTCAGCGAAGTACTTGATGGTGCGGACCATCTGTGAAGTGTAAGAGTTCTCGTTGTCATACCAAGAGACAACCTGCACCTGATAGGTGTCGTCGTCGATCTTGCTGACCATGGTCTGGGTAGCGTCGAACAGAGAACCGAACTTCATGCCGATGATGTCGGAAGACACGATGGGATCCTCGTTGTAGCCGAAGCTCTCGTTAGAGGCAGCCTTCATGGCAGCGTTGATGCCCTCAACGGTAACGTCCTTGCCCTTGACAACGGCAACCAGGATAGTGGTTGAGCCTGTAGGAGTGGGAACGCGCTGGGCAGAGCCGATGAGCTTGCCGTTCAGCTCGGGGATGACGAGGCCGATAGCCTTGGCAGCACCTGTTGAGTTGGGAACGATGTTCTGAGCACCTGCGCGTGAACGGCGGAGGTCACCCTTGCGCTGAGGACCGTCGAGGATCATCTGGTCGCCTGTGTAGGCGTGGATGGTAGACATGATACCAGACTGGATAGCGGCATACTTGTTCAGCGTGTCGGCCATGGGAGCCAGGCAGTTTGTGGTGCAAGAAGCTGCAGAGATGACAGTGTCAGCAGTTGTCAGAGTCTTGTGGTTGGTATTGTAGACGATGGTGGGAAGATCGTTGCCAGCAGGAGCTGAGATCACAACCTTCTTGGCACCAGCCTTGAGGTGAGCAGAAGCCTTCTCCTTAGATGTGTAGAAGCCAGTGCACTCGAGGACAACGTCAACGTTGTTGGCAGCCCAAGGACAGTTCACAGCGTCCTTCTCAGCAGAGATCTTAATCTCCTTACCGTCAACGATGATAGAGTTCTCTGTTGCCTCTACAGTGTGCTTGCCCTCGCCGTACTTGCCAGCGAAGCCACCCTGAGCGGTGTCGTACTTCAGAAGGTGAGCGAGCATCTTGGGAGAAGTCAGGTCGTTGATAGCAACAACCTCGTAACCCTCAGCCTCAAACATCTGACGGAATGCGAGACGGCCGATACGACCGAAACCATTGATAGCTACATTAACATTTGCCATTTTTACTTGTGTTTTATAGTTGTTAAAAATATAACGTTCTGCTGTGCGAGCCCCTTGCGTGCCTGTCTTGCCGATGGCAGGGCTCTGCCGAAAAAGGTGCTCGCATGGCGTGCATGTCGTCACGGCCTGCTTTTTTTCCTTTTTCGGCGGCAAAGTTACAAATATTTTTTTAATTTTGCAGACGAAAAGAGTATTAAATATTTTAAAAAGAAAAGGTGGGAAGGACGGAAACGTTACCGCCGGGGGCGTGAACGGGCACAAGTGCAACACCGACATGACAAACCGCATGTTCGCCTGCAGCGAGTTGAGGAGCTCTTGGCGGTCAACCGCTCTCCCGCGCCCAGGGAAAGCATCACGCCCGGCCAAACAGGAAACCAGACATATAAACACTAATCAACGAATATCATGGGAAAGTTTTTAAGCGAATTCAAAGAGTTTGCCGTCAAGGGAAACGCCGTTGACATGGCAGTCGGTGTGATCATCGGCGGAGCCTTCGGCAAGATTGTGACCAGCATCGTCGACGACCTCATCATGCCGCCCATCGGCTGGCTCATCGGCGGAGTGAATTTCTCCGACCTCAAGGTGACGTTGCCCTCGGAGAAGATTGCGGAAGGCATCGAGATGCAGTCGGCAACCATCAACTACGGCAACTTCATTCAGAACCTCATCGACTTTGCAATCATCGCCTTCTGTGTGTTCCTCCTGGTCAAGATCATCAACAAGCTGACACAAAGCAAGAAAGAGGAGAAGCCTGCCCCCGCGCCCGAGCCTTCGGCCGAGGAGAAGCTGCTCACCGAGATCCGCGACCTGATGAAGGAGAAGAAATAAGCCGGACAACAAATGGAAACGGGCCGTCCTCGCTCACCGGAGCAAGGACGGCCCGTTTTCGTTTTTCACAGGCGGAAGGGGAAGCCCACCGTCACCTCGGTGTAGTCGGCCTTCAGCCAATGGGCCTTCACGTTGGCCCCCACCTGCAGACCGCCCAGCCGCCGGAAGGCATAGCGCAGGCCGATGCGTTCGTAATAGGGCTTTTCCAGACTGCCCGCCGCATGGCCCATGTGGCGGAACACATACACGCCAAGCGCCATGTTGAGCGACAGCGCGTGCCAGAACACCTCGTGCTTGGCGGCTATGCCCAGGCTCCAGGGCGAGAGTTTCTCGCTGCAACTGGCCACCTCGTCTATCTGCCGGATGTGCGAGGCGTAGGTGCCATAGAAGGCGTCGACGCCGATGCCCGAGGCCCAGCGGCGGCGATAGCGGCACATCACGTCGGCAGAGAGGGCATAGGCGGTATAGAGTTTGAAGTGGTCCGTGCGGTAGTCGGGGTCGTCGGGCGAGGTCTTGAACTGCGTTATCTTCCAGTCTTCCTCCAGCGTCTTGGCGCCGACGGCCGCCGTCAGGTCTACATACCAATAGGGCTTGAACGGCCGGCGGCCTGTCGCCCGGCCGGCCTTTAGTGCCTCGCCGTAATAGGGCTGGTAGACCACGCTCAGCGAAGGCGCCACGAAATTGGCACCCTTGTTAGGCCGGTTGAGTGCCCCGTTGCTGTGATGGTAATAATCGATGCCCGCACGAAGGCCCCAGTCGGCAGCCATACGCCATGTCAGGTGAAAGCCCGTGCCAAAATAGATGAGCCACCGCGAGCCGATCAGCTCATTGTCGACATTGTTCGTCTTGTCGTATTTGCGGTGCGAATAGGTGGTGCCGAAGCTCAGGGAATAGTCGGCCGTCCAGCGGCGCGAACGGAAAAGGGGGCGCGAGAAGGTGCCGTAGAGCGACACGGCGTTGCCCATGCGCGAGTCGTAGTCGGCCTCTTGGGCCATGCCCCAATCGCTCCCCCCGCTCTTGTGCATCGTCACCCCGTGGTTCCAGTGGAAGCGGAGCCCCGCGCTGAGGGTGGGGTAATTGTAGTCGGCGGCAAAGGCATCGCTGTCAGAGGGCAGGGGTGTGAAACTTGCCTCGACGGCCGCCGCCACATTGTTGCGGCCTTTCTGCCATTGGCGCTGGTAAGAGTCGATGATCACCGCACGGCCGGGCAACACCGAGACAGCCCCGCCCCAGTGGCGCCACCGGAGCGAGTCGCCGGCCCGGCATCCCACGCTTGGCAACACCGCCAAGCAGGCCAGGGCCAGCCATAACCGCCATGTCATTATCCTATTCATGCCGTTGCGTGTGGCACAGTATTTCCTGTGATGAGAACGTGTCTGCCAGTGCGGGACACGACGCGCGTCGCCAGCGGCAGGCAGACAGAAGCCCCTCCGGTGTGAAGGGGCTTGTGTTGTTTGTACTTATTTGCGGATATAGTCCTTCGCCACCAAGTCATAGTAGAGCGCTTCGAGCTCCGCGAGCCTCAGCTGCTCCACACTATGCTCAATGGTTCGTATCAGTTCGTCGCGCCGGCTCTCGTCGTCGGCACCAAAGTGGGTATAGACTTTCATCGGTCCATGACAATGATGACAGGCCGGAAGGCTTACTCCCACTCGATGGTTGAAGGCGGTTTTGACGAGATGTCGTAGCAGACGCGGTTGACGCCCTTCACCTTGCGGATGATCTCGTTGGACACGTCGGCCATGAAGTCGTAGGGCAGGCGGGCCCAGTCGGCGGTCATGGCGTCCATCGACGTCACGGCACGCAGGGCGACGGGATGCTCGTAGGTGCGCTCGTCGCCCATCACTCCCACGGAGCGGATGGTGGAGAGCAGCACCGTGCCGGCCTGCCACACGTGGTCGTAGAGCGACGTGCCATCGGGCATGCGGTAGTCGTGCATCTTCTCGATGTAGATGTCGTCGGCATCCTGAAGGATGCGCACTTTCTCGCGCGTTATGTCACCCAGGATGCGCACGGCCAGGCCAGGACCGGGGAAGGGATGGCGCTTGATGAGCCGCTCGGGCATCTGGAGCTCGTAGCCCACGCGGCGCACCTCATCCTTGAAGAGCCACTGCAGCGGCTCGCAGAGCTTGAGCTTCATCTCCTTGGGCAGGCCGCCCACATTGTGGTGGCTCTTGATGGTCATGCCCGTGATGCTCAGGCTCTCGATGCGGTCGGGGTAGATGGTGCCCTGGGCCAGCCATTTGGCATCGGTAATCTTCTTGGCCTCGGCGTTGAACACCTCCACGAAGTCGCGTCCGATGATCTTGCGCTTCTGCTCGGGGTCGGTCACGCCTTCCAGGTCCTTGAAGAACTTCTCGCTGGCATCCACTCCGATGACATTAAGGCCAAGTCCGTTGTAGGCCTCCATGACCTTCTCGAACTCGTTCTTGCGCAACATGCCGTGGTCTACGAAGATGCACGTGAGGTTGTTGCCGATGGCCTTGTGCAACAGGGTGGCGCAGACACTTGAGTCGACACCGCCCGAAAGGCCGAGGATGACGCGGTCGTCGCCCACCTGTTCCTTGAGCTCCTTGACGGTAGACTCCACGAAACTGGCTGCGCTCCATTCCTGGCGGCTGCCGCAGATGTTGACCACAAAGTTCTGGAGGAGCAGCTTGCCCTGCAAGGAATGGTACACCTCGGGGTGGAACTGCACGCACCACACGCGCTTCTCGTCATTGGCAAAGGCGGCATATTTCACGTCGGCCGTGGAGCCCGTGACGTGGAAGCCCTCGGGGATGGCGGTGATGGTGTCGCCGTGGCTCATCCACACTTGCGAGCCTTTGTCGAAGCCCTTGAAGATGGGCGACGTGGCGTCGATGGTCTCCAGGTTGGCGCGGCCATACTCGCGCGTGCCGGTCTGTTCCACGCGTCCGCCCAGCGTGTTGCTGATAAACTGCGCTCCGTAGCAGATGCCGAGCACGGGATACTTGCCGATGACCTCATCGAGATCGATGCGGAAAGCCTCCTTGTCGTGTACGCTGTAGGGCGAGCCACTGAGGATGACACCGATGACGGAGGGGTCGTCCTTGGGGAACTTGTTGTAGGGCAGGATCTCGCAGAAGGTGTCGAGCTCACGCACACGCCGGCCGATGAGCTGCGTGGTCTGTGAACCAAAGTCGAGGATGATAATCTTCTGTTGCATATAGAGTGTAAAAAGTGTGAGTGTCTTTGTGTCGGCTTTCCCTCTTCTGCACCGGGTCAGACGGTCAGCGACCGGGCGAAGGCGTCGGCGTCGGCCAGGGTGTCGATCTTGCCGACATCCATGAGGCGCAGGTCCGGCTTGACGTAGCCCATGACAGGCGTGGCGGCACAAGCCTTGAGATAGAAGTCCATGATGGGAAACTTGGCGGGCCAGCCCACCATCTGCGGGAAGAGTGAGGGGGAAAAGGCGTGGATGCCGCTGAAGGCATAGAGATGGAGACGGCCGGCAACGACCATCGGCTCGTCACCGATGGCAAGGGGATAGGTGAGGTTTTGCAGGGTGGCGCGCACCTCGGCAAAGGGCGATTTCACTTCGCCCGTTTCGGTGTTGACCCATCCCACGAGCAGCATGCGGTCGTTGAAGACCAGGTAGCGCTTGGTCTTGCGCCAGCTGACCAGCAGCCTTGCGCCGGCCATGAGATGCGGCACGCCGCAGTCGGCACACGTCACCCGCCAGTCGGCCCGGTAGAACCGGTCGAGGTCCACATTGCTCAGGATGTCCACATTGTGTATGAGGATGGGGCACTGGGGCGCAAAGAGCGGCTGGGCCTTGCGCAGACCGCCGCCCGTGTCGAGCAGCTGGGCCGTCTCGTCGCTGACCCGGATGTCCAGCCCGAAATTGGCATTGGCCTGCAGGTAGTCGACGATCTGCTGTGCGAAGTGATGCACGTTGACGACAATGTGCGTGAAGCCGGCATCGCGCAGGCGGCAGATGACACGCCGCAGCAGGGGTTCTCCGTCCACGGGCACCAAGGCCTTGGGCATGGTGTCGGTGAGGGGCTTGAGGCGCGTACCCAGACCAGCGGCGAAAATCATGGCTTGCTTCATACGTGCAAAGGTAACTATTCTTTCTTAATCGGCAAAGGTTTGGCTTGCCTTTTTCGCAGCGGGCAGCGTGTCGCTGATGCCCTGCTCACGGTGGCAGATGCGCACCTCCACACCGAACTTCTCGTGGACATGCTCGGCCAGATGCTGTGCGCTGTAGACGGAGCGGTGCTGGCCGCCCGTGCATCCGAAGCAAAACATGAGGCTGGTGAAGCCGCGCTGCATATAGCGCGCCACATGCTTGTCGGCGAGAGCATAGACATGGTCGAGGAATTCGAGTATCTCACCGTCGTCTTCGAGGAAGCGGATGACCGGCTCGTCCAGTCCGGTGAGCTTCTTGTAAGGCTCATAGCGGCCCGGGTTGTGGGTCGAGCGGCAGTCGAAGACATAGCCGCCGCCGTTGCCCGACGGGTCTTCGGGGATGCCTTTGCGGTAGGAGAAACTGAAGACGCGCACCACCAGCGGACCCTTTCCGTCGTATTTGGAGAAGGTGGCCGGTCCGTCCTGCGGGTGGGTGGGATAGATGTCGCGGTCGGTGGTCTTGTAGCCGTCGGCGCGCTGGCGCACGGGCTCCTCACGATGGGCAAAGCGGGGCATGGCCACAAGGCGCTCCAGCACCTCGCGCAGATAAGGATAGGGCAGCACATCCTCGCGCAGGGTCAGCAGGTCGCGCAGGTTGTCCATGGCCAGAGGGATGCTGTCGATGAAGTGCTGCTTGCGCTCATAGAGGCCGCGGAAGCCATAGGCGCCGAGCACCTGCAGCGTGCGGAACAGCACGAAGAGGCTGAGCCGACCTGCGAAATGGCGCACGGTGGGCACCTCGGTGTACTGCTTGAGCGAGTCGTAGTATTCCGCCACCAGCTCGCGTCGCAGCTTATAGGGATAGCGGGCCGATGCCTGCCAGAGAAACGAGGCCAGGTCATAATAGAAAGGTCCCTTGCGCCCTCCCTGGAAATCGATGAAGAAAGGATTGCCCTCAGCGTCGAGCATGACATTGCGGGCCTGGAAATCGCGGTACATGAAACTCTCCGACGGCTCCGACGTGAGGTCCTTCGCAAAGCGGCGGAAGCTGGCCTCGAGCTTCATCTCATGGAAGTCGAGCCCTGTGAGCTTGAGAAAGTCATACTTGAAATAGTTGAGGTCGAAGAGCACGTTGTCCTCGTCGAACTCCGGCTGCGGGTAGCAGACGCTCCAGTCAATGTCCCTCGCTCCGCGTATCTGAAGGTCGGGCAGGGCACGTATGGTGCGCTTGAGCAGGGTCTGCTCCGCCAGGTCGTAGCGTCCGCCGGCCTCGCGCCCGCCCCGGATGGCATCGAAGAGCGACGTGCGTCCGAGGTCGGTCTGCAGATAGCACATCTCGTCATCGCTCACAGCGAGCAGCGTGGGCACCGGCAACTTGCGGAGCGTGAAATGACGGTCGAGGGCTACAAAGGCGTGGTTCTCCTCGCGGCTGGTACCCACGACACCGATCACGGTCGAGCCGTCGGCGGCCGTGAGACGGCAGTACTGGCGGTTGCTGCCGGCACCGGCCAGCTTTTCCACTTGTGCAGGTGCCGTTCCGGCCCATTGCTGATACAGTTTGAGGAGTTGTTGCATGGTAAGGGATTATTAATAAGGTGTCGTATAGCGGCCGTCGGCAGGCACCGGTCCGTCTGTCATTTCACAAACCGGTTCATCGACGTGGCTCTGCGCGGCTTGATGCTCCAGGCCAGCACGCCCCACACCTTGAAGTTGTCTGTGGCGTAGACACGGATACGGCTGTATTTCTTGTTGGCTGGCACGAGCTCGATGTATCCGTCGTCCTTGTGGGTGAAGTCAATGAACTTCAGCGTGAACTCGCCGTCGATGAAGGCCACGACAATGTCGCCCTGTTCGGGCTCGAGGGCCTTGTCGATGACCACGATGTCGCCCTCGCTGATGCCCGCATCGACCATCGAGTCGCCGACGACACGCGCATAGAACGTGGCTGCAGGGTGTTCGATAAGATCTTTGTCGAAGTCAAGGCTCTCGGCCATGTAGTCTTGGGCCGGACTGGGGAAGCCGGCCTTCACGCCGCCCGATGCGAAGGGCAGGGGTGCCCCACCCCGAAACTCGCTGGAGAGGATGAGCAACTCGTTCACGGCTGCTCCTTTCCTTCCTTCGGCGACTGGCCTGCCTGCTGCTCGCGGTCGCGTCTTTGCAGTTCCTCCTCAAACTCGCGCCACTCGCGTTTGCGCTTGCGGGTGTCGTCCCAGTCGGCCAACAGGAAGTCGGCCACGATGAGCAGCAGCAGGATGCCGAGCGTCATGGTGAACGAGCGTGTCAGGAAATAGAGGCCCGCCGAAACGAAGAGGAAGACAAGGCCCTTCTTCCAGTCTATGTGAAATTTTGCTTTCATACTGCAAAGTTAACGCTTTTTCTTCTAAAGTAGAAGATTAAATCCCTATCTTTGCGTCATAAACCATTCACCAACACGACAAAACCATGAAAAGATCCTTTTTGCTTGCGCTTGCACTTCTGGCCTGCTCTGCCCTGGCTCTCGCGCAACCGACCGGCGCAACGGGCGGCAACACCCCCACCCCACGCAACCAACTGACCCCCACCCCACC
>CAVIOP010000098.1:0-10959 GCA_963644485.1 bacterium | reverse complement strand
TGAATGAACGGAATACACGGACGCTTACGCAAATAATTAATCTGAATAATCCGTGTTTATTCGTGCTCTATGAATTATTAAGGTTACCAGGACGCGTACAATAATCCTTCGGTTGCTCAAACGTTTATGACCATCCCCTCCTGTGCCAACATTGCATGGGGGAAAACCGCCTGGGCCTCTTTGAGCAAAATCCCTTCATCTTCATAGCGAGAGCTGTAATGTCCAAGCACCAGTCGGCCCACATGCGCATCTCTTGCCACTTGGGCCGCTTGCCGCGCCGTGGAATGGTAAAACATGCGGGCCCGCCCCTCATTGTTGTTGTCGTAGGTTGACTCATGATACAACACATCGACTCGCTCGACCAACCGGTGAAGTGTAGGCATATAGCGCGTGTCACTACAGTAGGCGTAGGCTCTGGGCTTCTCTGCAGCAATCGTCAACCGCTCGTGGGATATTACATCTCCCTCGGGGGTTACCCAATCTGCTCCATTCTTGATATTGTTAATTTGGCAAACAGGAATGTTGTAGAAGTCTATCATATCGCGGCGGATATGGGGCAAGGTGGGTTTCTCGCGGAAAAGATACCCACAACAAGCAACACGATGCTCCAAGGGAATGGTTGTCACCGTCAGGCTCTTGTCCTCATAGACCACTTGACTCTGCGTTGTGTCCACTGCATGAAACACCACATTGTACTCCAGGCCCTGGCAGAACATGTCTATTTGGGAGCGCAGCATCGGCCCATATTCGCCTGGAGCATAAACATGAAGAGGACTGGTACGCCCCAACATTCCAAACGTGGAAATCAGCCCCATCAAGCCAAAGCAGTGGTCTCCATGCAGATGGGATATGAACACCGACTGAATACGCGTGAAACCTATGCGCGACCTCCGCAGTTGCACTTGCGTTCCTTCGCCACAATCCACCATCATCAGTTTGCCTCTCATTTCTATCACCTGCGACGACGTGTGGTGTTTCAATGTGGGCAGGGCGCTACCACAACCGAGGACATGTATTTTGAATGGTTCCATGGCGGCCGATGTTAATATTGCTCATTTGGAACGTTTATACACAAAGATACCCTTGCTGTTCTCAAGATAGAGAGAATCCGCGCTCAGTTGGGCAATGTCAAAAGTGTCACGATTGAGCAGCAACTGTCCGTTGAGTATCTTCCACGAAGTCCAGGGGTGTGCCTCGGCATTTACGTTCGACTTAATAAATCCACCTTCCAAAATCTCAAAGTTCTTGTCGAGGCTGGTCCATTTGCCCAGCAGTGTGGTCAGGTTGATGATCTTCTTGGCAATTCGGTCGCCGTCGCGGTCGCCACCTTCGATAATGGCCAGCCGGTCACCCACAAGCAGCCCGCCCTGGACATCTTGTCTACCCTCAATGTCCTCGTCAATCATGTAATTGACAGTATCGCCCGCATCAGTAATCAACTCCACTGTATGCATGGCTGTCCCTTCACCGCATACGCCATAGGCGGTGCTGTCTGCAATGGTGTCTCCTGCTTCAACCAGCGTGGAATCCTCAACATTTGCTTTGTTCCCCTTGTTCTGACAGCCCGTCAAGCAACATGATGCCACAGCAAAAAAAGCCAAGACAATCGTCAGTTTCCTCATAAAATTCTTATTTATTTGTTTCCTTATCTTTTGCTTCGTCCCAAAGGGCATCAAGTTCCTCAAGGCTCATGTCAGCCATCGACTTTCCCGTCTCCTTCACTTTTCGCTCCACATAGCCAAAGCGACTGATAAACTTTTGGTTCGTGCTTTCCAAGGCGTTGTCTGGGTTGAGATGATAAAGCCGTGCCGCATTGATGATGCTAAACAAGAAGTCGCCCAGTTCCCGGGTAGACTTTTCGGCATCCTCCTTTCTCAACTCAGTCTCAAACTCATCAAGCTCCTCCCGAACCTTGGCCCAAACATCCTCTTTCTTTTCCCAGTCGAAGCCTACATTGCGAGCCTTGTCCTGGATACGATAAGCCTTTATCATGGAAGGCAACGATGCAGGAACTCCCGAAAGCACCGACTTGTTGCCATGGCGTTCCTTCTGCTTGCGTTTTTCCCAGGTACTTTCAACCTGTGAGGCTGTCGTGGGATGGGCAGCATCGTCGCACTGCTCGTCGGCATAGACCACCTGTCCACAGGCATTGATTACCAGTTCAGAACTCGATACGCTCCACACTGGACATCCTTTCATCGTGGTGTCAGGCCCCCAGTCAATGAAGTCGTGCCTGAACATCAACTTGTCACTCTGCGTGTCGCAAACGTCTGCCACATCGAAGCGGCCTTCTTCCTCGCCCAGCATGGAGTAGAAGATGACGTGTTCCATAACATCACCCAATTCTTTCTTCACCTCCTCAAGATTGCCGCACGCCAACGCGTTCGCCAACTCAAAAACCTCTTCTATGGTATAGGGACGGAGGCTCTCGAAAGTTTGCTTCCGGTCCCACGGACAATCTTTCCTCAGCCGATACTGCACATCCAGCAACCGACCGAAAGCCTCAAGCTTTTCTTTTCTCGTGTGCATAAAAACCAATTAAATTGCTGCAAAGTTAATGATTTTAGGTGGAAAAGTATTAATTTTGCATCGTTTTATTAAGATAATAAGGTATAAAGATCTATAATCATATGGAATTAGCAAGTAAGTACGACCCCAAGGAAGTGGAGTCTAAATGGTACCAGTACTGGCTTGACAACAAGCTCTTCAGTTCTAAACCTGACAACCGTGAGCCCTATACGGTGGTCATTCCCCCTCCCAACGTGACGGGTGTGCTCCACATGGGGCACATGTTGAACAACACCATCCAGGACATCCTGGTGCGAAGGGCCCGCATGGAAGGCAAGAACGCTTGCTGGGTCCCCGGCACCGACCATGCTTCCATTGCCACAGAGGCCAAGGTGGTAGGCAAACTGGCCGAGCAGGGCGTCAAAAAAACCGACCTGACACGCGACCAATTCCTGGAGCACGCATGGGACTGGACCCGCGAGCATGGCGGCATCATCCTCAAGCAGCTGCGCCACCTGGGTTGTTCCTGCGACTGGGACCGTACGGCATTCACCATGGATGACGAACGCTCGAAGAGTGTCATCCATGTCTTTGTAGACCTGTATCGCAAGGGTTATATCTATCGTGGCGCACGCATGGTAAACTGGGACCCCAAGGCGCAGACTGCCCTCTCCGACGAAGAGGTGGTCTACAAGGAGGAGCACTCCAAACTCTACTACCTCAAATACTATGTCGCTCCTGAGGACCAGGCTTCTGTAAAGCGCCTCAACGAAGGCAACGTGATGCACCAGGACAGCAAGGGCTACTACGCCGTGGTGGCAACCACACGCCCAGAGACCATCATGGGCGACTCAGCCATGTGCATCAACCCCGAGGACGTGAAGAACACATGGCTCAAGGGCAAGCATGTCATCGTGCCTCTCGTGGGCCGCAACATCCCTGTCATCGAAGATTCCTATGTCGACATCCAGTTTGGTACGGGTTGTTTGAAGGTGACCCCCGCCCATGACATCAACGACCACATGCTAGGCCTGAAGCACCATCTGGAGACCATCGACATCTTCAACGACAATGGAACCATCTCCGAGGCTGCCGGTATGTACGTGGGACAAGACCGCATGGACGTGCGCAAGCAAATCGCCGTCGACCTTGAGACTCAGCAACTGATGGAGAAGATTGAGGACTACGACAACAAGGTGGGCTTCTCCGAACGTACCAATGTGCCCATCGAACCAAAGCTCTCCACCCAGTGGTTCCTCAAAATGCAGCACTTTGCCGACATAGCCCTCGACCCCGTGATGAACGATGAGGTAGAGTTCTATCCCAAGAAATACAAGAACACCTACCGATATTGGCTTGAAAACATCAAAGACTGGTGTATCTCGCGCCAACTGTGGTGGGGCCACCGCATTCCTGCCTACTATTTCACGACGACCGACGGCAAGCGCGACTTTGTCGTGGCAGAGACCGCCGACGAGGCCCTGGCGCTGGCCAAGGAGAAGAATGCCGCTCTGACCGCCGCTGACCTGGAGCAGGAGTCTGACTGCCTCGACACATGGTTCTCCAGTTGGTTATGGCCCATCTCCCTGTTCAATGGCATACTTGATCCTGACAACAAAGAGATCAATTACTACTACCCCACCTCAGATCTCGTGACTGGCCCCGACATCATCTTCTTCTGGGTGGCCCGCATGATTATGGCCGGCTACGAGTATCGCGGCAAGATGCCTTTCCGCCATGTCTATTTTACGGGCATTGTGCGCGACAAGAAAGGCCGAAAGATGTCGAAGAGCTTAGGCAACTCGCCCGACCCCTTAGAGCTGATTGCCAAGTATGGAGCCGACGGCGTGCGCATGGGGATGATGCTCTCAGCTCCGGCCGGCAACGACATCTTGTTCGACGAGACACTCTGCGAACAGGGCCGCAACTTCAACAACAAGATTTGGAATGCGTTCCGTTTGGTAGAGGGTTGGCAGACCGCAGACATCGAACAACCGGCCTCAGCAAAGACTGCCGTGGCCTGGTTCACCGCCAAACTGAAGGAGACTGGCAAAACGCTCACTGAGCAATTCAACACCTACCGCATCTCCGAGGCTCTGATGACCGTCTACCGTCTCTTCTGGGACGAATTCTCGGCCTGGTACCTGGAGATGGTGAAACCCGCCTACGTTGACGGCCAGGCGCAGCCCATCGACAAAGCTACCTATAAAGCCACGCTCCATTTCTTCGAAACGCTGCTCCAGATGCTCCATCCGTTCATGCCGTTCATCACCGAGGAACTGTGGCAACACCTGGGCGAGCGCAAGGAGGGAGAAAGCATCATGGTGTCGGAGCTCCATATTGGCGAGCCTACGACCGACGAGCAGCAGTTGTGCGCCGACATAGAAAACGTGAAGGTCATCGTGGCCGGAGTACGCTCGGTGCGCAGCCAGAAGCAGATTGCTCCCAAAAAGGAGTTAGAGTTACAGACCGTAGGCGAAAACCACTATGCTGCCTTTGCCGACATCATCATGAAGATGGCCAACCTCAAGGCTTTCACCTCCGTCGACAGCAAAGCCACCGATGCCAGCGCATTCATGGTGGGCACTGACGAGTTTGCCGTGCCTGTGGGCGACCTCATCGACGTGGAGGCCGAGATCAACAAACTCGAGAAGGACCTGGAACACCTACAGGGCTTCTTGACGGGTGTCAGAAAGAAGCTTGCCAACGAAAACTTCGTGGCGCATGCTCCAGAAGCCGTGGTTGAGCGCGAACGTAAGAAGCAGAGCGATGCCGAAGAGAAAATTACTGCCATTCAAGAAAACCTCAACGCCCTAAAGAATAAGTAGTCGTTCTCCAAAAGAAACACATACAATCCGTAAACCCTCCGTCGTTCCTTCGCTTGCCACAAGCGAAAGAACGATGGAGGGTTTCGTTTACATATCCAGAACGTTTAGATTCTACCTTGAAGCTGATGCCTTCTTCGCAATCCACTCTATTGCAGACACTGCATGGAAGAATGTTCAATCGCAACTCAACGCAATCTGTGCCTTCCAATCATTGTAGGATGGAAATGGAACGTTTCCGCTTGTATTGATGAATAGTTATCGGTCTCTTTTTGTCATATAAGCCGAATAGCTACCATTTTCGGTTAAAAAAACGAAAAAAACGCTTTAAAAACGATATTCGTCATGTGACTGTTTTGTTATATAAAGATTTTTATATAATTTTGCACTCTGTTTGGAATAAGTATCAAAATCGAAATCAAAAACAAAGAATAGCAATGTCTAAGATTTGTCAGATCACAGGTAAGAAGGCACAGATTGGTTGCAATGTGTCTCACTCAAAGCATCGCACAAAGCGCAGCTTTGATGTTAACCTTTTCAGCAAGAAGTTCTTCTATGTGGAAGAGAACTGCTGGATTGCCCTCAAGATCAGTGCTGCTGGTCTTCGTCTTATTAATAAAGTAGGTCTTGATGCTGCCCTGAAACAGGCTGTTGCCAAGGGTTATTGCGATTGGAAGGACATTAAAGTTATAGGAGAATAATCATCATGGCAAAGAAAGCTAAGGGTAATAGAGTGCAGGTTATTCTGGAGTGCACAGAGATGAAGAACTCTGGTCTGCCCGGAACGAGCCGCTACATCACCACGAAGAATCGCAAGAACACTCCCGAGCGTCTTGAACTCAAGAAGTTCAACCCCATCTTGAAGAAGATGACGGTGCATAAGGAGATTAAGTAACCCCATTGTTCAGTAAATTAAAAGTAAGATACTATGGCAAAGAAAGCGGTCGCTACCCTCCATGAAGGTTCTACGGATGGTCGCGCATATTCGAAGGTCATCAAGATGGTGAAGAGCCCCAAGACAGGTGCTTACATCTTTGATGAGCATATGGTCCCTAACGAGGCCGTTAAGGATTTCTTCAAGAAATAATCTTTTTTCAACACGAAACAATACAAGTCGCATGGCATTAAACCTTGCGACTTTTTTTGTTGCAGCCGTTCCTCCCTCCCCTTGTCTTGTATAGGGAAATCTCTGATGCTATCTTATATGGAAATCTCTCCGGCGATGGACCAGTTCATCATTTTCCTGATAATATTGGTGTCATTGTAGCAGGCTTGAAGGTACATCAGTTTGGTGACAGCGGCCTCGACTGTTGAATCGTAGCCCGACACGACCCCGATATCCTGCAGTTGGTAGCCCGCCCCATAGCGCTTCATCTCCACCGTCCCGGCCACACACTGGCTGATGTTCACAATGACGACACCTTGTTCGGATGCTCTTTTCAGCAGTTGCAGGAACCAGGAGTGCTGGGGTGCATTGCCGCTTCCGAAGGTTCGTAGAACGATGCTTCGCAGGTTCTCGATACCGAGCACACCGCGTATGATGTTTTCTTGGATACCCGGGAATAGGCTCAGCACCACCACGTTGCTATCCATAGCCAGGTGAGGTGACAGAGGCTTAGAGAAGTCAGGGTGGAGTACATGGTGCCTGTGGAATGTGAAGTTGACACCCGCATCGCATAGATGAGGATAGTTGAACGACTCGAAGGCGTTGAATCCGTCTGCGTTAATCTTTGTGGTCCGGTTGCCTCGCAACAGCCGTCCGCTGAAATAGATGCATACCTCCGGTATGATGGCATGTCCCTCCGCATCCTTCATGGAGGCCAGCTCGATACTGGTCACCAAGTTCTCTTTGCCGTCGGTGCGCAATTGGCCGATAGGAAGTTGAGAGCCTGTAAGGATGACAGGCTTGGTGAGATTGCCCAGCATGAACGAGAGTGCCGACGCCGTGAAGGCCATGGTGTCTGTCCCATGAAGGATGACAAATCCGTCATAGTTGTTGTAGTTGCGCGAGATGATGCGTACAAGGTAGGCCCACCTCTCTGGTGAAATATCGCTGGAGTCAATGGGAGGCGTAAACTGGTAAACTTCAATTTGAGCTCTGATTTGCCGAAACTCGGGCATTGACTCCACAAGGTGGTTAAAATCAAGAGGTTCCAATGCACCTGTCAGCGCATTGTGCCCCATTCCTATAGTTCCTCCAGTATAAATCAGCAATACTTTGTTCATCTGTCTGCAATCTTTAGTGCAAAATTAGTTAAAAGACATGATATTCCAAAGATTTATGCTATTTTTGCATAAACAAATCTTAAAAACAAATCAGATTAGAGAATGAAAGCGTTTATGGATGAAAATTTCCTGCTTGAAACCGCAACGGCGCAGGACTTGTTTCACAATCATGCGGCCAAGATGCCCATCATTGACTATCATTGCCATTTGGTTCCACAGATGGTAGCCGAGGATCACCAGTTCCGCAGTATCACCGAGTTGTGGCTGGGAGGCGACCATTACAAGTGGCGTGCCATGCGCACAAATGGTGTGGCCGAGCAATACTGCACCGGCACAAGCACTAGTGACTGGGAAAAGTTCGAAAAGTGGGCAGAGACCGTCCCCTATACCTTTCGTAATCCCCTCTACCACTGGACACACTTGGAGCTGAAGACAGCCTTCGGCATTACAAAACTCCTTAGCCCTGCGACAGCACGAGAAATCTATGACGAGTGCAACGAGAAGCTCAAGCAGCCCGAGTATAGTGCCCGCGGGCTGATGCGGCACTATCATGTGGAGTGTGTCTGCACAACCGATGACCCCATTGATGATCTGCGCTGGCACAAGGCGACACGCGAAAGCGGCTTCGAAATCAGGATGATACCTGCATGGCGTCCCGATAAGGCCATGAATATCGAGCAGCACGGCTTTGCTGAGTACATGGCCCGCCTGGGCGAAGTGAGCGGAATTGAAGTAGACACGTTTGCCCACATGGTCGACGCCCTGCAGCGCCGTCACGATTTTTTTGCTGCAAACGGTTGCAAACTTTCAGACCATGGAGTGGAGGAATTCTACGACGAACCCTACACCGACTCGCAGATAGAGACCATCTTCGAGAAGGCGCTTCGCGGACAGCAGTTGGCCGACCTGGAAGTACGCCAGTACAAACACGCCTTCCTGAGAATGTGCGGAGAGATGGACTATGAGGCCGACTGGACACAGCAGTACCATTATGGTGCCATTCGCGACAACAACACGCAAATGTACAGGCTACTAGGACCGGATACGGGCTTCGACTCCATCGGAGAGTTCAATACCGCACGTGCCATGAGCCACTTCCTCAATGAGCTTAACGAGAAGAGCAAGCTCACACGCACCATCCTCTACACGCTCAATCCTTGCGCCAACGAGATGATAGCCACCATGCTCGGAAACTTCCAGGATGGTGTTACACCCGGCAAGATACAGTTTGGCTCTGGTTGGTGGTTCAACGACCAGCTCGATGGCATGACACGGCAGATGAACGCTCTCTCGGTGTTGGGCCTGCTTTCGAGATTCGTTGGGATGCTTACCGACAGCCGTTCGTTCTTGAGTTATCCCCGCCATGAGTATTTCCGCCGTCTGCTCTGCAATCTGCTGGGCAATGACGTGGAAAAAGGTCTTCTGCCTAACGACCACGACACGTTGGCACGCATGGTGGAGGACATCTCCTACAATAACGCCCGCCATTATTTCAAGTTCTATTGATTCGGGGCAGACCTATCCTCCCAAGGACGGGGAGATTTCAGAGACATTTCCCACAGGCAGACCGCACAGCAACGGCCTGCCTTTTTTTTACGTCATGACTACGATCAAGACCACGTCTATCTGTCTAGCCGAGCATACCAAACACCGCACGAAAACGGCTCGTGCCATAGACCGATGCGCTTCATCAGACACCTTGTTTTTGTTTTTCCGGAAAATGACGGGGCGTTTTCCACGAAAATCGTATCTTTGCAAAAGTAAAAGCGAAACAAACAAGCATATCATGAAATTCACAGCTATCATTCCGGCACGCTACGCCTCAACGAGATTCCCGGGCAAGCCACTAGCCTTGCTCGGAGGCAAGCCTGTCATTCAGAGAGTCTACGAACAAGTCATGGGTGAGATACCCGAAGTGTGGGTAGCGACCGATGACGAGCGCATCAAGGAAACAGTGGAAGCCTTTGGAGGCAAGGCCGTCATGACCCGTCCCGACCACAAGAGCGGCACCGACCGCATAGAGGAAGCTGCGAGAAAAATCGGGACCGATGCCGATGTCATCGTCAACATCCAGGGCGACGAACCATTCATCCAACCCTCACAAATCCAGACGGTCTGCCAGCAGTTTGACGACCCGGCGACGCAGATTGCCACCATCGGGAAGCCGTTTACGAGCATGGATGCCGTGGACAACCCAAACTCGCCAAAGATTGTGACCGACAACCGTGGATTCGCGCTCTATTTCTCAAGGTCAGCCATCCCCTACGTGCGTGGATATGAGCATGACACGTGGCTAGAAGAATTTCCGTTTCTGAAGCACCTGGGCATCTACGCCTATCGCCGAGACGTACTCCGCGAGGTGACACAGCTACCGCAGTCAACGCTGGAAAAGGCTGAGAGCCTCGAGCAGTTGCGCTGGCTGCAGAACGGATACCGCATCCGCGTGGGCATCACGTACGCGGAGACCGTGGGTATTGACACGCCGGAAGACCTTGAGCGGGCAGAACAGTTTCTTAGTAAAGGGTGAGTCAACGGCAGACGCGACTCTGGCAAAGAGCGTCCACCGTATTTGTCATCGGCCATGCCGTCAAAAGCTAGTGCCCGCCTGTCTCATCTTTCCGAGGAGTTCTTTCTGATGCTCCGTGAGACGGGTGGGCAGCAGCACATTGTAGGTGATAATTAAGTCACCGAACGTACCATCGCCACGGTCATAGCCTTTGCCGCGCACACGCACTTTCGTACCGTTCTGCGTCTCAGGTTTCACCTTCAGCTTCAGCTTCTCTCCATTGCTCAACTGGATGATGGCCTGCCCACCCAACAGAGCAGTATAGAGGTCAAGGTTGACCTGAGCGTTCATATCGCCCGTGCTCCGGCGAGCACCTTTCGCTGCCCGGGTATTGCCACCCATGCCTCCAAACAGGTCTTGAAAGAAACTGGAGAACCCACCGCCACCGAAGCCTGAGAAGTCGAAACTATCGAATGGTGATGTGCCACTGGCACCAGACCATTGGTACCCTTCACGGCCTCCACCCTGCTGATTGAAAGCATCTGCGTTTTTCCAATTTGCGCCAAACTGGTCATACTTCTTGCGTTTTTCGCAATCGCCTATCACCTCATAGGCCTCATTGAGAGCTTGGAACTTGGCCTTGGCTTTCGGGTCATCTGGGTGAAGGTCAGGGTGAAATTGTTTGGCTCGCTTGCGATAGGCGGCCTGAACATCCTTTTGGGGGATGTTTCTGTCCACTCCCAAAATCTTATAGTAATCAATAAATGCCATTTCTCATACCTCCGTTTATTCGTTGTTTTTCAGTAACAAAATAGCAAAACGCGTGCCATCTTCCGATTGCCCACAATAAAAAAACCGAACCTCCGCATAGGGAGATTCGGCACTACATGTCTC
>CAVIOP010000097.1:0-11065 GCA_963644485.1 bacterium | reverse complement strand
GCTAGGTAATTGCTGGGCTTTCAGCCCGCGGCTCACGCAGACATTGTTCAGCCCGCTGCTCACGCAGACATTGCTCAGCCTGCGACTCACGCAAACATTGCTCAGCCTGCGACTCACGCAGACATTGCTCAGCCCGCGGCTCACGCAGACATTGCTCAGCCCGCGACTCACGCAAACATTGCTCAGCCCGCGACTCACGCAGACATTGTTCAGCCCGCGACTCACGCAAACATTGCTCAGCCCGCGGCTCACGCCGCAGGCTGATACCTCGTGAGAAGTGTCAGCCCTGATTTTGGTCAGCCGAAAAGCTTTACCGGACAGCAATGTTTTTTTATTGTGGATAACCCTGTGGATAAGTGGTAGATAAGTGTAGGGATAACAGCGTGGATAACTCCATCATTATCCACACCCCCAAGTCCATAGCCTGCGAAACGTGGATATCCACAGGGTTTTGCAAAAGAAGACAACCATTTTTCCACTGTTTTGCATGGAGAAAAGATATAAACTTATTAACTTTGCATCATAAACGACAAGTGTGGATAAACGGCTAAGGAATTGAAAATCAACAAAAAGATATTCTAGGACATTGTGGACAAGCACGCCGCTGGTGTGGATAGGCAGACAAGCCTGAGGAAAGGGTTAGCGTTATCCACTTTTTCCACAGCCTATCATCATACTCATTTCTTCTTTTTTTTAAATAGAAAGAAAAGATAATAATGATATGTCGTTGATAATCGACCGGAGCAAAAACATACAAGATATATGATCAAGCCAAACTGGAAGGAAAAAGGGTTTGTCGACGAACCCACTGACGAATCACTCGACTTAAAAAAAGAGATACGCAAGCTGTGCAGTGAAAAGGACGCCATCATCCTGGCACATTACTACACCACCGGCGACATACAGGACATCGCCGACTTTGTGGGCGACTCGCTGGCGCTGGCACGCAAGGCCGCAGACACCGATGCCAAGGTCATGGTGATGTGCGGTGTGCATTTCATGGCTGAGACGTGCAAACTGCTCTCGCCCGACAAGACGGTGCTCTGTCCCGACCTCACCGCGGGCTGTTCGCTGGCCGACAGTTGCAAGGCTGAAGACCTGAGGAAGTTCAAGGCTGAGCATCCCGGCTACCAGGTGGTGAGCTATGTGAACACTACGGCTGCCGTGAAGGCCCTCACCGATTGTGTGGTGACCTCGGGTAACGCCAAGAAGGTCATCGACTCCTTTCCGGCCGACGCCAAGATCATCTTCGGTCCCGACTACAACCTGGGCAACTACATCAACTCGGTCACGGGCCGTCACATGCTGTTATGGAACGGCGGTTGCCACGTGCACGAGAAGTTCTCTGTCGAGGAGATAGTGAAGCTCAAGCGCGAACACCCAGAGGCGGTGGTCATGGCCCATCTGGAGTGCAAGGCACCCGTGCTGGCCGTGGCCGATGTGAAGGGTTCCACCGCCACGATGCTCAAGTATGCGCAGGAGCATCCCGAGACACACGAGTTTATTGTGGCCACGGAGGCCGGCATCCTGCACGAACTGCAGCGCACCTGTCCCGGTCAGGAGTTTATCCCCGTGCCGCCTGAGGTGTCGGAGGGTTCGCTGGGCTGCTCATGCAATGAGTGCGAATATATGAAGAAAAACACGCTGCAGAAGATCTACAACGCGTTGAAGTATGGCTGGCCCTCCATAGAGATACCTGAGGATATGGCCGCTGCCGCAGTGAAGCCCATTGAGCGGATGCTCCGTTTGAGCTAACAGCGTATCCGTCGCCATACCTTCCGCATCGCCCACGGCCCATAGAGGCCTGTGAGGAAGGCTACCGGCACATACACTGCAGGAGGCAGGCTCACAAAGTGGAGCAGCACCTGTAGTGTCATGATTTGAAAGAAATTGCTGTAAAGGTAAATGTCGTAGGTGTATCCGAAGAGATGGTCGAGCAGGTGGCAGTCGTTGCGTTCGTAGAGTTGTGACAGTGCGATGCTCATCAGTATGCCGTTGACTGCTGCAAGCAGGTCTGTAAATGAGTTTTGAGGAACAAAAAACACAGCAACCGACAAGGCCAGTGTCACGAAGAATATCGCCGTGGCACTGGCTTTTTTAATGGTTGTCTCCAGCGACGAGCCTTGATAGAGGTAGCCGAGGGTGAAGTGGAACATATAGAACGCTACGCCCACGACGTTAAGCAGTGTGTCGTGGCTGAAGGGTATCAGACAGTTGACCACGGCCAGTGCCGTCAGGATGATGCCGCCTGCCTTGCGTGTAACGTGTTGCCCAATGGTTTTTCTTCCTATCGTGAAGACGACAAACAACAAGAACAGGGTAGGCATGAACCAGTAGGCCCCAAAAACGTTGTGGTAAGGGACGAGGAGCTGGTCGAGATAGTCGTGCAGGTTGAGGTGTATAGGTCTGACGCTGTAGCGCGACAACAGTGCCTTGGGTATGAAGAACAGGCTGCTGATGACAACATAGGGAACGAGCAGCCTGCGTGCCTTGCGCGTCAGGTATCCCTTGCGTCCCGTTAGCTGCAGCTCGTGCAAGTCACCGTGGACATATTTCAAGAGGTAGCCCGAGATGAAGAAGAACAGGGGCATGTGGAAATTGTAGATCCACCGTATGACGGGCGTGTCGGCTGGAATCTGGAAGAACGAATGGCCCAGCACCACAAGGATGATGCCGAAGGATTGCAGAAACAGTATGTCGCGCAGTGGTTTCATCGTTCCATCACTTGTATGTTTGTCCCATCGGCTATCCACACGTGGTCGTAGCCCTCACGCAGTCTTTTTCGGGCCGCCTGGCGTGGGTTATCGTTGGCGTCCATCTTTTCCACATCGATAGTCTGGGGCCATTTGCCCCTGGTCTCCCATATCACGGCGTTGCCCCAGCCATAGGAGTCGTATGGGATGACACAGAAAGACGAGTATTTCTTCTCTCCGTGGTCCACGCAGATGCAGCACACGCGGTGCGTGGGCTTGTGCGTCTGGGCTATGGTAGACAGTGCCATGCGGTAGCCCGTCAGTCCCGACTCATAGGCTTTCTGCCAGTGGCGGGCATCTACGGCGAGCGCCGACAGCACATAGAGGCAGAACGCCGTGGCGGCCAGCCTCAGCCCTTTGCCCTGTGCAGGCATGAGCCATCCCGCCAGCAAGGCCAGTGGTGCCAGTCCGGCATAGGCATGCATGGTGCTGAAGAGTGTGGCCAGATGGGGCAACACGGCCACCAGCGAGGCGCATAGCAAGCCCCACAAGCGCCTGTCGCGGCGTCGCCGGAAGGCCAGCACAAGATTCATGGCGAAATAAGGAACAGACAGGAGAATCGTCAGCAGCAGGAAGGGAATGTTGCGGCTGGGGCGATGGAGCAGACTCACAAAGTCCATCGAGGTATAGGAGAAGAGCAGATACTTGGCTAAGTTTTTCACCTTTTCGAAGACCGAAGCGGTGAGATATTCGTTGACATCCTTGTGGTAATAGTTGGGCAAGGCCAGCCGCACGGCCCAATAGGCGGCGAAGAAGAGTGCTGCCCATAGCAGGTGTCGCTTGGCTTCGCGTCCTGTCTTTCGCCCGAAGCACCAGGCCACAAGTGGACAGATTGGCAGCCACATGATGCCATTTTCCTTGCACAGCGTGGCCACGCCGCACAGGGCCAGCCACAGCGGCACACTGTGGCGCCCGCGCCGCAGATACACCCACAGGGCAGCCAGTCCCCAGCAGGAGACATACACCTGGTTGAGCGAGTCGATGGTCATCAGCGTGCCGAGGATGGCGGGCGACACGTAGTGGAGCGTGGCTGCCGTGAGGCGCGCTGCCGGCGGAAACGCCAGTTGTCGGGCCACAAACCATACCAATAACGTGGCCATCAGGTGACCGAGATAGATGCAGAGGTGGTTGAGTGTCGGGAAAAGGTCATTGCCTATGGCCACCACATAGCCGAAGATGCCGTCGAAGGGGCGCCAGTAGTCGCCGTAGGGCAGCAGAAACTTCCAGAAGGCTGGGTCGGTGTTGGGATAGGTGGTATAGGTCCAGTCGTCGAACGTTGGTCTGAGGAGCGTCAGCGCATAGGCTACAAGGGGTGCAGAGAGCAACAGCAGGGCGAAGGCGGTCTTCTCTTGTCGGGTGGTCTTCATGGTCTTTCTTTGTTGACGTGAGCGAGGTGATCAGTTGATGATGGCCACTTTGCATACCACGCCTTTCTCGCCCTCGGCAGTGGCCACTGCCACCATGTAGACGCCGCTTGCCACGCGGCGCCCGTCGCGGTCGAGGCCGTACCATTTGTATTGTCCGCCAGAGGCCTTGCCCTCATTGACGAGCGACCCGTTGGCGGTGAGGATTTTCACATCGGCATCGTTGTCGAGGCCGGTGATGGTGATGGCGCCTTGGTAGTCGGGGCGGACAGGATTGGGATAGGCATACACGTTGTCCTTGGTCATGCCGTCGCTGCTGGACACTGGGGCGGTGTATGAGCAGAGCCCGTTGTCGGTGGCTATGTAGAGTTCGCCCGTCTGGTTATTGATGGCCAGCGCCTGTATGTTGTTGGAGAGTAGCGCACTGTTGTCGGTGGTGAAGTGTTGCAGTTGGGTGGTGTTGTTGCTGGCGATGAGATAGACGCCCGAGCCGTTGGTGCCAAACCACTTGCGGTTGGCCGCATCGATGACACACGAGGTGATGTCTACGCCTGACAGCAGGTAGTCGGCATAGTTGGTGCCGTCGTTGCGCGGCACCTTCACCTGCGTCAGCGTAGGACTGGCGGCCGTTATCTGCGATGTCTCCAGCATGAAGGGGCCCATGTCGGTACCCACCCAGATGTTGCCGCCTGCGTCTTCGGCAATGCAGCGCACATAGTTGACGCTGTTCTCTGTTCCGTCCTGGTTGGTAAACGAGGTGTAGCTGTTCATGCCGTTGTTCGTAAAGTCGTAGGCATAAAACGAGGGTGTGGTGTAGTGGTTGTTGACAAACCACAGCAGTCCGCGGCTGTCGATCATCATTGCTTTCAGGTTTCCGAGACTCTTGTTTTTGAAACCGCTGTCGTTCAGGCCCATCAGTTTCTGCTGGTCGTGGGTCTGCCATTCGCCGGCGGCGGTGCGCTCTATGAGCGAGCGGTGGGGTGCCTGACTGTTGAGTATCCACAGGTTGCCGTCGGTGTCATATTTCACGGCAGTCACCAGTTGGTACTCCACGCTCTCGTTGTCGAATATCTCTATGGGCGAGTTCTGATAGTCGTAGTAGGCCGTGAAGCGTGCGTCGGTAAACTCATAGAGGCCGTTGCGCGTGGCAGCCATGAGGTGGTTGCTGTTCTTGGGGTCTATGTCGACGGCCAGAACGTCCACAAACTTACGTCCGGTGGTGGCGGTCATGTCGTTGGGGTAGATGGTCCAGTTGTCGCCGTCGAGCATCTGTAGGCTGCCGTCTTGGTTGCCCATGAATCCGTTGCAGGTGTAGAGGCGGCTGCCGGAGAGTTTCAGAAAGCCTATGTGGTTGGTGCTGGGACCGCCGGGGCTCAGCGTCTTCACCGTGGCCAGCAATGCTTCGTCCATGCTCTTCTGCTGTTTGACGTAGCTTCCATACAATGTCCATTTGTTGGGATCCAGCAGGTTGGCCGTGAGTGGTGCGCGGTAGAGGCCCTTGGCCTTGCTGGCGGCATAGAGATATCCGTCGCTGAGGTAGCAGTAGTTCACGTTGAAGCCCAGTTGGTAGGTGTCGCTTATCTCGCCGTCGGCCACGTTGAGCTTCACTATGCCAAACCCGGTTGCCAGATAGGCATAGCCACCGCTGATGTAGATGTCGTTGACGGTCTTGTCGGCGGTCATTGTCTTGTCTTTGTAGTCGGCAATGTTCACCACGTTGCTGTTGGCCTCGAGCAGGTCGATGTTGTAGTCGTTGTAGACGATGACCAGTCGGCGTGCCTGCTGGCACCAGGCTATGTGGGCAATGCCGCAGTCGGAGAGCACGGTGGTCTTGTCGTAGGTCTGCAGGCTTTGGTCACTGGTGTCGTAACTGTAGAGGCCCTCGGAGGCCAGCACGTAGATGAGATTTCCCGATGCGCGCTCTATCTCTGTAGGCTCACTGTAGGCCAGATAGGCTTTCCACTGGGCGTGGGCGAGCACCGGTGCGAGCAGCAAGAACAGTGTGAGGCAGATGCCACACATGAGGCTTGGCCGGCTGGCAGCTACGCTTTCGGTCCGTGATGCATGTTGCAGGATATGGTGTTTGGAGGTAAGGGAGTGCGCCATGATCGTTATTATATTACTGTTTAACGGCTTATTACATATTATTATATGTAAACGAGAAAAGAGCGGTTCTATTGTTTGAACCGCTCTTTGTGACGCTAAAAAAACTTGTGTAGGGTGTTTCGGGGGGGGTGGTGTGATGCTGTTATTTTTCGGCTTTCAGCCATTCAGCGAGTTTCTTCACGGCACGGGCACGATGGCTGATTAGGTTTTTCACCTCCTCGCCAAGCTCCGCAAAACTCTTGTCATAGCCTTCGGGGATGAAGAGCGGGTCGTAGCCGAAGCCGCCGTTGCCATGCCTCTCGTGGCCGATGCAGCCTTCTACACTGCCTTCAAACTGGTACTCGCGGCTGCAGACGGGGTTGTCGCCTTCCATCTGTATGAGCGAGATGACGGTGCGGAAGCGTGCCTGGCGGTTGGGGTTGGTGCCCAGCTCGCGCAGCAGCTTGTCCATGTTGGCCTCACTATTGTGGTCGGTGCCTTCTGCATAGCGTGCCGAGTGGACGCCGGGCGCACCGCCCAGGGCGTCGACCTCCAGCCCCGTGTCGTCGGCAAAGCAGTCGATGTGGTAATGGTCAAACACATATTCGGCCTTCTGGTGGGCGTTGGCCTCCAGGGAGTTGCCCGTCTCGGGGATATCCTCGTGACAGCCGATGTCGGCCAGCGAGAGTATCTCAAACTGGTCGCCCAGAATATCCCGGATCTCCTGGAGCTTGTGCTGGTTGTTGGTGGCGAATACTATTTTCATTTGTTGTCGATGTTGTTGTCTGTCTGCCTGTCCTTGTCCTTGTCCTTGTCCTTGTCTTTGTTCTTGGGCAGTCTCACCTTGATGTTGTCAAACCCTTCGCCGTAGACACCGATGACGGCCGACTGCGACACGAAGGCGTTGGGGTCGATCATCTTGATCAGACGGAAGATGGTGGTGCTCTCGCGTTTCTTGGCAAGGATACACAGCACCTTCATGTCTTGTCCGGTGTACCAGCCGTGTCCGTCGAGGATGGTCACGCCATGGTCCATCTGTGTGCCGATAGCGTTGGCTATCTCCTGATATTTCTTGGAGAAAATCATAAACTGCACCGACTCGCGCCGGGCGTTCATCACATAGTCGAGCGTGAAGTTCTCCACTGCCATGGTGCACAGGCCGAACACTACCTTGTGCACGCGGTCGAGCGGTGTGCCAAACTGCGGTATGAACAGACAGGAGCCGATGATGATGAAGTCGACGGCGATGAGCACTTGTCCGAGCGACAGGTTATAGAACTTGTTGACCGATGCAGCGATGATGTCTGTGCCGCCCGTAGAGCCGTTGTTCATGAAGACGATGGCCAGCGAGGTTCCCGTCAACGTACACCCGATGAGGAGCGACATGAAGTCTTGTCCCTCGCCGAGGATCTTCACAAAGCTGCCGTCGGGGTTTGTCGGGACCAGCTCACCAGCCAGCCAGAGCAGGAACGACAGCATGAAGATGGCGTAGATGGTCTTCATCAGGAACTTCAGGCCGAGGATCTTCAGCGCCACGACGAGCAGTGCCATGTTGACGGCCATGTAGGTGTCTTGGATGGGAATCCGTGTGGCGTAGAAGACGATGGCCGACGCACCTGTCACCCCTCCTGCCACAATCTCATAGGGCATGAGGAATATGGTGAAGGAGAAGGCGTAGAGCATGAGGCCGAAGGTGATGAACACATAGTCTTCGACCTCATTCTTGATCAACTGATGATTGATGGTCATTTACTTGATAACGATATTGATGATTTTGCGGGGCACCACGATGACCTTCACGATGGTCTTGCCCTCGAGGTATTTCTGGCCCCGCTCATCGGCGAGCGTCTCCTTCTCGATGGTGTCCTTGTCGGCATCGGCGGCAAAGGTCTTTTGGAAACGGGCCTTTCCGTTGAAGCTGACGGTCATCTGGATTTCATTCTCCACAAGATGCTTCTCATCCCATGCGGGCCACTGTGCGTCGCAGACGGTGCCTTGTTCACCCAACTGGTGCCACAGTTCCTCGGCGATGTGGGGAGCGAAGGGTGCCAGCAGAACGACCAACGTGCGCAGCAACTCGCGGTTGTGGCACTGCTGCTGGCCCAGTTCGTTGACGCAGATCATGAAGGCGGAGATGGACGTGTTGTAGCTGAACGACTCGATGTCCTGCGTCACCTTCTTGATGAGCTTGTGCACGCTCTTAAGCGAGTCCTTGAAAGGCTCCTGCTCGTCGACAAGCCACTTGTCGGTGCGGTTCTCCCAGAAGAGGCTCCAGAACTTCTTGAGGAAGCGGAAGCAGCCGTCGATGCCGTTGGTGTCCCAGGGCTTCGAGGCCTCCACCGGACCGAGGAACATCTCGTAGAGGCGCAGCGTGTCGGCGCCGTAGTCGTTGACGATGTCGTCGGGGTTGACCACGTTGTACATCGACTTCGACATCTTCTCGATGGCCCAGCCGCACACATACTTGCCGTTCTCGAGAATAAACTCGGCGTTCTTGTACTCGGGGCTCCAGGCCTTGAAGGCCTCCTGGTCGAGGATGTCGTTCTTCACCAGGTTGACCCATGCGTGGATGGGCGTGACGTCCTTGTAGTTCTTGCGCAGGCCGGCCGACACGAAGACAGGCTTCTCGGCGGTGCTGAGCTCGTTGACGCGATACACAAAGTTGCTGCGGCCCTGTATCATGCCCTGGTTGATGAGTTTTTGGAAGGGTTCCTCCTCGCAGCTCACGCCATAGTCGTGGAGCACCTTGTTCCAGAAACGCGAGTAGATGAGGTGGCCCGTGGCGTGCTCGGTGCCGCCCACGTAGAGGTCGACGTGGCGCCAGTACGCATCGGCCTTCTCCGACACCAGGCAGTTGTCGTTCTTCGGGTCCATGTAGCGCAGGTAGTAGGCCGACGAACCGGCGAAGCCCGGCATGGTGTAGAGGTCGATGGGGAACACGGTCTTGTTGTCGATCAGACTGTTCTCCACCACCTGTTTCTTCTCGGTGTCCCACGCCCACTTCTCGGCGCGTCCCAATGGCGGCTCACCGGTCTCGGTGGGCTTGTACTCCTTGATCTCAGGCAGTTCGATGGGCAAGCACTCCTCGGGAATCATCTGCGGCATGCCGTCCTTGTAGTAGACGGGGAACGGCTCGCCCCAGTAGCGCTGGCGGCTGAAGATGGCGTCGCGCAGGCGGTAGTTGACCTTCACGCGGCCGAGCTGGTGCTCGGTGACGAACACCTTGGTCTTGGCGATGGCCTCCTTCACGGTGCAGCCGTTGAGCGTGAAGCCGTCGAGCGTCTGCTTGCCCTCGGCGGGCGAGTTCATGACGATGCCCTCCTTGGCGTCGAAGCTCTCCTCAGAGACATCGGCACCCTCGATGAGCGGTATGATGGGCAGGTTGAAGTGCTTGGCGAAGGCATAGTCGCGCGAGTCGTGGGCAGGCACGGCCATGATGGCGCCCGTGCCGTATCCGGCCAGCACGTATTCGGAAATCCACACGGGGATGTTGTCGCCTGTGAAGGGGTTGACGGCGTAGGATCCGCTGAACACGCCCGTCACACGATGGTCGGACATGCGGTCGAGCTCGGTACGGCTCTTCACGTAGTCGAGATACTTGTCGACCTCGGCCTTCTGCTCGGCGGTGGTGAGTGTCTGCACCAGGTCGCTCTCGGGGGCGAGCACCATGAACGTGACGCCGAAGATGGTGTCGGCGCGTGTGGTGAAGATGGTGAACGTCTCGTCGGTGCCGGCCACCTTAAACTGCATCTCCGTACCCTCGGAACGGCCTATCCAGTTGCGCTGTGTCTCCTTGAGCGAGTCGCTCCACTCCACGGTGTTGAGACCGTCGAGCAGGCGCTGGGCATAGGCCGACACGCGGAGGCACCACTGGCTCATCTTTTTCTGCACCACGGGGAAGCCGCCGCGCACCGACACGCCTTCCACCACCTCGTCGTTGGCCAGCACGGTGCCCAGTCCGGCACACCAGTTGACCATCGTCTCGCCCTTGTAGGCGATGCGGTAGTTCATCAGCGTCTCCTCCTGCTGCTTCCCGCTCATCTGCTTCCACTCATCGGCCGTGAACGAAAGCTCTTCGCTCTGGGCCACACGGAGGCCCTCGGTGCCCTGCTTCTCCAGGTGTTCCACAAGCTCGCTGATGGGACGCGCCTTCTGTTGGGCGTTGTCGTAGTAGGAGTTGAACATCTTCTGGAAGGCCCACTGTGTCCAGTGGTAATAGGCGGGGTCGCATGTGCGCACCTCACGGTCCCAGTCGAATGAGAACCCTATCTTGTCGAGCTGCTCACGGTAGTGGTTGATGTTCTGCTCGGTGGTGATGGCGGGGTGCTGGCCGGTCTTGATGGCATACTGCTCGGCGGGCAGGCCATAGGCGTCGTAGCCCATGGGGTTGAGCACGTTGAAGCCGCACTGGCGCTTGTAGCGGGCGTATATGTCGCTGGCAATGTAGCCCAGGGGGTGTCCCACGTGCAGGCCTGCTCCCGACGGATAGGGGAACATGTTGAGCACATAGAATTTCTTGCGGTTGGGGTCTTCAGTCACCTTGTAGGTCTTCTGCTCCACCCAGGCCTTTTGCCATTTTTTCTCAATCTCTCTGAAATCGTAATTCATTGCGTTATCGTGTTATTGTATTTTTTTCTTGTCTGAAACGTTGCGTCCCTAAAAATAAATATGTATGCAAAGTTACTCCAAAAAGTAGAGAACGCAAAGCGAATGATTTCTTTTCTTTCCCCACGACCCCATTATTCGGGTGGCAAAGGCTCTGCCGTGATGTTGGTATCGTTGTGAAGTATTATGCGTTTTGTCTTGACAATTCTGAAAAAACAGGCCTCTCCGGACTGCACCTTCTAGAGAAGAATTCAAGGC
>CAVIOP010000096.1:0-11240 GCA_963644485.1 bacterium | reverse complement strand
CTCACGAATGTCCATTCACAATGTGCAGAGATACTCTATCGAATAGGCGACTACCAAGAAGCACTGCAACAAGCGACTATATCTTATCAGATACGGGTGAAGCTGGATGCTGTTGACGTCGTGACCTACGAGGATATGGGACGGATGTCTGAATCTTGCGGCAATATGGCCCAGGCCAAAGGGTTCTACCAAAAGGCACTCATGGAAATCATTGGCACAGATAAAACAGCAGCCTATATAGATTACTTGGGGGAGCAATTAGGATTCTATGTCAATAATAAAGGGTATGATCAAGCAGAATTCATATATGGAATGATAAGAAAAAACACGGCTGCCCATATACCTGCCAATGTCTATGCCGCTGTCGCTTCTTATTTCATCATGCTTCAACAGCCTGATTCCGCTCTAAAGTATACCTTGACAGCTTATCAGTTGGAGGAAAGGGCAAGCAACAAGGCGGAACTCGCCAAGAACATTGCTTTGATAGCTCAAGAAAAGGGGGACCAGCAAATGGCTCTCAAATACGCTGTGCTCGCCATGGGCCATTACAATTCAGCACAAGAGGAGGTGAACGCTGAAGGGGTAAACAACGTGAAGGCGCAGCGGGCGCTCGAAGAAATCAGAAAAGCAAGGATAGACAAACAAAGAAGCCAACAAAACAAGGAAAGATACTGCATGCTAGGCATCATCGTTTTGCTGTTGGCCATCTTGACGGTTTTCATTGTACTCCACCTTTCTAATGTAAGAAAGGTCAAGCTGCTAACGGAGATGAGACAAATCAAGGAAAAGCAGAAAAAGCTCATGTCTGAGCACACTTCGCTCCAAAACAAAATGAAGGCTGATAGAAAGTTACGAGCAGAGATGGCACCAGAAATATCAAGCGTCATAAAGACAATTCTTGATTTAGCCGACAGCCCCAAAGAGAAGTTGCAGCCTGACATGTGGGCAAAAATATTCAGCGCTGTCGATAAATTACATCCCAATTTGAGACAACGGTTGCTTACGTATAATGAAGATTTTGAAAACAAAGATCTCATCTTGCTTTATCTGATGAAGTTGGACTTCAAACAAGCTGATATAGCAAGGGTCATGAAACGCGCTCCATCAGTCATCAGCCGAAAGTTCCACAGGATAGAAGACATGCTCGGAGTCCCTATAAAGGTGGCACTGAGAGATAATCCGGAACAAACTGATGGGAATGGTGACTAAATCTTCATTTCTGGTGTCTTACGGTGATTAGTTCACCGCAACGCATGTAGCTTGTTGAGCGTCCAGGCATAGGCTATGGCGGTGCGTGAGTCCATTTCCACGAAATGGCCACCTTCGTTCCATTGCAAGGTGGTGTGGTCGTTGCCCAATTGTTGTTCGAGAAGTGTTTGTTCGAAGCGGATGTTGTCGCCCACACGGGCCATGGACACGTTGCGCACGTGCTCTTCCTTGCGCCCCAGGCTCATGTACACTACTTGCGCACGGGTGGGATGGGCGCTGGCGTACGTCTGCCAGTCGCGGATCCAGACCGACGGCGAGGCGGCCGCTATGGCCTGAAACTTGTCGGATAGGGTGGAGGCCCACAAGGAGAACAGACCGGCCAACGAGTAGCCACCCAGCACGATGGGCATGTCGCCCAACAGGCTTCGCATGCGGGGCAGTAGTTCGTCGGTGATGAACTGGAGCGTCTCCTCGGCATGCAGTCCCACTTCTTCTCGTCGCGAGATGGCATCGTCGTGCCATGGTGTCAGTTGCAGGTGCCAGTCTTCTATCTTGAACGCGGCCATGGCGAAAGGATGCCCAGTGTGCTGGGCTATCAGGAAGATCTCGTGGTCGATGGTTGCCACCTCCTTCCTCTCGAGGGGTTGGATGAGGAGGACTTTAGGCTGTCCGCAGACATGAAGTTCCACGGGAATGCTGAGGCCGTTGAGTCTTGTGGTCTTCATTCCTTGATGACTATGTCTCCTTGTGATGGTAATTGCTTTCTACAGCATCCATTCAGGTGGTCGTTGATGATGCCGATGCTCTGCAGGTGAGAGTAGATGATGGTAGAGCCCACATATTGGAAACCGCGCCGTTTCATATCTTTGGCCACCTCGTCCGACAGAGCGTTGCGTGTGCACCAGGTCGCTTGGTGACTGGGATAGATCCAGGTCTGTCCGTTTGTGAAATGCCAGATGTACTGGTCGAAACTCCCGAACTCCTTGGCCACGCGCAGGAAAGCCTTGGCGTTGTTGACCATGGCGCGCACCTTGCGTGGCGAGCGGATCATGCCTTCCGTTGCGAGGATGCGATTGATGTCCTCGTCGGTGAACGCCGCCACCCGCTTGGTGTCGAAGTCGGCAAAGCACTGGCGGAACACCTCGCGACGCTCGAGCATCATCAGCCATGACAACCCGCACGACATCGACTCCATGAGGAGCATCTCGAAGTGGCGACGCTCCTCATGGACAGGCACGCCCCATTCTTCATCGTGATACCTTTCGAGCAACGTGTTGCCCACGGCCCACGGACAGCGTTGTGGATATTGCAAGTGCTTCATCTCGTGTCCGCCCCACGTGTTCATGCCCACCAGGCGGAAGCCCAGCGCCAGGTAGAGGCGCTCGGCCCATGGATGCGTCAGGTCGACCAGCAGACCGATGGGTTGCCGGGTGCCGTGACGGCGTATCATCTCATATAGCAAGGCCGTGGCGATGCCCTGCTTGCGGTATTCCGTTTTCACGGCGAGCGAGTCGATATAGTATTCACCGGCCTGCGTCTCATCGGCCATGTCGGAGAAGTCGCCGCCCAGCTGCTCTCTTGTGGCTTGCAGGAAGGCCTGGCGCAGCGTGTGCAGTTGACCGCCGTCGTAGGCAGTGATGAGGCCGGCGATGTCGCCCTTGGCCGTTTGGGCCACGAGGGTGTTGCGGTAACTGTATTGACTGTCGTCACGTTTCACCAGACCCGTCATCATCGTGCGGAAGTCTTCCAACGTGTGATGGGCCCCGGCGAAATACTGGCAGCAATCTTCGTCCATGGCCATCATGATCAGTGTGGCGATGCTGGCGGCCTGGTCGGGGGTGGCTGGTTCAATCTTGTATTTCATGGTTGTGCTTTGGATGGAGATGGGCTGTTCATGTGGTTGAAATGGGGCGAGTAGCTCGTGGCGTGTCGCTTCTTTCCTTCTCGGCTAATAGGAGGCGGTGCAGGGAATTCCCAGGGCGATCACGCGGTCGCGTATGCTGTCGAGCTCCTCATGGGAGGCCTTGCACAAGTCGTGGTCGGGTGTCTCGCGGTCGATGGTGTAGACCATCACTTCCTGGGGGGCGATGGCTTTCACGGCGTCCAGCCAGGGCGCCACATACTGCTCGCTGGTGTTGTCGACAGAGATCTTCTCGCCCTTTGCGTTGGTCGAGTAGCCTTTCATAAACATGGTCTGGATGATGATGTGACCATGAAACAGCTTCATGTTCTCGACGACCTTCTCCACGTCGTAGCTCGGTTGGGTGGGGCGGTCCACTGCTCGAATGTAGTCGGGGTCCACCGTGTCGAGCTTGAGGATGTTGTTGTCCACCTTCATCAAGGCGCGCCTTGTCTCTTCACGTCCGATGAATGTCGAATTGCTCAGCACGCTGATTTTGGCTCCGGGGCACCACTTGTCGCGCAGGCTTATCGTGTCATCGATGATTTCCGGGAAATGGGGATTGCTTGTCGGCTCCCCGTTGCCGGCAAATGTCAGTACGTCGGGATGCTCGCCCTCATTGTGCATCTTAATGAGCTGACGTTCCAAAGCTTCGGCTACCTGTTGACGCGTGGGGTGGTGGGTGTGTGTTTGGTGGTCGCGATTGAATCCGCACTCGCAGTATATGCAGTCAAACGTACAGATCTTTCCGTCGGCAGGCATCAAGTTGATGCCTAAGCTCAAACCCAGCCGCCGGCTATGTATTGGACCATAGATGGGGCTCGGATAAATGATGGTGCTCATAGTATGTCCTGTTTATGTTTGTCGTATGTTCTCTTTTCGCTTTTGCAAAGTTACAGATATTTAGCAGATGGCAGACGTTAATGCACGTTAAACTCTCGTGTTTGTGACATTTTTTTTGTTACTTTGCACGCAAATTTGGGTTATTATAGCCATTTCGAAAATGGGACATAAACGTAAAAAGACCAACGGGCGTTCAGGCCGCCTGCAGTTGGTTACGCTCTGTATCAGCACTGCCTTGGTGCTCATCCTGTTAGGACTAGTTGTCTTCTCCACGCTTTTGGGCCGCAACCTGTCTTCGTATGTCAAGGAAAACCTGGTGGTTACCATGATGCTCGAGCAGGACATGACGGACACCGAGGCGCAGGCCTTGTGTCGTGGTCTTGCCAGACGCCCCTACATCAAGAGCATCAATTTCATCAGCAAGGCGCAGGCCTTGAGGGAAGCCACCAAGGAGATGGGTACCGATCCTTCTGAGTTTACGGATGGAATCAACCCCCTTCCGTCGTCTGTCGACCTGACGCTGAAGAGCGAATATGCCAACAACGATTCGCTGAAGTGGATTTCCAAGGAACTGAGGCAATACCCGAAAGTGTCGGAGATCAGCTATCAGCGTGACCTCGTGGACTCTGTCAATCGCAACCTCGCGAAGATCGGTTTTGTGCTGCTTGTCCTGGCGGTGCTGCTAACATTCGTTTCTTTCTCGCTTATCAACAATACGGTTCGGCTGGGCATTTACGCTCGCCGTTTCTCCATTCATACCATGAAACTGGTGGGTGCTTCGTGGAGCTTTATTCGTTGGCCATTCCTTCGGCGGGCCATCCTCACGGGCATGTTGGCCGCTTTCTTGGCCTGCGCCGTGCTTGCAGCTGGCATCTATCTGCTCTATTGCTATGAGCCAGAGGTGTTGACGGTCATCTCTTGGCAGGAAATGACCATCACGGGAGTTACCGTGTTCCTTTTTGGCATTATCATTACCGCTCTGTGTGCCGGCATCTCTGTCAACAAGTTCTTGAAGATGAAAGCTGGTGAACTCTACAAGATTTAAAAACATTCATAATATAATCGTTCCATCGTAAAGTTGATTTCTGACTATGGATAAAAGAAATTTAGCATTTGACCGTACCAACTTCATTCTCTTGGCCATTGGTTTTGCAGTGGTTGTCATTGGTTTTATTCTGATGAGCGGTCCCTCGTCAACTGAGCAGACGTTCAATCCTGACATTTTCAGTGTGCGCCGCATCAAGGTGGCTCCAGTGGTTTGCTTCATCGGTTTTGTCTCGATGATTTATGCTATCATCCGCAAGCCGAAAGACAAGGGTACCGACCAGATATTCCACAGTGAAGCTAAGGAAGATAAATAAAGTATGAACGATCTACAAGCATTTATCCTGGGCGTAGTCCAGGGGCTCACCGAGTATCTTCCTGTCAGCAGCAGCGGCCACCTTTCCATCATTTCTTCCTTCATGGATGTGGATGGAGCTGACAATCTTGCCTTCACCATCGCGGTTCATGTGGCCACGGTACTGAGCACACTGGTCATTTTTTGGAAGCAAATCGTGTGGATATTCCGGGACCTGTTCAAGTTCTCATGGAACGAGGGCACGCGTTATGCGGCTCTCATTGTGGTGTCGATGATACCAGTCGGCATAGTCGGTGTGTTTTTCAAAGATACGGTGGAAGAGATTTTTGGGTCCGGTTTGTTTATTGTAGGTTTGATGTTGCTGGTAACGGCGGCCCTGCTCACGTTCTCCTATTTCGCCAAGCCAAGGCAGAAGGAGAAAATCACTCTGAAGGACGCCTTTGTCATTGGCCTGGCACAGGCAGTAGCAGTCATGCCGGGTCTCTCGCGTTCGGGCAGCACCATCGCCACAGGATTGCTCCTTGGCGACAAGAAGGAGAAGCTGGCGCAGTTCTCGTTCCTCATGGTTATTCCACCTATCTTGGGCGAGGCTTTGCTCGACGTCCTCAAGATGATGAAGGGCGGTGTGAGCACCGTGATGGGCGAAATACCTGTATCGGCACTGGTCATAGGCTTTATCACGGCATTCGTCTTCGGATGTCTGGCTTGCCGTTGGATGGTCGATATTGTGAAGCGAGGCAAACTTGTCTATTTCGCAGTCTATTGTGCCGTGGTGGGTGCCATCACCCTTGCGGTCAGCTTCCTTTAGTCCATTGGCCTGTCATACATTACCCATGGATTTCATCAAAGGCGAGATTTTGGCCATAGACAAGCCCTACCGCATGTCGAGCTTTGGCGCGCTGGCGCACATCCGTTATTTACTCTCCCATCATTTGGGACAAAAAGTAAAGGTGGGCCATGCGGGAACGCTTGATCCCCTAGCTACGGGTGTGCTCATACTCTGCACCGGGCGCTGCACCAAACGTATCGAAGAACTGCAGGGCCACACCAAGGAATACACTGCCACATTACAGCTGGGTGCCACCACTGACAGTTATGACCGTGAACATACGGTGAACCATACTTATCCCTGGCGCCACATCACAAAGGACTTGGTGCTTCGGACGATCCCACAGTTCGTGGGTGACATCGAACAGGTGCCTCCCACCTACAGTGCCTGCAAGGTGGAAGGAACACGTGCATATCAACTGCGCCGCAAAGGCGAGGCAGTGGCTCTGAAGCCCAAAAACATCCATATCGATAAGATTGAGCTTACTGATTTCGATGCTGATAGACATCGCTTATCCATCAGAGTGGTTTGCGGCAAAGGCACTTACATTCGCGCCTTGGTGCGCGACTTGGGAAGGGCGTTGGGCAGTGGGGCTTATCTCACTGAGTTACGCCGCACACGTGTGGGCGATTTCAGTATTGCCGACTGTGTCGATTTTGATCATTTCGACGAGTGGCTGTCCCAGCAAGATGTGGTCAAGCCTCATGGAGAGGTAGGCTAATCTTTACGGACCGGCTTGACAAGCTGCCTGCCGGTTCAATCCATAAACAAGTCTAAAGGAAATGGCATCCGAGTACATCACGCGTCATCGTGAGTACCGTGCCTAAGTTATAGAGTCCAAACTTCAAAGAATTATGAAACTGTCACAATTCAGGTTTAAGTTGCCCGAAGAGCAAATTGCCCTTTATCCGCATAGTCTGGTGCGTGAGTTTACCAATGATGACGGCACCAAGGAGACGTTCCGCATCACACGTCGCGATGAAGCCCGCATGATGGTGCTTCACCGGTCGACAGGCGAGATTGAGATGTTCAAGAAGGATGCAAAGGGAAATCCCATAGAGGGTCAGTACATTGAGTTTCGCGACATACTCGATTATTTCGTTGAGGGCGACACGTTCGTCATGAACGACACAAAGGTCTTCCCCGCTCGTCTCTATGGAACCAAGGAGAAGACCGATGCAAAGATAGAGGTGTTCATCCTTCGTGAGCTTAATGAGGAGACCCATTTGTGGGATGTGCTCGTTGAGCCAGCCCGCAAGATCCGTATTGGCAACAAACTCTTTTTTGATGAGGTGGGCACCATGGTGGCTGAGGTCTACGACAATACTACCAGCCGCGGCCGCTCGCTTCGTTTCCTTTATGACTGCCCGCATGACCAGTTCAAGAAGGACTTGTTCGCCTTGGGTGAGATGCCCTTGCCCGATTATGTCCTCAACGGCCGTCCCGAAGATCCAGCCATGCATGGCATGCACGTTCGCTCGCACGCCACGGCTGAGGACGTGGACGATTTCCAGTGTGTCTTCGCCAAGAACGAAGGTGCTGTAACTGCTCCCGCTACGGGGCTGCATTTCAGCCGCGAGTTGATGAAACGCATGGAAATCAAAGGGATCAATGCTGCCTACGTCACCTTGCATTGTGGCTTGGGCAATTTCACGCAGATTGAAGTGGAAGACCTGACCAAGCACAAGATGGACTCCGAGCAGATGCTTATCACCAAGGAGGCTTGCGACATTGTGAACAAGACCAAGAAGGAGGGACATCGCGTCTGCGCCATTGGCCCGAGTGTCGTGAAGGCCACAGAGACCGCTGTGGGCACCGATGGCTTGCTCAAGGAGTATGACGGATGGACCAGCAAGTTCATCTTCCCACCCTATGATTTTGGCCTTGCCAACAGCATGGTGGCCAATTTCTACCATCCCGAGTCTACACTGATGATGTCAACGGCTGCCTTTGGCGGCTATGAGGCTGTCATAGAGTGTTACGACAAGGCCTTGAAGAACGGTTACAAGTTTGGTTGCTTTGGCGACAGCTTGCTGATTATCGACTAAGCTGCGTCCCAGTCCCTGTATCATCAAGCCGCTTGTTATGCTTCATCACGTGTATTTCAGCATAGGCTCCAATATCGGCAACCGCAAGAGACTGGTACGCGATGCCATAACCTTGCTCAATGAGCGTGTGGGTGAAGTGGAGCGCCAGTCGTCGTTGTATGAGACGGAGCCGTGGGGCTTCTGTTCGCCCAACAAGTTCATCAATGCCTGCGTCTGTTGCGTGACAACCCTCTCGCCGCACCAACTGCTGGCCATCACGCAGCACATAGAGCGCGAGCTGGGCCGAACGCGGAAAACACAGGACGGCAAGTATGAAGACCGCGTCATCGACATCGACATCTTGCTCTATGACGATCTCCGTGTCAATGATCCCCATTTGGTCATTCCCCATCCCCGCATGCACGAGCGGACTTTTGTTATGGACCCTCTCAGAGAGATACTTGACAAGGACTGAAGTCTCGGTGTCCGTCGTCAGCCGTCCTTGCCCCCCCCCCGCAGAAACTGAACCTGGTTTGGGAATACACAAATAGAAAAAAGCCGCATCATCTTTGCAGACGATGCGGCTTTTTCTATTTCCTTGAATGCTGGGCAGCTGCCTGACTGCCCACTTGTTTTACTTGCGCAGACCAAGGGCCTTCACAATGGCACGGTAGCGGTTGATGTCGCGCTCCTTCAGGTAGGTGAGCAAGCGGCGACGCTTACCGACGAGCTGGGTCAACGAACGAGTGGTGACGAAATCCTTGTGGTTGGCCTTGACGTGCTCTGTCAGGTGCTTGATGCGATAGGTGAACAGGGCAATCTGGCTCTCTGCAGAACCTGTGTCAGTTGTTGACTTGCCATACTGGCCGAAGATCTCTTCCTTCTTCTCTGAGTTAAGATACATGTTGTTTGTTGATTAATAATGGTTGCATCATTGACATCCTTTGGTAGCGCGATGGCCTTAATCAAAACCATCTGCAACCGCAAATGCTCCGGGTTTTCCGAAAATGCGGTGCAAAGGTACAACTTTTCATTCAATTGCACAAGCCTTTCGATTATTTTTCGTAATTTTGCATGCAAAATAAATACAGGTATTTTTTAAGGTAATTCAATGCAAGACATTCGTAACATCGCAGTTATTGCGCACGTTGACCATGGCAAGACTACCTTGGTTGACAAGATGATGCTCGCTGGCAAACTGTTCCGTGACGGCCAGGACAACAGCGGCGAAGTGCTCGACTCCAATGACTTGGAGCGTGAACGAGGGATAACCATATTGTCAAAGAACGTATCAATCAACTGGAAAGGAGTTAAAATCAATATTCTCGACACCCCGGGTCACTCCGACTTTGGTGGCGAGGTGGAGCGCGTGCTCAATATGGCCGATGGTTGCTTGCTGCTTGTTGATGCCTTTGAAGGCCCCATGCCCCAGACGCGTTTCGTGCTGCAGAAAGCCTTGCAGATTGGCCTCAAGCCCATCGTGGTGGTTAACAAGGTCGACAAACCCAACTGTCGCCCGGAGCAGGTCTACGAGATGGTGTTCGACCTGATGTGCGACCTCAATGCCACGGAGGACCAGCTTGATTTCCCCGTGGTCTATGGCTCCGCCAAGAACGGTTGGATGGGCCCCGACTATAAGGCTGCCACGGACAACATTGACTACCTGCTCGACAAGATTGTGGAGATCATCCCTGCCCCGAAGCACATCGAGGGAACGCCCCAGATGCTCATCACCTCTCTTGATTATAGCAACTACACAGGCCGTATCGCCGTGGGCCGTGTGCACCGCGGCACGCTGACCGATGGAATGAACATCGTCATCTGTCACCGTGATGGCACACAGGAGCGCACCAAGATTAAGGAGCTTCATACCTTTGAAGGCATTGGTCACAAACGTGTTGAGAGCGTGTCGAGCGGCGACATCTGCGCTGTCATTGGTCTGGAGCACTTCGAGATTGGCGATACCATCGCTGACTTTGAGAACCCGGAGCCTCTGCCTCCCATTGCTGTCGACGAGCCTACGATGAGCATGCTCTTCACCATCAACGACTCGCCCTTCTTCGGCCGTGAGGGCAAGTATTGCACTTCGCGACAGATCAACGACCGTTTGCAGCGCGAACTTGAGAAGAACATAGCCTTACGCGTGGAGCCTTTTGAGGACTCTACCGACAAGTGGATTGTCAAGGGGCGTGGTGTGTTGCACCTCTCCGTGCTCATCGAGACCATGCGCCGAGAAGGTTACGAGCTCCAGGTGGGTCAGCCCCAGGTGATCTATAAGGAGATTGACGGTCAGAAGTGTGAGCCTGTTGAGGAGCTCGACATCAATGTGCCGCAGGATTACTCGTCGAAGATGGTCGATATGGTAACCCGCCGCAAGGGCGACCTGACAGGCATGGATACAGAAGGCGACCGCGTGAACATCACGTTTGACATACCCTCGCGTGGCATCATCGGTCTCCGTACCAATGTGCTTACTGCCTCGCAAGGCGAGGCTATCATGGCCCACCGCTACAAGGAGTACCAGCCCTTCAAGGGCGAGATTGTCCGCCGCACCAATGGTTCCATGATTTCCATGGATGGCGGCACGGCCTATGCCTACGCCATCGATAAGCTGCAGGATCGCGGCAAGTTCTTCATCGATCCGGGCGAGGAGGTCTATCCAGGCGAGGTGGTTGGTGAGCATATCCACGACAACGACCTTGTCATCAATGTCTGCAAGGCCAAGCAGCTCACCAATGTGCGCGCTTCAGGCTCAGACGAGAAGGCCCGCATCGTGCCGAAGACTGTCATGAGCCTGGAGGAGTGTCTTGAGTACATCAAAGGTGACGAGTATGTGGAGGTTACACCCAAGAGTATCCGCATGCGCAAGATTATCCTCGACCACCTCGAGCGCAAGCGCTCCAACAAAGATTGATTATTCCTACTGAAATGGGCAATACACTGTACGGGCAATGGCTTTCGGGTCATTGCCCGTATTTTGTGTATGCTCGGCATGAGCATTGTCTGCGTGAGCCGCTGGCTGAACAACGTTTGCGTGAGCCGCGGGCTGAAAGCCCAGCAATTACCTAGCCC
>CAVIOP010000095.1:0-11269 GCA_963644485.1 bacterium | reverse complement strand
CGCTACTCATTGAGCGCACCACAATAGGGACAACGGCCTTTCTTGCGCAACTTGGCGCCACAATTGCCGCAGATGTAGCGGGCACGCCCCTTGTGGAAATACTGCCAGAGGGCAGCGAAGACGTAGGCCGCCAACAGGAAATAACCCACAAAATAGAGTGACGTGACGCTGAAGACAATGTAGTCGACCGCACAGACGGCTGCCAAGCCACCCAGGTAGAGCAACGCCTCGTCGAACGGCAACTGGTGGCGCACATCGTCGACGGCTGCAATGGCCACGATGAGCATGGCCCACACGGAGACCAAGAAGATGCTCAGCGCGAATGGAACGGAGAACGGATTGAGCGTCGGATGATAGTAGAAGTGGACCCACATCTGCGGGGCAAAGGTCTGCAGGCTGGCATAGAACGTGGCCGACGAGGCCACGATGAGACACAAGAGCGTGGGATAGAACGACTCAATATCATTGACATGTACCAGATGAGCCTTGTGCTTGCGGACGCTCCACAGGAGATAAGACGCTGCTATGATGACGATAATCACCAGGAAAATAATGACATGGGCATCAGAGAAAGCTGAGATAAACTGCGAAATGGGGTCGTCGGGCATTACGCAGGGCAACATATGCGACTCGCGTGTCCAGCCAAACACGGAGCTGTCGTTGGCCAACTGCACCCACACGGAGTCTATCTTGTCGGTGGGCACCTTGTGGATGTCGGCCACCACGAGATGGTCGCCCTTGCGCACAACGAACGAGTCAGTCTGCATGCCCCCCAGATACTCCTCGGGCATCTGGCGGAGGAGCGAGAGGCTGTCAGCCTTGACAATGAAATTGTAGTTGTTGGTATAATGGTGGGAGGAGAAGAACGACAAGGAGTCGATCTGCCGCTCGCTATACTGATAGGCGGCATGGTCACGGTGATTGGACACATAGCATGAGGCCAACAACTGCGTCAGCACTAAGGTCATGAGCACGACAAGGAGGCCGTGCCTGGGAAGGGGACTTCTCATTGGGCTATTCTTCACCATAGATGTTCATTTGGCATGCTTTGCAATCAAACTCCAGTCGAAAGCGACGCCCGTCGCCGAGACGAAGGGTCAGGGGTTCGTGCCACGTGGGACGGCTGCCGCCACGGCGCACACAATGGCCCAGCGCATAGCGGAGGCAATGGCGGCTTTGCATGAGAAGAGGTGCCTGCGCACCGCCTCCAGACACCTCAAAGGCTGCCTGCACATCGCTCAACCCGTGTGCTTCATAGAAAGCGCGGGCCAGAGAGTTGGAGACATTGAAGAGATAGGAATGGCGCTCATAGGCGGGTTGCCACGCATGGGCTGCGGACAGGGCTGCTGCGGACAGGGCTGCTGCGGTGGAAGCCATGGATTGGGCTGGCTGCTCCGCACCCTTGCTTATGAGCTGAGAGAGAGCCTCTGCACCCTCGCGACGCATGTCGGAGAGCAGACTTGAGGGTACGAAATAGCGATCGGCTTGGTCGATGATGGACACATCGCTGCAAACGTAAGGTGTGGCCCCCAACTTAGAGAGTTGCCTGACGATGTTGTCTCCCTGTGGGTTCTTGGCAGGCTGGTGGGCGAACACCACCTGCACCTGCGCCTCTTCATGAATGAACGGGGTGCCGAGCCTCAGCGAGAAGCCGTCGGGAGTCAGGCCGAAGGTCATGGTAATCTGAATCTTACGCACTGCAGTCTGCCCTGCGAGCATCTTCTCAAAGGCCACATCATTGTTGCGATAGAGACCCATGCCTGGTTTCAAGCCCTGCGGCATCTTGTAGGGATAAAGGCGGTTGCCCACGGCACGATTGACGCGGAAGCCCTCCAGCTCGCGGTCACGTGTCAGATAGCAGAGACCGTCGCCGTTGGCAAAAGTGGCGGTTCCTGCCACATTGAACGAGTCGCGACGCAATTCCTTCACCTTGCCCACATACTCGCCCAGGGCCTTCGGTGTATCAAACGAGGCGATGTCGGGCTGACGACCATTGAGGAAATAAGTGGTGAAACCGCGGTTGAACGTCTTGTGCAAAGACGGTTCAAAATGACAGGCGACGGTGCCGAACGACGCGCGACGATAATCGCCCGGACGGCGCTTTACCAGTTCGTCGAGACGACGGCTATAGGCCGAGACCACGTTTTTCACATATCCAGCATCCTTCAAGCGCCCTTCTATCTTGAACGAGGAGGTACCGGCGTCGGCCAATTCCTCCAGATGGTCAATTTGGCAGAGGTCCTTGAGCGACAGCAAGTGGCGAGCGTGCTCAATGACCTTGCCGTCGGCATCAAGCAGGTCGAACTTCATGCGGCAGAACTGTGCGCACTCGCCGCGGTTGGCCGAACGCTGGAAACAATATTGAGAAGCATAGCACACGCCCGAATAACTGACACAAAGGGCACCATGGACGAAGACTTCCAACTCCACATCGGGCACTTCGCGATGGATTGTCCGTATCTCGTCAATAGACAACTCGCGCGCCAACACCACACGGGAGAAACCCAAATGGCGCAGCCAACGTGCTTTCTCGGCCGTGCGGGTGTCGCACTGGGTGGAGGCGTGAAGCTGAGGCACACGGCCCACTTCGTCGAACGCTACCTTGTACATGGCCAGCGTGGCCATATCCTGCACGAGCAAGGCATCGACCCCAATGCGTGCAAGGTCGGTAATCATGTGCTGCGAAGTCTCGAGCTCACGCTCGTAGACTATCGTGTTGACCGTGACATAAACCTTGGCGCCAAACTGATGGGCATAGTCGGTGAGGCACCGGATGTCGTCCAGCGAGTTTCCTGCGGCAGCGCGTGCGCCAAATTTCTCCGCACCGATATAAACGGCATCGGCACCATGGTCAATGGCAGCAAGGCCGCATTCAAGATTTTTGGCGGGAGCCAACAATTCCAGAATTCTCATGTTCAGCTTGTTATGGATTAGGGAAAATGCTGCCGGCGGCAGACATCTCCCAGCGCATGGGATGCGTGTCAACGTATCTCGTCGATGTTGTAGGGTGTTTCCTGGTAGACGTAATAGTTAATCCAGTTGTTAAAGAGTAGGTTGGCATGCGCACGCCAGGTCACCACGGGTCCCTTGGCGGGGTCGTTGTCGCGGTAATAGTTCTTGGGAGTCTCCACATCGTCGCGCTTGCCAAAGTCGCGCCTGTACTCCTTGTCAAGCGTGTCGGGCGCATATTCCAGATGCCCCGTGATGAAGAACTCGCGGCCGTCACGTGCCATGACGATGCTCACTCCACTCTCAGCCGATTCGGCCAGGATCGTCAAGTCGGGCACGCGCTCGATTTCCTCGCGGCGCACCTCGGTATGGCGGCTGTGGGGCATCATGAACTCATCGTCGAAGCCACGGAAGATGGGCAGGCGGTCTACCAGCACGCCCTGGTGGAAAACGCCAAACATCTTCTTGGGCAACGTATGCTTGGGGATATTGTAGAAATGATAAAGACCTGCCTGGGCAGCCCAGCAGATGTAGAGCGTGGACGTGACATGGGTACGAGCCCAGTCGAAGATGCCCTTGATCTCGTCCCAGTATTCAACATCCTCAAAGTCGAGAAGCTCGATGGGCGCTCCCGTGACGATCATGCCATCCCATTTCTGCTGCTTCAAGATGTCGAAGTCCTTGTAGAACATCATCATATGCTCGATGGGGGTGTTCTTGGGCGTATGGTTCTTGAGCTTCATGAAATTGATCTCAATCTGCAAAGGGGTGTTGGAGAGCAGACGAATCAAATCGGTCTCAGTCGTGATTTTCAGGGGCATCAGGTTGAGGACAACAATCTTCAGCGGGCGCACCATCTGCGAATGGGCGCGACTCTCGTCCATGACAAAGATGTTCTCCTTCTTCAGCAATTCAATGGCCGGAAGCCTGTCGGGTAGTCTAAGTGGCATGTAACGTTCCTTTCTCTTATAATCCGTACAAAGTTAGCAATAATATAGGGAAAAACACGTAACTGACTGAAAATAATCCCACCAGGCCGTCACATTTTAGTGACTGTGAAAATATAATCTGAATATATTCGCCTCTCTGAGGCTATGTCACGAAATCAATGGGATGCGGGGGAGGATGGGGCCTGCTCGCACTCATTGTAATCCTGTCGAGCGACGATAGAAGCGCAAACAAAAAAAGGTAGAGGCGAGCCCCTACCCTATTTATGTGCCCCTTTAACGGGGCTATGTCTTGATGTCCTGTGACGAGTCGTGTCGGCCCTACGGGGCTGAATGACTGACGAAAGCGACAGGCTGCCTTTACCAAAGCTGCAGGCGCTCGCTCTCGGGAATGTACATCTTGTCGCCTTTCTTCACACCGAAGGCCTCATACCAGGCGTTGATGTGCGGCAGAGCACCATTGACACGCCACTCGCCGAGGGCATGGGGGTCGCGCTTCACACGGTTGCGGATTTCCTGGTCGGTGATGTTCTGACCCCAGACACCAGCATAGGCGAGGAAGAAACGTTGCTCCGGCGTGTAGCCGTCCTTGCTCTTCAACGGCGACTTGGCCGTGACGTTCTTGAAGGCGTTGAACGATACTTGCAGGCCTCCATGGTCGGCCAAGTTTTCACCCAAAGTGAACTTGCCATTGGAATGGAGACCAGGCAACACCTCGATGGCATCAAAGAAGTCGGAATAGAGCTTGGCTCGCTGCTCGAAGCCCTTGGCATCGGCAGCCGTCCACCAGTCATGGAGGTTACCGTCGGCGTCATACTGGCGGCCCTGGTCGTCGAAGCCGTGGGTCATCTCGTGGCCAATCACCACACCGATGGCACCATAGTTGAAAGCGGCGTCGGCCTTGGGGTCGAAGAAGGGGCGCTGCAGGATGCCTGCAGGGAAGCAGATCTCATTGGTGGTGGGATTGTAATAGGCGTTGACGGTCTGCGGCGTCATATACCACTCGTCGCGGTCAACAGGCTTACCGGCCTTGTCAGCAATCTGCTTGTCGTGTGCAAAGAGACGTGTAGCCATCACATTCTCATAGAAGCTCTTGGCGGGATCGATGGTCAGCTTGCTATAGTCAGTCCACTTGTTGGGATAGCCGATCTTGACATAGAACTTATCCAACTTCTTGTGGGCATTGGCCTTGGTGGAGTCGCTCATCCACGTCTGGGCATCGATGCGCTGGGCAAGGCTGACCTGCAGGTTGTGCACCAGCTCTTCCATCATCTTCTTGGACTGGGCGGGGAAGTAGCGCTCGCAGTACATCTTGCCAAGGGCCTCGCCCATGGCACCCTGCACCTGGTTGGTGGCGCGCTTCCACAGAGGATAGTCTTCCTTGCGGCCGCTCATTGTCTTGCCGAAGAAGTCGAAGTTGGCCTCACGGATGTCGTCCGTCAGATACGATGCACTACTCTGGATGACACCCCACTCCATGATGGCACGCACGTCGTCGGAGCTGAGCAGGGGCAACAGCTTGTCGAGACCCGCGAAGAACGCAGGCTGGCCCACGTTCATCTCCTGGATATGCTGGGGTGCGATGCCCCTAGCCTGCGTGTAGGCTTTTAGGGGGATATTGGGATAGTTCTCCTCAAACTGGGCGATGGTCATCTTGTTGTAGTTGGCCTGCGGGTCACGCAGCTCCACATTGCTCTTGGAGACCAGGGCCAGTTCGGTTTCGAAGCGGAACACAGACTGCATCTTGCGCTGTGCGTCGGCAGCACTGAAGCCATAAAGTTCAAACATGCGGACGATATGCTTCTTGAAAGCCTCGCGGATGTCGCGTGTGGCCTTGTCGGTGTTGACATACCAGTCTTTCTGGCCGAGCGTCAGGCCACCCTGGCCCAAACTCAGGATGTTACGGGTGACGTTCTTGTCGTCAGCGCCAAAATAGGAGCCGAAGGGTACGCCATAGCCAAACTTGGCGTACTTCAGCTGCACTTGTTGCAGGGCATCAAGCGACTTGGCTGCCTCCATCTCGTCGAGCAGAGGCTTCACGGGGGCTATGCCCTCCTTGTTGCGGCGTGCGGAGTCCATAGCCAGCTTGTAGAAGTCGCTGATTTTGCGCTCATTGGTTCCGTCCTGATACTTCTTCTTCGAAAGATCGGTCAGGATGACGTTGATCTGCTTGTTGACATTCTCCTGAAGCATGTCGAAACTGCCATAGCGGCTATAGGCGGCTGGCAGGGGATGAGCTTTCTGCCAGCCGCCTGTGGCAAACTGGTAGAAATCAGTTGCTGGACTCACTGTCTTATCAAGGTCAGACAAGACGAGCCCCGACTTGTTCTGAGCCTGAACGCCACTAACAGGAGCTGTGGCAAACAGGAGTGCAGGTAAAAGTTGTTTCACTTTCATTGTTGATTATTTGGTTGATTACTGATTATTCAATGGCAAAATAACCGGACAGCACGAACGGGTGGTCAGTAGGCACAGGGCGTGCGCGTCACTCGCCACCTTGCAACTGTTCCAGTTTTTCTGAAAGCTCAAGCCAGCGGTCATTCTCCCTGTCCAAGGCTTCCTTGGTCGAGGTGTATTCGGTCACGAGCTCCATGTTGGAAGCGTTTTCGGGAGCCATGAACAGCTGGTCAAGTTCCTTGATGCGGGCTTCCATCTTGGCGATTTTCTTTTCCGACTCCTCCACGTCGCGGCTGGCCTTGCGTATCTTCTTCTGCTGTTCCTTGTGATCTTGATAGCTTTGCCTGCCGCTGGCCTTGTCGGGAGCGGCCTCCTGGATAGGTCCTGACAGGCTTGTCTTCTGGCCATCGAGAGCATCATGGATGGTTTCAGCATTGTGCACGCGGAGATAGTCATAGATGCCGCCAAGGTGCTCCACAACCTTGCCACCACCAAACTCATAGACCTTAGTGACCAGCCCATCGAGAAACTCACGGTCATGCGAGACGATAATCGCTGTTCCGTCGAAAGCCTTGATGGCCTCCTTCAGCACATCTTTCGAAGGCATGTCAAGATGGTTGGTGGGCTCATCGAGGATAAGCAGATTCACGGGTTCAAGCAACAGGCGGATCATGGCGAGCCTGGAGCGCTCTCCTCCCGAGAGCACTTTCACCTTCTTTTCGGAAGTCTCGCCACCGAACATGAACGCTCCAAGCAGGTCGTTGATTTTCAGGCGCATCTCGCCCGTGGCCACTTGGTCAATCGTGTCGTAGACGGTGAGGTCTTCATTCAACAACTGGGCTTGGTTTTGTGCAAAGTAACCTATCTGCACATTGTGGCCAATCTTCAGAATTCCCGAATAAGGAATCTCGCCCATGACACATTTCACAAGAGTCGACTTTCCCTCTCCGTTCTTGCCGACAAAAGCCACTTTCTCGCCTCGTTTGATGGTCATGTCGACATGATCGAAGACCGTGTGGCTGCCATAGTCCTTACGCACGTTGTCGCAGATGACAGGATAGTCTCCCGAACGCAAACATGGCGGAAACTTGAGATGCATCACTTTCCGGTCGACCTCATCTACCTCAATGGGCACAATCTTTTCCAGTTGCTTGATGCGCTGCTGCACCTGAACGGCCTTAGTGGCCTGGTAGCGGAAGCGATCGACAAAAGCCTTGATGTCAGCTATCTCTTTCTGTTGGTTCTCGTAAGCACGCAGCTGCTGTTCGCGGCGTTCTTTTCGCAAGACCAGGTATTGGTCATATTTCACCCGATAGTCTTCCGTGTGGCCACAGGTAATCTCTATGGTTCGGTTGGTGACATTGTTGATGAATGCACGGTCGTGGCTGACAAGAACCACCGCGCTGCTGCTTTGGGAAAGGAAGGTCTCCAGCCAGCGGATGCTCTCAATATCGAGGTGATTGGTCGGCTCATCTAGAAGGAGCACATCTGGATGGCGCAACAGGATTTTTGCTAGCTCTATGCGCATGCGCCAACCACCGGAAAACTCACGCGTGGGACGCTCAAAATCGCTACGCTCGAAGCCCAGCCCGACCAAAGTGCGCTCCATCTCGGCCTCATAATTCTCACCACCCATCATCATGAAACGGTCATGCTCAAGGGCGAAACGGTCCACAAGGGCCAGGTAGTCGGGACTGTCGCAGTCGGTGCGGTCGGCCATCTCCTGCTGCAGGCGGTCAAGGCGCTTCTTCATCTTCATGTGGTCCGCAAATGCCTTGCGTGTCTCCTCGAGCACCGTGGTGTCATCGGATATCTTCATCACCTGAGGCAGATAGCCAATGGTGGTGTCGTTTGGTATGGCCACCACACCCGAGGTAGGTTGCTGCAAGCCGCAAAGAATCTTAAGCATGGTAGACTTGCCAGCACCGTTCTTGCCGACAAGGGCTATGCGATCATGGTCATTAACCACAAAACTAACATCATGAAAGAGCGGACGAGCGCCAAACTCTACTTTCAAGCTTTCTACAGAAATCATTTCCCAACTGCAATTTGAAATGCAAAGTTACAAAAAATAGTCTAAAGCTAACGGATTATGTCTTCATTTTATTAACTTTGCAGCAGGCAGAAATGTAGTCGCTAGCAACAAGTGAAATATTGTTACCCTAGCAAACCTGAACTTTACTCAAACACAATTACCCAAAGCATGAAAAAAGTACTTCTACTACTGGCAATCGCCATCACGGCTTGCATGGACATTTCGGCACAGACTGACCCCTTACAGGGCCTGCGCATCGGAGTCATCGGAGACAGCTACGTCAAGAACCACCGCGAACCGGTACAGAACGCATGGCATTACAAATTGGCAAAACGACATGGCATGACCTATTACAACTATGGGCGCAACGGAAGCTGCGTATCCATAGACATGAAGGTATGGGGACCAGCGGTGGTAAACCGTTACCAGCAGATGAACGATTCCTTGGATATCGTGGTGGTCGTTGCCGGACATAACGATGCCGGACGCCTGGCCGATGCCGTCACCGACTCCACTACGACCCTGGCCAACTATCGCGAACAATGCACCAAGCTTTGCCATGGACTGATTGAAAAATATCCCAAGGCTTACATCTTCTGGTTTACACCGTGGGCCAACGACGATCCAAACTTCGAGGTCATCGTAAACACCACCAAGGAGATATGCGGGTCCATGGGCATCCCCGTCTTCGACGCTTATCACAACAGCAATATCTTCGCACGGAACGATAACTTCCGTCAGATATTTTTCCAAGGCGGCAAGCGAGACCACGCACATCTGAACAGCAAAGGTCATGACAGATTCCTGCCCATTGCCGAACATTTCATTCTCCAGTATGTGCAATAAGCGTCAATACCCGTCTTTATGTGAAGACAAATAACGTAAGGCTCCTACGGATGGTTTATGCCAGCCTACATAATTTTAAAGGGTGCGCAAAGCTGAGCTTAGCGCACCCTTTAATATAAGTTGATGCAATTTATTGTTTACTTCACCTTGTCTACAATGGCCTTGAAAGCCTCAGGATTGTTGACGGCGAGGTCAGCGAGCACCTTACGGTTGATTTCAATACCTGCCTTGTGAAGAGCACCCATGAGCTGGCTGTAGCTCATGTCCTGCAGACGGGCAGCAGCGTTGATACGCTGAATCCACAGAGCGCGGAAGTTGCGCTTCTTGTTGCGGCGATCACGATAGGCATAGGTCAAACCCTTCTCCCATGTGTTCTTTGCAACCGTCCAAACATTCTTACGGGCACCGAAATAGCCCTTCGTGAGCTTCAGAATACGTGTTCTCTTTGCTTTGGAAGCTACGTGATTTACTGATCTTGGCATAATTTTTCTTCTTTAAACGTTCGACTAAAAAGTGAAATGAGTGATTAACGCAGATTGAGCAAATCACGTACTTGCTTCATGTTGTTGTTATCGACAAGTGTCGAGTGAACAAGGTTTCTCTTCTGCTTCTTTGTCTTCTTAGTCAGAATGTGACTGTGGTAAGCGTGGTTACGCTTAATCTTACCGGTAGCGGTGAATGAAAATCTCTTCTTCGCACCGGAGTTAGTCTTAACTTTTGGCATTTTTTTGTTTGTTAAATGATTATTATAAAAGGTGGCAACGCATATACCTGGCGGTACCACTCAGTCTTTTCATTCATTCGAGTTGTTGTTCTCTACCAATTTCTTCAGAGCTTCGCCTCCCTTGGCATTGGCCAGCAGACCATTTTTCTCAGCCTTCTCAGCAACCTTTTGCGCGTTCTCTTCCTTTGCGGCAGCCTCTGCGGCCAGTCGGTCACGCTTCTGCTGACTCTGCTTGGCTACACCAGCCTTCTTCGGAGCCAAAAAGAGGAACATCTTCTTTCCTTCCAGACGGGGCAGCTGCTCCACCTTGGCATATTCCTCAAGGTCGTTGGCAAAACGCAAGAGCAACACCTCGCCCTGCTCCTTGAAGAGAATGGAACGTCCACGGAAGAACACATAGGCTCTCACCTTATTTCCCTCTTCAAGAAACTCTTGGGCGTGCTTCAACTTGAACTGGTAGTCGTGGTCGTCGGTCTGAGGTCCGAAACGTATCTCCTTAACCTCCACCTTTACCTGCTTTTGCTTCATCTCCTTTTGCCGCTTCTTCTGCTGATACAAGAACTTGCTATAGTCAATGACACGACAGACAGGAGGCTGCGCATTGGGAGAGATCTCCACCAGGTCTACACCCTGCTGGCGAGCCAGGTCCAAAGCTTGACGGGTAGGCATCACTTCGGAGCCACCGTCGCTAACCACACGAACTTCCCGCACACGGATTTGACCGTTGATGCGGTATTGATTCTTCATCTTGTTGTTGTCTTTCTTCATTCAACTATTTTAAATTCTGTATCGGAAAGGACATAGCTTCCCCAATTCAGCGTGCAAAATTACGAAAAAGTATTGATACTTCCAAAACTTTATGTAATAAAATTCAAAAGAAAAAGCGACTCTCCCGATAAAGTCTGCGTAAGGTAACCAACCAAAATAAATCAAAGACATTTGATAGTATTGTCCGATATGAATATTATCTTTGCAGCTACGAGTCGGCTTGTTTCAGACAGTTACCTCGTATCGGCATTTTATAAAGGAACGGTTACGCTTTATTTCTTCATTGCCTTCACAATCTTACCCATATACATGGAACGGATACCGGCTGGGAAGTTTGAGTAAAGCTCCTTGGGTATCTTTCCGAATCCCTTAGGGTCAAAGGAAGCATGGTAAATCATCTCGCACTCGAAGACAGTCTTTGCGGCGCAGTTTAAAACTTCCGTGTATGGCAATCAGACCGAGACAGATAAGCAGCTTTTGTCTGACATTATAATTTTGGTCTGCATGCTGCATCGGCTGGAAATTTCAAAAAAAGGTGCGGAATTACATCGGTTAAGAATATAATTGAAGTAAAACGCAATGAAAAGGTAAAATAAATCTCAT
>CAVIOP010000094.1:0-11412 GCA_963644485.1 bacterium | reverse complement strand
CTGTAACTTGATTAATCCAGCAACTTCTTTAGCCATTTCTTTTTTATTAAAAATAATTGAAACGTATAAAAGAGACCTGTAGTCCGTAACAACTATTCGGCCACCTTTTCAACTTGCATAAAACTAAGCTCCAAAGGAGTTTTTCTACCGAAAATCTTGACCATGACCTTCAGCTTACGCTTCTCGGTATTGATTTCCTCAATCACACCCTCAAAGCCACTGAAAGGACCATCCATGACCTTTACCGTCTCATCGAGAACAAAAGGAACTTTAACCTCATTCTCAATCTCTGTCTCCTCAGAAGCACCTAACATGCGGTTGATCTGGGATTGAGGGACTGGAGAAGGATTATCCAAACCTCCAAGAAAGCCAAGGCAATTAGGCATGAACCGCAATAAGGTGGCAACATCTCCTACAAGATCAGCCTGCACGAAAACATAACCAGGGAGAGCAATCTTTTCTGATTCTACTCTCTTTCCGGAACGAATCGACGCATGCTTCTCCATAGGGATAAGCACATCATAAACATGATCAGCGAGCAATTTGTTATGCTTCAATTCGGCTTCAATGTACTCTTTGAGCTTAGCCTCTTTTCCGCTTACGGCCCGCATCACATACCAATTCTTACCTGCTTCTGACATTTCTTACTTGGAGATTAACCTGGATAAACAAACTTCATGAGATTCTCGAAGACGAGATCAATACCGAAAACTACCAGCGCAATGATAACGGAAGCAGATAATACAACCACTGCACTGTGAGTCAATTCGGCACTTGTTGGCCAAGTAGTGTTATGCGCAAGTTCGTAGTAACATTCCTTGCAATAATTTGCTATCTTCTTGAACATATTATCTTCTTTTAGCACGGGTTGAAAGACTCGAACTCTCGACACCTGGTTTTGGAGACCAGTGCTCTACCAACTGAGCTAAACCCGTAGGAAAGTCTCTGTGCCTTAATGGGCACAGAGACCCTTTATTTGGTTATATCTGTAATCAGATTAGCCCTCTTCCTCCACATCGGGAAGGATAGATGTGATCTGGCCTGAACCAACTGTACGGCCACCTTCGCGGATAGCGAAACGGAGACCCTCATTCAGAGCGACCTTATAGATCAAACGAACCTCGATCTCAACGTTGTCACCAGGCATCACCATATCAACGCCCTCGGGAAGAGTAATCTCACCGGTGCAATCCATGGTGCGGAGATAGAACTGAGGACGATAGCGGTTTCCGAACGGAGTGTGACGGCCACCCTCTTCCTTCTTCAGAACATAGATAGAAGCCTTGAAGTGGTCATGCGGAGTGATAACACCCGGGTGCACAACAACCATACCGCGCTTCACCTCTTCCTTGTCGATACCGCGGAGCAACAGACCTACGTTGTCACCAGCCTCACCCTCAGGGAGAGTCTTGCGGAACATCTCGACACCAGTGATGACAGACTTCTTGTCCTCGCCGAGACCAAGCAGCTGAACCTCATCACCGATCTTGCATCGGCCAGTCTCAATACGACCAGTAGCAACAGTACCACGGCCAGTGATTGAGAACACGTCCTCAACAGGCATCAAGAAAGGCTTGTCAACCTCACGGACAGGCTCCTGAATCCAAGTGTCAACAGCATCCATCAACTCCATAACGGTATCTTCCCACTTGGCGACGCCATTCAAGGCACCCAGGGCTGAACCACAGATAATCGGAGTCTCCTCCTCATATCCGTAAGAGGTGAGCAGATCCTGCACATCCATCTTCACGAGGTCAATCATCTCCTCGTCAACCTCATCGTCGTCACACTTGTTGAGGAACACAACCATACGGGGAACGTTCACCTGACGAGCGAGCAGCACGTGCTCACGAGTCTGGGGCATAGGACCATCCGTAGCTGCGACAACCAAGATAGCACCGTCCATCTGGGCAGCACCAGTAACCATGTTCTTCACATAGTCAGCGTGACCCGGACAGTCAACGTGAGCATAGTGACGGTTAGCTGTCTCATACTCGATGTGGGCAGTGTTGATGGTGATACCGCGCTCCTTCTCCTCAGGAGCATTATCAATCTGATCGAAGCTCTTGACATCCTCACCAGTGCCCAGGCGCTCGTGCAGCACCTTAGAGATGGCGGCAGTCAGAGTAGTCTTACCGTGGTCAACGTGACCGATGGTACCGATGTTTACGTGCGGTTTGGTGCGCTGATAAACTTCTTTAGCCATAGCTTTACTTTTTTATTTTAATCAATTAAATAATCGAAAGAGTATGTTTTGTTTCGTTCTTCAGTATTGTCCCGGTTATCGAAACAAACCAGAAGTGGAGCTGTAACTGAGAGTTGAACTCAGGACCTCTTCCTTACCAAGGAAGTGCTCTACCACTGAGCTATTACAGCATGATGTTGAGCGGAAAACGGGGCTCAAACCCGCGACCCCCAGCTTGGAAGGCTAGTGCTCTATCAACTGAGCTATTTCCGCATAAGCCGTTTCCGACTTCGTGTGGGTGGTGATGGATTCGAACCACCGAAGGCAGAGCCAGCAGATTTACAGTCTGCCCCATTTGGCCACTCTGGTAACCACCCTTTGTCTCCTTTCGGGAGAGCCTCTTGTCGGATTCGAACCAACGACCCCGAGATTACAAATCACGTGCTCTGGCCAACTGAGCTAAAGAGGCAAATCCTGCAGCCGCATTGCGACTTGTCAAAAGACCTGTTGTAAAACGGCTGCAAAGATACTACTTATTTTTTAATCTCCAAAACTTTTCGCGGAAATTTTTAGTGATTCCTTGTTTTTTCCTTGAATTTCTCGAGTTGCACCTTCAACGCATCCACACACTGGTCGACACCTTCCTCAAAAGTGTCGCATGTCTTCTCGACGAAGATTGGTTTTCCACCAGGCACGGTGACAGTGACGCTGGTGACCTTGTTCAGTACGGTGGCTGGCTTGGCAACCTTTAATTGCACCTCTACTTTCTGAATGTCTTCGAATGTTTTTTCCAACTTGGCGATCTTCTTCTCTACGAACGCCTGCAACTTCTCAGTAGCGTCGAAGTGAATCGACTGAATCTTTATCTCCATAGGTACCTCCATTATTAAAAGGTTAGACTCAAGCCCTGGGATGGGCCTCTTGATATACTCGCTTGAGCTGTTCGAAAGTCGTATGCGCGTAGATTTCCGTTGTGGAAGCACTCGCATGTCCCAGAAGTCTTCTGATACTCTCGATGCTCGCTCCATGGTTCAGCATGGCTGTGGCGAAAGTGTGCCGGAGCACATGAGGTGACCGTTTCTTGGCGGTGGAGACTGCAGCCAACCGCGCCTTTACCCAGTTTCTCACCTGCAGGGGGCGCAGCCGCTCGCCTTTAGCGCTTAGGAAAAAGAACGGGGCCTTGTCACTCAGCGAAGCGTCTCTCACGCTAGCGTATCGTCGGAGGCATGTCGCCATCTCCTGGCCAAACGGCACGAGACGCTGCTTGCTCCCCTTGCCCATCACCTTGAGCTGTCCGCCATCGGTATCCACTGAGGCGTCGGTCAACCCGATAAGTTCCGACAGACGGATACCCGTCTGGTAGAACGTCATGATGATGGTGCGCTCCAAGACATCCTGATAGTCATCGCCCCACTCCATGTCGTCGAGCAACCGGTCCATTTCGTCCTCCCTCATAAACTGCGGGAGCGGCTTCTTTTCCTTCGGCCCTTCAACCTGAAGGGCAGGGTCGCGGTCAACAAGCTGGTGCGCGAGTGCGAAACGATAAAACGAGCGGAGGGCCGACAGACGTCTGTGGACGCTGGTGGCACTGTTGCCTCTGTCTATCATGCTCTCCATCCAGTCGCGGATCACATCCGTGTCCACCGTCTTCCAGGAAAGCTGACTGTCCAAGTTCTTGAAATAGAGCTCGAAAGCCTGCAAGTCCGCCTTATAGCCGGCTACTGTAAGCTGTGAGCGGTTCTGCTCGTATTGCAGATATTCCAAAAACTTTTCGATCATCCTTACGTCACATTATCCTACTAATGTAGGTTTTCGGCAACGAATATACGGAGATTATTTGAAACTACCAAATTTTCGGGGAAGTTTTTTACACTTCCTCGTCGCGCAGATGCTGTACGTAGATAGCGTGCTCCATCTTCAAGCGCTTCTTGACTGAGGGCTTGTCAAACTGCTGACGAGCACGGAGCTCCTTCACCACACCAGTCTTTTCGAATTTTCTCTTGAATTTCTTCAGCGCTCTCTCGATGTTCTCGCCTTCTTTAACGGGTACAATAATCATTGTTGTTTTGGTTTTATAATTTAATGTTAAACTTACACAAAAGGGCATGACGCCACAATTTGCGGTGCAAAATTACAGTATATTTTCCAATTACGCAAATTTTTCGAATGTTTTGTGCAAGACGCTCGCAAGCAGCACCCTGCGGCAGGGACAGGAACGGTCTTGCCGTGCTTGTTTTATGCCGGAGCAAGGAGGCCCTTCATTGCGAGCTGAAAACCTTCTTTTTTATTTAGCCAGACTTTCCTTCTTAAAGTCTTTTAAAAGTTTTTTTTCATGTCGTTGATATCTTTAATAGTGCAAGAACGAATTTCATCATAATTAATATGGTCTTTTTCTATTTCAAGGGTTCTTAAGCATTCATAATCAAGCCTTATCAAGCACTACGTTTTATAAAATTCTAAATCTGCCATACCTTAATATAATGGCTCACCATAATAGACACTCTAAGGGCAAGGCCGCATTTGTATAAACAAAGGAGCTATTAACAATGTCCCATACACATTGCCATAATATCCATAATCAGTTCCATTAACAGGATATTTGTTAGTGTCACGCAAAATGACATGTGCATCAGGAGCCAATGTGATTCTTGTTGCTTCTAAACCAAGCTTTGCCAAGGATCTGTTAAAGTCTGATTTTAATGAAGTTTGTGCTATAGATTGTTCAATTAATGCAGAATTAAAGGCCGGAAATTTGCACATTTTCAATGACATTTGAATTTGCACATCAAATAAATAGCTGGTAAAGATTTCTATGCCATATATGGAATCTAACGGATATTTTGATTGTGCTAAATATAGCACTTTAGATATCGCCTCTATGCTTTCACTGCTAACAAATCCTTTTCTAATTTTTCTCTCTTTCAACTCTTTATTATACTGCCAATATGTACTGGTAGTTAAAGGCTGCAAGATATAACCTTTTGAAGTTCTCCAAAAGCGGAAACACCATAGGGAGCATACACTCGTATCTTTCAAACAAATTATCTCCTTGTAATCGTTTTTTTCTAAATATAACAATTCTCCTTTAGCCTTTTGCTTTTGGAGATATATTTTAAGAAAGAAACTGGAACTCATAATAAAAAATATAACAATAATGCATAAAAAGCACTTATTTGTTGACTTCACTATCGTGTACCGCATTTCCATAATTCTGTTTTCAATTCTATTACTTCTTCGTAATAATATTTTGCACGATAACCATCGTTACCATTATAAAAATATTCAACATGTCCAGTCACCTCCGACCCAAATCCATATTGAGCAACTATTCCGTTCTTAAGAGAAATTTGAGGATTACATTTATATACTCTTGGAGCACCCCAAATCTTCCGGAACCATTTTCTCATATCTTTTGCAAACATAAAGTAATTTTTGCCGTCATTTCCCATGCGGGTTTGCCCCTTAATGTAGGGTATGGTCTTTGTTCCACTTTCATTCAGTGCATAACTTAGCCTTGCCGCACAGCCATTGGCATACTCAGGCAATCCCACTGAACGATAGAACTCTTGCGGCGTAGGATAGTCCTCTAAAGATTTCCTGTAAATTGCATCAATTTTCTTTAATTGCTTGATCGTTGGACCTTGATGGGAAAGATGATTGTACATCATCTGGAAGGCGGCGGTCATGGCACCATTGGCGAACTTGCCACCGCCTATCTCCGAGACCACACCGCCGAGGATGGCATTGCCTGCCAGCATTTGCGCATCGGACAGGTGTGCGCCGTAGCTGCCAAGCAGTTCCCCGCCGCCTGCCGAGACCAGGCCTGTCAGCAGCCTGTGCTCCCAGTGCCCGCCCTGCAGGGCCTCCATCGCGCCGTCGGCGACACTGTGGAGCGACACCCTCGCCAGCCATCCTCCGCCTATCTCGCCGATGCCATAGTTGACCGCGCCGCCCAGCGCACCCCAGCAACCGCCCACGAAGGCGCTCTTCGCGGCCGTCCAAAGGTTGGCGCCGTTCATCATGGTGCTCGCGAAGGCCGACGAGGCTCCCGCGCAGGCGCCGCTGAGCATCATCCCCAGCACGCCACCGCCGATGCCAAACGTCTCCACGCCCACGGCAATGCCCACCGCTGCCGAGAATACGTTGCCCATCCACGAGTAGCCGGTCGGGTCGGTCAGCGACAGGGGATTGTTCAGGCAGTAGGCATAGCGGTTGAGGCTCTGCGTGTTGTCGGGGGCCTGCACCAGAGGGTCGGGGGTGAGGAAGCGGCCCATGTAGGGGTCGTACATGCGCCCGCCCATGTTCACCATGTCGAGGATGTCCAGCTGCTCGTGTCCGCCGAAGCCGCGGTCCATCGCGGCGCCTTGTTGCTCGTAGCTGTCATAGTAGTCCCACGTCTCGGGGTTGCGGCGGCGGCCCCACGGGTCGTAGTTGTACTCGGCGACGACGGCACCGTCATCGTCGGTCATGGCCCATACGGAGCCGAGGTGGTCGAGGTGGACATACCGCATGCGCTCCCCTTGGTCGTCCGCCTGGTGGATGGCCACGAGCTTGCCGTCGGCATAGATGTAGTCCTGCTTGAGCACGCGGCCAAAGTAATGGGCCTCGTCGTAGAGGTTGCCCACGTAATACTTCACATCGTATTTCGTGCCGACGACGCTGGGCGGATACATGCCCTGCATGCAGCGCGTCTTGTCGGGACCGTAGGTGAGTGTGAGGAAGTAGCGTAGGCTACCGCCGTTGCGGGGTGCGATCACCTCACTGATCTTGTGGAACGACGTGTAAGTCACCTTCTCCCATTCGGGCAGTGCAAAGCCGGAGACCGTCTCCAGGCGATTGGAGCCCTCCTTGTAGGCCATCACGCCCACGCCGGTCTTGAGGGTCACGTTGCCGCCCGCATCGTATTCCACGCTCACCTCGCGCGCGTCCTGCACGCTGGCCTGGGTCGTCACCGTGACCAGGCGGTCCTGGGCGTCATAGTCGTAGTATTCCTCATTGTCCCTCACCTCGTCATACTTGTGGATGAGGCAGTTGTTGTCGTCATAGTCGTACCAGCAGACGAGATCGCCGTCCACATTGGTCTCCGACACTGTCCCCGTGGGGTTGTAGCATGTGGCCACGTCCCTTCCGTTGCCCAGGTGCGCACCGGCGGCGTTGCCGTACTCGTCATATTCCGTTGCCTCCCAGACTGTGGCGTCCGTGGCAGCGTCGCTGACGCGGCGGAGACGGCCCGTGGCGTAGTAGTCGAGGCTCACCTTGAAGCCCGACGGGTAGGTGGTGGTGACGGGCTTGCCCACGGCGTTGTAGGCGGTCGACGTGGTGAAGGCCTTGCCGCCCATCCTGTGGGTCTCGCCGACAACTCGCCCGTAGTCGTCGTAGCGGTACTCTACGGAGGTGCCGTTGGAGCAGGTCTTGCTGTCCAGCAGTCCGGGCTTGGCCTGGTCGTAGGTGTAGTGATACTCAAAGTCGGGGCGTGTCTCCTTGACAAGCCGTCCGAGCTGGTCATACTCGTAAGTGGCCGTCCCCTTGCTGTCGGTCTGGCTGGTCAGCTCACCGAAGCCGTTGTGGGCATATGTCACCTCGCCCAGGTCGGGGTCGACGGTCCGGGTCTTGCGGCCACCGCCGTCAAACTCCGTCCGGATGGTTGTCCTCGGCCCTTGCACCGCGGTGCAGTTGTCATTGAGGTCGTAGGTGTATCGCACACTGGTGCCCAGCGCGTCCACGCTCTCTACCAGGCGGCCGTCGGTGTCGACGATGCGGACATGTTCGCCGCCACACGGGTCTGTCGTGGTCGTCCGCAGGCCGTCATAGGTGTAACGGGTGGTTTGGCCGCCCGCATTGCGGTAGTTTGAGAGCCTTCCGGCCTTGTCGTATTCCGAGCTGTTGAACACGGGGCCGTATTTCGGGAAGTAGGGATTCGAGACATTCCGCATGCGCCCGCAGTTGTCATACTCGGTGTCGGTGAACAGGACGGAGCTACCGTCGCCACTGCTCGTGACGGTGCGTATCGTCCGCCCGAGGCAGTCCATGAAGCTGGTGACGGGCGCCTCGCCCGTCTGCTTCGTGCGCTCATACCACACGGCTCCCTGGGGCGCATGGGGCTGTCCCTTGCTCCACCCTGTGGTGTGGGTGGTCTCGTCGATGGGGTCCTTTTCTTTGAGGAGGGCGCCGAAGCTGTCGTAGGAATAGGTGGTCGTGATGCCGAGGGCATCGGTCTTGCGTGTCACCAGGCCCGTCGCACCGTCAACCTCATAGGTGGTCCTGTTGCCCAGGGCATCCACGGAGGCGGTCTTGAACCGGCCCCTCGCGTCATACTCCGTGGTGTTCTGCCGGGAAGCGGTAGCGCCGCTTGCGGTCACGATGTCGCGCGTGACGTTGCCGTAGGCGTCATACTCATATTTCTTCTCGAAGCCATAGGGGTTCCCAGGGCTGTACATCTCTCCGGTCAGCAAGCCGGTCTTTGTGTCATACGTGAATGAGCTGACGATGTTGGAGCTCTGGCCTTCGCCCGAGCGCTCCACTCTCGACATGAAGACACGCCCGAGCACCCAGTTCACGGTGTCGTTGCGATAGAGGCTGTTCGTGCGGACCGTGCGCTTGCCACTGCGCACGGTGACCCGCGTGGCGTTGCCGAGGTCGTCGAACATTCGCTCGGTTGTGATGTCCGACAGCGTCGCGCCCATGTTGTACTCATAGGTGGTTGCCCGTTGCTTGTTGGGCTGGCAGGTGTAGACCCACCTCGACTTGTCCTGCGGGGAGCGGACGAGCGACAGCGTATTGGTGCTGCTTGTCTCCGACACCAGCCGCCCGCCGATTTTCGCGCGCTCGCTCTTCAGGGCGGGCGTCATCACGGGGCTCAGGACTTCATACTCGCGCGTGGAGGACGTTTCCGTGTTCACGTCGGTGACCGTCACCTGGCGGAAGCCGAGCATGCCGCGCCCGCGCCTGTGGCAGAGGGCGTCGGTGTAATGGTACCGTGTCTGGCTGCGCCCGCCCACACCGTCGGGCACCGTGACGCTGGCCACGACGGGCCAGGCGCACCCCACGGAGACCAGCGGATAGGCTGTCTGCCGTCCACGTGTGAAATGGTCACTTCGCGACAGGCGGCTGTAGCTGACGGATGTGGTATTGCCCAGTCCGTCCACGATTCCTGTCAGCAGTCTCATGCTGGTGTTGGACGTGCCGAGGATGGTGTAGCCTGCCGTAACGTTCTTAGGTTTAGCATGGGCCAGCAACTCGGCCTTGCCGTCGCCGTCGAAGTCGCCCAGGTCAAAGACCTCATTGTCCCCGGAGACCGACGCACTGCCTTCGACGGAGGTGAAGCCCGTGGCCAGTCCGTCGCCGATGTGCAGCGAGAGGGGGCTGCCGCCATTTCTTGGCAGGGCGATGATGTCGTCCTTGCCGTCACCGTCGACATCGGCCACAAGGGCCATGTTGTCCTTTGCGGTGAAGGGTGCCTGGGCAAGGTAATAGGATTGGAACAGCTGGCCTTTTATGACGCCACGTGACAGGTTCATCGTCCAGCGCGGCTCGTCGTCGCTGCCCGTTTGGAGGATGTCGGTCTTGCCGTCACCGTTGAAGTCGCCGATGAGGAACCGGTCCTGGCCGCCTATGGTGAGGCCGGTCAGCAGCTCCAGCTTGCCGGTGGACGGGGAGATGGTGTAGAGGTTGCTGCCGCAGCCGTTGGAGGCCTTGGTCTCCTTGACGTTCAGGATCTCGTTGGTGCCGTCGCCGTCGAGGTCGACGAAGCTCACGCTGCCGGTGGTGTCCCAGCAGTCGCCGTCCAGTTCGCCGTAGGTAGCCATCACAAGTGGGGTGACACCCTGGTCGGTCGACGAGGAGAGGAGCGTGTAATAGGTCTTGCCGGTGGGGTTCTGGTTGTAGGCGAACAGGTCGGCGGCGCCGTCGCAGTTGGCGTCCATCACGTGCAGCTTGTGGTCAAGCGTGTACGGGGGCGTGATGGTCTTGCGGTACTCGAAGGTCACGCTGCCGTCCTCGCCGATACGAGTCTCCAGGTAGTCGAGGAAATAGAAGGGGGAGTCGGCACGCTCGATGACGATGTCGTCGTAGCCGTCGCCGTTGAAGTCGCCCACGCACACCTCGCCGATGCGTTTGCACAGGTTGCCTTGCTCTGGCAGGCTATAGGTCCACGGCTGCGGCGCCGAGAACGTCTCGCCCTCGGAGAGGTAGACCTGGAAGTTGTAATCCCTGGAGTTGTTGTTGGCGCGGACGAGCAGGTCGGTGCGCCCGTCGCCGTTGAAATCGCCCGTGTAGACAGCCTTGTTCTTGAACGCAGCGTCGGTGCTCTTCCGCTCCGCTACGCTGTGGGCGTCGCTGTTGTCCCAGGTGAAGGTGGTGGGGCGCTTGTTTTGCGTGGGCGTGCTCTCGGTCACGCTGGCCAGGTAGCGGCGGCCCTGCTTTTGCCCGTACGACAGGGTGTAGGTGCGCAAGGTGGTGCCGTCACACGTGGCCACAATCGATTCCAGCAGGCATGTGTGGCGGACGACTGTCCCAGAGATGTAATAAGGTACGCTGCTGACCGATCGGTAGTTCAGCAGCACGGCGGCATAGGGCTGCAGCCCGGTGTTCTCGTTGCCGGTGTATTCTATCTTGGTGGGGATGACCTCATTATTGGGGGTGCGCCTGTAAGTCACCCGGAAATAGTTTCCCTTGGTGTCTGTGGCCCTGGAGAGATGCCAGTGCAGGTTGGCGGCGCCGAGCAGGTTGGCGTACCTGTAACGGACGCCCTCCTTGCCCCACACCACAAAGCTGTCGGGGTTGGCGGGATTGCCATAGGAGATGATGCGGGCATAGGTGTCCTGCTCCGTGCGGTACTCGACGGTGGTGCCCGTCCTCGCCACCTCCTGCAGGCGGCGCCCGTCGAGCATGAAACGGTCGGACGCGCCGAAGCGGATGATGTCGGCCTTGCCGTCGTTGAAGAGGTTGCGCGGCGCGCGGCTGATCGTGGAGAGGCCGTGAAGGTCGAAGCCGTAGCCAAGTAGTCCCGTGCCGTTCGAACTGCCATAGGCTATCGACAGTTTGGGCGACATGCCGCCCGTGCCCGACGCCACGGCAATGGGTAGGGTGTAGGCGAACTGCCCGTTGTCAGTCACGTTGTGCGAGTCGGCCACCTTGCCGACAACCACGCCGTCGTCTGCGGCCCACAACGCGTCAGGGGCGAGAAAGAGCGACAGCAGGGTGATGAGCAGATGGCGCAGACGCATGGG
>CAVIOP010000093.1:0-11587 GCA_963644485.1 bacterium | reverse complement strand
CGTTCTTGGTAATTTCCTTGTCCAGGAACTTTTCCACTTGGTGGAAGGCGAACATGTCATCCTCATTAACTAGTGTGATGGCCTGTCCGTCGCGGTCAGCGCGTGCCGTGCGTCCAATGCGGTGCACATAGTCTTCGCAGTCATGGGGCACATCATAGTTGATGACCATCGTGATGTCGTCGATGTCTATGCCACGAGCCAAGATGTCTGTTGCCACCAACACGTCGAGTTGTCCGCTTTTGAACTTGAACATCATCTGGTCGCGTTGTGCCTGGTCGAGGTCTGAGTGCATCTCTCCGCTGTTGATGTGCAGTCTTGTCAGTGCTTGGTTAATGCGCTTCACTTTTTGCTTGGATCCCGAGAAGATAATCACGCGTTTCAGGTTGCCGGCTTTGAAGATATCCTTGATTATCTCCAGCTTCTGCGTCTCATAGCAGATGTAGGCACTCTGCTGAATCTTCTCAGCAGGCTTGCTGACGGCTAGCTTGATCTCCACAGGATCTTTTAGCAAGCTCTGCGCCAGTTTCTCTATGTCTTGAGGCATGGTGGCCGAGAACATGATCGTCTGGCAATCCTTGGGTAGGTAAGAGGCTATCTTCATGATATCCTCGGAGAAGCCCATATCGAGCATGCGGTCAGCCTCATCGAGGATGAAGAAGCTCACCTTCGACAGGTCCACGTTGCCCAATGAGAGGTGTGAGATGAGACGTCCTGGTGTAGCGATGATAACATCGGCGCCAAGCCGCATGCTCTTCAGCTCTTGGTCGTAACGGTTTCCGTCGTTTCCTCCATAGACGGCGACACTCGAGACATCGGGAATGTAATAGGAAAATCCCTGCATGGCTTGGTCAATTTGCTGTGCCAGCTCTCGTGTGGGCGACATGATAAGGCAGTTGATGGAGTCTTTGGAGTAACCGCCGTCAGCGAGTTGTGACAAAACGGGTAACAGGTAGGCGGCTGTCTTACCTGTTCCGGTCTGTGCTACACCGAGCACATCCTTGCCTTTTATTATTTCAGGGATACATTTTTCCTGTACGGGGGTACAATCGTCGAAACGCATGTCGTAGAGCGCATCGAGAATGTCGTCATTTAAGTCTAAATTTGTAAATTTCATGTTTTCTCTAATTAGTTTGGTGCCTTGAGATAGCAGAACCATGCTACCACGGCAAAAATGATGTTAGGCATCCACGCCGCAAGTATGGGCGGGAAGCCAGCGTTGATGGCAAATGTTGCAGAAACGGTTTGCAGCATGATGTAGGCGAAGCTCAGTGCTAGTCCGATGCCCAGGTACATGCCCATTCCTCCTTTACGCTTCCTGGACGAGAGCGATGCACCGATGATGGTGAGGATGAATGATGCAAAAGATGAAGCGATGCGTTTGTGATACTCCACCTGATACTGCACCACATTGCCCGAACCCCTGTTGATCTGCTTGGAGATGTAGTCGTGCAGCTCAGGCGAGGTGAACGTCTCCTGCTGCCCCTTGGAGTAGACAAGGTCTGTTGGTTCCATCATGATGACAGAGTCTTTCTCCATTCCGCTGGTGATGTGCTCCCGCAGTCCTCTGAGTTGTCTCACTTTCCAGTCGCGCAGCTTCCAGTGGTACTTGCTGTCCGAGATGGTGTCGTATTGTACCTCCATGGCCGTCAGGTGCGATACGAGTTTCTTGTTTTCAAACTTGTCCAGGCAGAAGCCATAGCCCTTCTTCAGGTTGTTGTCATAGTGTTGGATGTAGGCAATCACTCCCTGTGCCACCTGTAGTTGCACGTTCTCCGCCGACGTGTTCTTCTTCTTGTTCTTGTACATCGTCTCGAAATTCTGACGGATGACCGTGCCGTGCGGGATGACATAGGCCGACAGGTAGTAGGACAGTCCGGAAATGAGCACGCATGAAATCATGTAGGGTCTCAGCAATCGCTTGAAGGAAATGCCTGTGGCCAACATGGCGATGATTTCCGAGTTTCCTGCCAGTTTGGAGGTGAAGTAGATGACAGCGATGAAGACAAACAGCGCCGAGAACAGGTTGGCAAAGTATGGCACAAAGTTAGCGTAATAGTCGAACACTATGGCGCGCAGGGGGGCATGGTATTGCGTGAACTTGGCCAAGTTCTCGTTGACATCAAAGACGATGGAGATGGAGATAATCAGTATAATGGAAAAGATGTAGGTCCCGATGAACTTCTTGATGATATACCAATCGATGCGTTTGATATATTTCAGGGGACTGAGCAGTCTTAGGAAGCGCAATCTACTCCCGGTCCATCTCGCTGCTCTTTGGAGCAGCTGGGTGTGTACCGCTATCCATGCGAAGAGCTTGTGGAGCCAAGTGGGATGCTGGCCCGCCCATCTTCTAGCCTTGTATATCTTACGGTGTTTTCTTATCTTGCTATAGCTTTTCATGCCGTTTGTTTAGATGCGCCTTCCGAGTTGGTCGATGATACCCGCCTTCCATGTTGTGAAGTCACCGTTGATGATGTGCTGCCGGGCATCGGCAACAAGGCGGAGGTAGAAAGCCAGATTGTGGATGGATGCTATTTGCATGGCTAACAGTTCGCCCGCCTTGAACAGGTGGTGCAGATAAGCTTTGGAGTACACCTGGTCTGAGTAGCATCCTTCCGGGTCGATGGGCGAGAAGTCGGTCTCCCATTTCTTGTTTCTCATGTTCATGGTGCCCTCGTAGGTGAAGAGCATGGCGTTGCGTCCGTTGCGTGTGGGCATGACGCAGTCGAACATGTCGACACCTCGTTCAATAGCTTCCAGGATGTTTTGTGGTGTGCCCACGCCCATGAGATAGCGCGGCTTGTCCTTGGGAAGGATTTCGTTGACTACCTCTATCATCTCATACATCACTTCGGTGGGCTCGCCGACGGCCAGTCCACCGATGGCATTTCCGTCGGCACCCTTGTCGGCCACATATTTGGCAGCTTCCTGTCTCAAGTCCTTGTAGGTGCAACCCTGCACGATGGGAAAGAGCGTCTGCTCGTAGCCATAGAGTGGCTCGGTCTCGTTGAAACGCTTGATGCAGCGGTCCAACCAGCGCTGGGTCATTGCCAAGCTTTTTTTTGCGTAGGCATAGTCGCTCTTGCCCGGTGGGCACTCGTCGAGTGCCATCATGATGTCGGCACCGATGACACGCTCCGTATCCATTACGTTTTCGGGCGTGAAGAAATGCTTGGAGCCGTCGATGTGTGAGCGAAACTCGCAACCTTCTTCTCTCAATTTGCGGATACCCGTGAGAGAGAAAACCTGAAACCCTCCCGAGTCGGTGAGTATGGGGCGTTCCCAGCCGTTGAAGCCGTGTAGCCCGCCTGCGGCGCGCAGCACGTCAAGGCCTGGTCGTAGGTAGAGGTGGTAGGTGTTGCCCAAGATGATTTGGGCCTTCACCTGTTCTTGCAGTTCGGAGAAATGCACCCCCTTTACCGATCCGCAAGTCCCGACAGGCATGAAGATAGGTGTCTCTATCTTTCCGTGAGCGGTCGTGATGAGGCCTGCGCGAGCATCAGAGGCCTTGTCTGTATGTTGTAATTCAAATTTCATGTTTTAAAAGAGTGAGTGATACCAAACTTTTTGTTCAGAATCCGATTCTTTCCTCGTTTTTCCTGACAAACTCCAAAGGCTTGGCCACCAGTTCGTCGGTGAGCGCGTAGTTCCAAACTTCCTGGATGTTCTCCACATAGTGAAATGACATTCCGTCTCGGTAGTTCTCGGGAATCTCCTCAATGTCCTTGCGGTTTTCCCTGCAGATGACGATATCGGTCATGCCGGCTCGTTTAGCTGCCAGAATCTTCTCTTTGATGCCGCCTACTGGAAGCACTTTACCCCGTAGCGTAATTTCACCCGTCATGGCCGTGTTCTTGCGCACCTTGCGTTGCGTGATGGCCGAAGCGATGGAGGTGGCAATGGTGATGCCTGCCGAAGGACCGTCCTTGGGCGTTGCCCCTTCAGGTACGTGGATGTGTATGTCCCAGTTGTCGAAGATGCGATAGTCGATGCCCAGTTGGTCCACATGCGCCTTGACATACTGCAGTGCAATCATGGCAGACTCCTTCATCACCTCGCCGAGATTGCCCGTCAGCGTCAGGCGACTTCCGTGCCCTTTGTTGAGGCTGGTCTCGATGAATAATATCTCGCCGCCCACGCTGGTCCAGGCCATGCCTGTCACTACGCCAGCATCGCTGTTTCCTTGATATACATCGCGGTAGAAAGGCGGCTTTCCAAGAAGATCCTCCACCTGTGCGGGCATGATTTTCTCATAGGGCAACTTGGTTTCGCTGGCGTACTTGAGCGCCATCTTGCGCAAGGCCTTGTTGATTTGCTTTTCCAGTTGGCGGACCCCGCTCTCGCGAGTGTACTGTTCAATGATCTTCACCAGTGTGGCTTTGGTGAACGATGGTTTGACTTCGAGGTTGGCGAAACCGGTGTTCTCCAGCTCGCGCGGTATGAGGTGGCGTTTGCAGATTTCCACTTTTTCCTCTGTGACATAGCCGGGTACCTCAATGATTTCCATACGGTCGAGCAGAGGGGCTGGCAATGTGCTCAAATCGTTGGCCGTGGCGATGAAGAGAACTTTCGACAAGTCGTAGTCTATATCGAGGAAATTGTCATGGAAGGCAATGTTCTGTTCGGGGTCAAGTACCTCGAGCAAGGCTGACGAAGGGTCGCCGTTGATGGCGTTCTGGGTCACCTTGTCGATTTCGTCGAGGATGAAGACAGGGTTCGACGATCCCGCTTTCTGGATACTTTTGATAATGCGACCCGGCATGGCTCCCACGTAGGTGCGCCGGTGGCCACGTATCTCACTTTCATCGTGGAGTCCGCCCAGCGACATGCGTACATACTTGCGTTTCATGGCTGCGGCTATACTCTTGCCAAGCGATGTCTTGCCCACTCCCGGAGGTCCGTAGAGGCAGATGATGGGCGATTTTAAGTCTCCGCGCAGCTGTAGGACCGCTAGGTACTCCAGGATGCGCTCCTTCACCTTCTCCATGCCGTAGTGGTCGTGGTCGAGGATGCGTTTGGCGCGCTTGAGGTCGAGGTTGTCGACGGTGTATTCGTTCCAAGGTAGTGCCAGCATCTGCTGTAGATAGTTGAGCTGTACGCTGTATTCGGGGCTCTGCTGGTTGAACATGTCCAGTTTGTCCAGTTCCTTGTTGAAGGTTTTTGCGACTCCTTCAGACCATTTCTTGTTTTTCGACTTTTCCAGCAGTTCCTTCTTTTCGGGCGACTTGTCATCGCCTCCCAGCTCTTCCTTGATGTTCTTCATCTGTTGCTGGAGGAAGTACTCGCGCTGTTGCTCGTCCAGGTCTTCGTGCGTCTTTTGGCGTATCTGGTTCTTGAGTTCTTGTAGTTGGATATCGCGGTTCTCCAGTTTGAGCAGTCCGATGGCGCGCTCTTCGATATCGTCTTTCATGAGGAGCTCCATCTTGTCCTTCGAACTGAAAGGCAAGGTGGTGCAGAGAAAATTGATGAGCAACAGGTCATTGGAGATGTTTTTCAGCGTCATCATGGTCTCGTTGGGGATGTCTTCGCTACGCTTGATTAGCTCAGAGGTCGTGGCTCTCACATCCTCGATGATGGCCTGCAGCTCCTTGCTGATGGTAGTGGGGACTGCGTCCGGCATCTTTGATATCTTGGCCTTGAGGAAGGGGTGGGTGGACACAATCTTGTCGAGAGCGCAGCGACCGTGTGCCTGGAAGATGGCGGTCATGTTGTCACTGCCTGGCATGTCAATGATGCGCACCAAGTGGGCATAAACGCCCGTGCGATAGAGGTCCTTGCTCTTAGGCGTGTCTATCTCGGCGTCTTTCTGTGAAAAGATGGCACAGATGGAATCTTGGGACTTGGACAGTTTGCGGATGAGACTGACACTCTCCTTCCTCCCGATGAAGATGGGCACGAGCACACCAGGGAACACAACCATGTTGCGCGTGGCAAGCACGGGGAGTTCTTCGGGGGCTTCGGTTTGGAGGAGGTTTGTGATGTCGCCTTCGTAGTCGGCAAACATTTGTATGGACGTATTTGGCATGTTACTCATGGACTTATCCTAAAATTGCTTTCGTTTTCTCCTGTCTTGTGATTAGTGCGCAAAGTTACTAAAAATCTTCGACAATCCTTGTTGCATGGTGGGAATTTTGTTGTACTTACACTACATTGGTATAATAAATGGGATGAAAAGGCGTTTTATCGCCAAAAGGGTATGGCAAAAGTATGACAAAGGACGTTTTTACATTCCGGCAGTTTGCCGTCCGTCAGGATTGTTGTGCCATGAAGGTGGGCACAGACGGAGTGCTTTTGGGTGCATGGGCGGATGGCGGTGCCCGCATCCTGGATATCGGGGCGGGCACAGGTGTCATCTCTCTTATGATGGCCCAGCGCTTTCCTGGCGGTTTGATCGACGGTGTGGAGGCTGATGCTGGTGCCGCCAAGCAAGCAGCCGCCAACGCAAAGCCCTTTCCTCAGGTAACTATTCATGCTGTGAGACTGCAAGACTGGGAACCGCAAGAGCCCTATGATTGCATAGTGAGCAATCCTCCTTTTTTTATTGACAGTCTTAAAAATCCGTCCCGACAACGTTCTCTCGCACGGCATGATGTGGACTTGTCGTTTTCAGACATTGTGTCCTTTGCCAAACGGTGGTTAACGGGAACCGGACAACTGAGTGTCATTCTTCCTACAGAAGTGGTTGAGCAATTTTCTGAAACAGCCTATCTTTCAGGATTTAGAATGTGCAGACAATCCCTCGTGAAGACAACAGAACGCAAGCCCTTCAAGCGCCAACTGCTTGCCTTTTCCAAGAGCGTGTCCCGTCCCTTGGTGCGGACCGAACATTGTTTGCTCGAGGCAGATGGAAGTCGTAGCGAATGGTATGCAGATATAACGAAAGATTTTTATATTCGTTGACCCTAGATGCATTGATTCATAAAGCTGTATTCGTGCATTTTATACCTTTTGCAAACCATATTGCAACAGGCGGAAATCATGTTCGTTGTAGAGGTCAAAGTCACTGTGCCGGACTCCGTTTCTGTGTAGTGCAGAAACTTATTCAAGTTTCGGATTTACAACGCGTGAGCCGCTGGGCTTTTAGCCCACATCGGCTCACGCGTTGTAAATTGGCTTAAATAGAAATGTGTATTTTGTTTGTCCGCATATCACTCTACTCGCGAAAGGTGTCTAGTCGGGTGGCGGTAGATGCTGTGTCGGGAGACTGTAAGTGCTGGATGGAGTTGCGGTAGGGTGCCTATCATGGCTCGATAGGACACGTTTTTTCAGTCACAAAGTTTCTGATGGTGTCTCTATTGGCTGATTATTTTATAAACATCTCTGTTTCAGAGACCTTTTGTAGTGATTTTTATTTGATTGTATTAGTTGAGCCCTGGCAAGTTGCGCTCGATGGTCCGCTGGATGAGCTTGGCCAGGCGTACGCCGCGCTTTGTCTGTGCAAAGAAGTCGTGACGGATAGCGCTGAGGTCGTTGAAGAGCTCGCATGCAGCAGTCTGCAACACATTGGGTTGCCGTTGTCGTTTGTCGCCGTCGGGATTTACAATGATATTGATGCCCTTGGCTTCGATACGCACGTCGATGTCGGCGCCTGTCATGACCGGGTCGCCGTCATAGTGGATTACGCCAGGGTGTGCCCGTCGTATGTGGAGGTGTCGAGTGCGGAAGCTCTTGATCTTTGAGCTCATGTCGAGTGTCTTGCTGAACATGTCTATAGCAATTTGGGGTGCGTCGAGAATGTCGAACGGCTCCATAATCACTACGTCGAGGAACCCGTCGCTCATCGATGCTTGTGGGGCAATGTAGGCGTTGTTGCCGTACTGTGACGCATTGGCGCAGGAGATGAGGAAAGCCTTGTAGCTGGTACTGATGCCGTCGGCATCTACGTCGTAGGTCTCGGGCTTGTACTTTGTCCCCTCCTCCAGTATTTTCTGTGCGTAAGTGATGGGGCCGCGTTTGCCAGCCTCGGCAAACTTTTGGCTGACAAAGGCATCAAAACCCATGCCGCATGTGCAGAAGAATGGATACTCGTTGATGATGCCGTAGTCGAGGGCGTGGACCTCACAGCGATTGATAATCTCGATGCATTTGCGCACGTTGAGCGGCAGCAGCAGGTGACGGGCCAATCCGTTGCCCGATCCGCAGGGGATGATGCCCAGCGCCGTGCTGGTGTGTACGATGCCGCGTGCCACCTCATTGACGGTGCCGTCGCCACCTACGGCCGTCACCACGTCTACGCCTTCCTCGCTGGCGTCGCGGGCCAGCGAGGCGGCGTGGCCAGCATATTTCGTCTCCATGATGCTATACTCGTAGAGGTCATGGTCAAGATAAGCATCGATGGCCTCCGGTATGCCAGCCTTGCTGGCGACACCCGACATCGGATTGATAATGAAGAGAATGTGCTTTTTCATACCGCAAAATTAATGCAAATATTTATGATTTGATGACATTTGCTGCCTATTTTTGATGTTGCAAAGCGATTTCTCCATTTTTTATACCAAGTGTGGGAAAAAATGATTATCTTTGCAGCCTAAACATTAAACAGTAGTTTTTCTACACCTATTTTTAATGATGGGACAGTTACAAGAAAGATACAAAAATTACCGTGAGCCTCAAAAATACATGGAGGCCGGTGTTTATCCTTATTTTAGAGCCATCACCAGCAAGCAGGGTCCTGTAGTGACCATGGGTGGCCATAGGGTTCTGATGTTCGGCAGTAACGCCTACACAGGCCTGACGGGCGATGACCGCGTAATAGAGGCCGCCAAGAAGGCACTTGACAAGTATGGCTCGGGCTGTGCGGGTAGCCGTTTCCTCAATGGAACGCTTGATATCCATGTGCAGCTGGAGAAAGAGTTGGCAGCGTTTGAACACAAGGATGATGCCCTCTGCTTTTCTACGGGCTTCTTTGTAAACTCGGGTGTCATTCCTGCAGTGGTAGGCCGTGGTGATTATCTCATCTGTGATGATCGTGACCACGCTTCCATTGTTGACGGACGACGTCTGAGCTTTGCCACACAGCTTCATTACAAGCACAATGATATGGCCGACTTGGAGCGTGTGCTTGCTAAGTTGCCCTACGAGGCGGTCAAGTTGATCGTTGTCGACGGTGTGTTCTCCATGGAAGGCGACTTGGCTAATCTGCCTGCCATCGTCGAGTTGAAGCACAAGTACAATTGTTCCATCATGGTCGATGAGGCACATGGTTTGGGCGTGTTCGGCAAGCAGGGCCGTGGCGTTTGTGACCATTTCGGGCTCTCCGATGAAGTAGACCTTATCATGGGCACTTTCTCCAAGAGTCTGGCTTCCATTGGCGGTTTCATTGCTTCCGACAAGGATACCATCAACTACTTGCGTCATACGTCACGCACCTATATTTTCTCTGCCAGCGACACTCCTGCCGCTACGGCTGCCGCGCTTGAGGCACTCCACATCATCCAGAATGAGCCAGAGCGTATGGAACACCTGTGGGATGTCACCCGCTATGCCTTGGAGCGTTTCCGCGAGGAAGGCTTCGAGATTGGCGAGACAGAGAGCCCGATTATCCCGCTCTATGTGCGCGATATTGAGAAGACGTTCTTGGTGACCAAGCTTGCTTTTGACGCTGGCGTTTTCATTAATCCGGTCATCCCGCCTGCTTGTGCGCCGCAGGACACGTTGGTCCGCTTTGCCTTAATGGCTTCCCATTCCAAGGAACAAGTGGAAGAGGGCGTGCAGAAACTCAAGAAGATTTTTGTTGAGCAAGGCATCATCAAGTAAATAAAATATCCGCCACCGCTTTCGATGCGAGTGGCGTTTTTTTATGCCTTGTCAGCAAGGACGATAAAATCCGCATCCCAATGTCGGGATGCGGATATCTGTAAGGAAATGGCTAGCCTTGGCTTTCCAATTTCCGTATTTGTGTCGTTTGTGATGGTCAGACGATGCCCTGTGCCATCATAGCCTTGGCAACTTTAAGGAAGCCGGCCACATTGGCGCCCTTCACGTAGTTGATGTAACCGTCGGGCTGTGTGCCATACTTGACACACTCTGCGTGAATCTCGTTCATGATACTGTGGAGCTTGGCGTCAACCTCCTCGCGGGTCCACTTCAGACGCTCGGAGTTTTGGGTCATCTCAAGACCTGACACGGCAACACCACCGGCGTTGCTGGCTTTGCCTGGGCAGTAGAGGATCTTGGCATCCTGGAACACCTTGATGGCCTCGGGGGTGGAAGGCATGTTTGCACCCTCGCTGACAGCTATGACTCCGTTCTTCACCAAGGCTTCGGCAGCCTCACCGTTGATTTCGTTCTGTGTGGCGCACGGTGTGGCGATGTCTGCCTTCTCAAACCAAGGCTTTGCACCAGCCACATATTTGGCGTTGGGATATTCCTCTGCATATTCTTTGATGCGTCCGCGCTCCACATTCTTCAGCTCCATGATGTAGGCGAGCTTTTGCTCGTCAATACCATCAGGATCGTAGATGTAACCGTCAGAGTCAGAGCAGGTCAGCGGTTTTGCACCCAGTTGCAGGAGCTTCTCCAGCGTGTACTGAGCTACGTTTCCGGAACCTGACACGAGGACAGTCTTGCCTTTCAAGTCGATGCTGCGTGTCTTGAGCATGTTCTCCAGGAAGTAGACGTTGCCGTAACCTGTGGCCTCCGGACGGATGAGCGAACCGCCAAATTCCTGTCCCTTGCCAGTGAGGATACCGACAAACTGGTGGGTCAGGGCTTTGTATTGGCCGAACATGTAGCCGACTTCACGACCACCCACACCGATGTCACCGGCAGGAACATCGCAGTCGGGGCCGATGTAGTGCCAAAGCTCCTTCATGAAAGCCTGACAGAAACGCATCACCTCTGCACTTGACTTACCGCGGGGCGAAAAGTCGGAACCTCCCTTGGCGCCACCCATGGGCAGCGTGGTCAGAGAGTTCTTGAATGTCTGCTCGAAGGCCAGGAATTTCAAGATGCTCTCATTTACTGAAGCGTGAAAACGTAAACCTCCCTTATAGGGACCGATGGCGTTGTTGTGTTGCACGCGGTAGCCATTGTTGGTCTGCACGTTGCCCTTGTCGTCAATCCAGTTCACGCGGAACTTGATGATGCGGTCGGGGATGCACAAGCGGTCAATGAGATTCTCGCGGTCAAACTCGGGGTGCTTGTTGTACTCATCTTCGATGGTGCTCAGCACTTGGCTTACAGCCTGGATGTACTCTGGCTGTCCAGGATACATTTGCTGCAGTTTCTCGATTACTTCAGTTGCTTTCATACTTTAATTTATTGGTTGTTGTTTTGTTGTTGTTCTGACTTCTAGCAATGATATATGCAAGTCTTGTCAAGTGATCTTTCTATTTCTTTTCGCTTTCGGTTGCAAAGGTAAACGTTTTGTCGCAAAAATGCAACAAAAAGATATGTTTTTTTACGTAAAACATGTAAAATGTAAGTTTTTCTGTGGGCAAAAACCTGTCGGATGTGTGCGGGAACAATGTTCTTTCGTAGTTTGACATTATTATATTATTCAAGTTTCGGATTTACAATGCGTGAGCCGATGCGGGCTGAAAGCCCAACAATTCCATAGCCCAGGGCAAGCGAAGCGGCGCCCTGG
>CAVIOP010000092.1:0-11599 GCA_963644485.1 bacterium | reverse complement strand
CTAGATTGAGCGTTGCGCAGATATAGTTTTTTTAAGAATAAAGCGGACAAATGTAGGATAATGTTGAGCGCTGAATCAAGTTGTTGACAACATTAAGCTTAGGTCAGTGGTCTGTCTTGTTGATGGCCTTTCTGTAGGCCTGTATGATAGGGTCGTTGCCTTCAGCGTCCATGCGCTTAAAAATCTTTTCCAATTTCTTAGTCTGTTTCTTGATACGTCTCAATCGTGGGTCGATAGTGTCGGCAAGGCTGAAGCTGAATCCGGTGATGGGGTGTCGTAAGGCAAACTCCTTTTTTGCCTCTTTCGTCCATCGCTTGACGCTCTCGGTCAGTTGCTTGCCTTGGTACACTCCATGCACCACCACCTCGCCGATATTGTTGTAGTCGTTGATAAGTGGAATGGAGTCGGCCACCGCATTTGCTGGGATGCACAACGATACGTAGCCTGGTTTGTTGATGTGCAGTGTGTCGAAACTGTCGGGTATGAACACCTCTCCGAGGATGTTTGTGGAGTCTGCTTTCTCATGGTCTGCCCACACCAAGACATCCCTTACTGGCTCGTTGAGCTCGGGGTCATAGGTGATAATGCGTCGTTGCGCCTGGCTTGCAGTGCAGGCCGTCAGCAACAGTGTGACAATCATAGACTTTTTCATGTTTTTTTCTTTAGCGTTGTTCATGCAGACCTGTGGGGCCGCAACCAGTTTCGGTGTGACGGTATCACACTATGTACATTCGCAGGAAAGGGCGCCTGTGCCCGATGCAAAGATAATGAAAATCTCCGAATGTTGATTACTGATGGATTGACTTGTGACAATTTAACGTTTCATGGATAAGGAAATCGTGCTTTTCTTTGGGATGAATTGTATAAAAATGATTAACTTTGCAATCTAATTGAATAACGTACGTATTTACATGGCTGAAACGAAGAAAATCAAGACTGCTCTGATCTCAGTCTTTCACAAGGACGGCTTGGAGGAAATCCTGGCCAAGTTACATGAAGATGGTGTCAAATTCCTGAGCACGGGTGGCACACATAAATTTATTGAGAGCTTGGGTTATCCTTGCCAGAAGGTTGAGGATGTGACCACTTATCCTTCCATCCTGGGCGGGCGTGTCAAGACGCTCCATCCGAAAGTTTTCGGAGGTATCCTTGCTCGTCGTGACAATGAAGGCGACCAGCAGCAGATGGCTCAGTATGACATCCCTGCCATTGACTTGGTCATTGTGGACCTTTATCCCTTTGAGCAGACTGTGGCCAGTGGTGCTTCTGATGCCGAAATCATCGAGAAAATCGATATCGGTGGTATCTCGCTGATCCGTGCCGGCGCTAAGAACTTTAAGGATGTGGTCATTGTGCCCAGCAAGGCTGAGTATGGCATGCTGCTTGATGTACTGAAGACAAAGGGCGCCCAGACCGATATCGAAGACCGCAAGCATTTTGCCGAGCGTGCTTTCGGGGTGAGCAGTCATTATGATACAGCCATTCATGGTTGGTTCGCTAAATAGTTTCCGGCTCAGTAATTAATAAGACATGGGATTTTTTTCTTTTATACAAGAGATTGCAATGGATCTCGGTACCGCCAACACCATCATCATTAGCGATGACAAGATTGTTGTTGACGAGCCGTCAGTGGTGGCTTTGGATCGTCGCACCGACAAGATGATTGCCGTGGGCGAGAAAGCCAAGATGATGTACGAAAAGACTCACGACAATATCCGTACCATTCGTCCCTTGCGTGACGGTGTTATTGCCGATTTCACTGCCTGTGAGCAGATGATGCGTGGGCTGATCAAGATGGTTCATACGGGGTCGCGACTTTTTTCTCCGTCCTTACGCATGGTTATTGGCGTCCCTTCTGGTTCCACCGAGGTAGAGTTGCGTGCTGTTCGTGATTCTGCTGAGCACGCCGATGGCCGTGACGTTTATCTCATTTTCGAGCCGATGGCCGCTGCCATTGGTATTGGCATTGATGTTGAGGCTCCCGAAGGCAACATGATAGTCGATATAGGCGGTGGCTCCACAGAAATTGCAGTCATCTCTTTGGGTGGTATCGTGAGCAACAACTCCATCCGTATTGCTGGTGACGATTTGACCGCTGACATCCAGGAATACATGAGCCGCCAGCACAATGTGAAAGTCTCCGAGCGTATGGCCGAGCGCATTAAGATACATGTCGGTTCCGCTTTGACAGACCTGGGCGACGAGGCTCCAGAGGATTATGTGGTTCACGGCCCCAACCGCATCACTGCGCTTCCCATGGAGGTTCCTGTGTGCTACCAGGAGATTGCACACTGTTTGGACAAGACGGTGGCCAAAATTGAAAATGCAGTGCTGTCGGCCCTTGAGGCTACACCGCCTGAGCTCTATGCCGATATAGTGAAGAACGGCATCTACCTCACCGGAGGCGGTGCTTTGCTACGTGGTCTTGACAAACGTTTGCAAGACAAAATCAACATCCCGTTCCATATTGCAGAGGATCCTCTCCATAGCGTGGCAAAGGGTGCAGGAATAGCTCTGAAGAACGTCAACAGGTTCTCATTCTTGATGAGATAAGTTTTTTGTTTGAGCAGTGCGTAATCTATTAGAATTTCTTGCACGCTACAACCATTGGCTTCTCTTCGTCATCCTTGAGGTGATTGGCGTCGTGTTGCTGTTCCAGTACAACAGTTATCAGGGCAGCGTGTGGTTTTCGTCAGCCAACGCTGTTGCTGGAAAAGTGTTGAGCTGGGATGCTAAGGTAGAGTCCTTCTTCTCTATGTCGAAGGTCAATCAGGAGCTCACGCAGCGTAATATCTATCTCGAACAGCAGGTGAAGCTGTTGTCGGGACAGTTGGGCGAGGCCACAAAGGACACAGGATGGGTGCATCGCAACCAGTTGGCCTTGCTCAAATCCTTCAAGATGGTGCCCGCCAAGGTGGTCAGCAACTCAGTGAGTCGATATGACAACCTCATTACTATCAACAAGGGTAGTGCCGATGGCGTGCGCAAAGATATGGGTGTTGCCTGTGGTCAGGGGATTGTAGGCATTGTCTATATGGTCTCTGCTCATTATTCGGTCGTCATACCCGTCCTCAACACTTCGTCCAACATTAGCTGCCGCATCCGTGGACGCGGGTATTTCGGTTATCTCCATTGGAGTGGGGGAGACCCTCGCATAGCTTATGTTGAAGAAGTGCCACGCCATGCCCACTTCCGTCTTTACGAATGGGTGGAGACCAGTGGATACTCGTCAGTCTTCCCGCCGGGCATTACCGTGGGCAAGATTCTTCATGTTTACAATTCTGCCGACGGTGTGTCCTATCGTCTTCAGGTTGAGTTGTCTACCGACTTTGGCAATCTGAGCGATGTCTGTGTGATTGATAACACACCGATGTTGGAGCAGATGGAGATTATGCGTGCGTCACGTGACTCCTTGAAACTCAAAGATGGTAAGTAGATTGGGATGAACATTGATTTCTTTAAGCGGTTGTTGCTCTTCCTTGTGCTATTGTTGGCGCAGGTGCTGGTGTTGAATCATATCCACCTTTTCGATTGTGCAACGCCGTTGCTTTATGTCTATTTTGTGATTAGCTTCCAGCGAGGTTATCCTCGCTGGGCCATCTTGCTGTATAGTTTCTTGTTAGGTCTTTGCCTGGATATCTTCTCTAATACGCCTGGTGTGGCCACCACCTCCATGACCTTGTTGGGCTTCTTGCAGCCCTACCTTATTGAGTTGTTTATGCAGCGCGAAGACGATGAAAATTTTCAGCCTGCCATTTCAACGATGGGCCCGGCTAAGTTTTTCTATTATTCTTTGTTGCTGACGCTTGTCTATTGCGTAGTGTTCTTTGCGCTTGAGACGTTTAGCTTCTTCAATTGGTTGCAGTGGGTGCTGAGTGTTGTGGGTAGTTTCGTGCTTTCCGAGTTGTTGCTTTTCGTTGTCGATGGCATTAGGAAGAAGTAACCTGTCTGACGGAAGATGTAAATTGCATGAAAGATTTCAATCTTGACAATCGTCGTTATGTCATAGGCGGAGTGGCCATACTGATTGTAGTGGTCTACATGGCCCGTCTTTTCATGTTCCAGCTTGTGAGTGATGACTACCGGAAGAGTGCCGACTCCAACGCTTTTCTCAAGCGCGTCGAGTATCCTTCGCGTGGCGTTATCCGTGACCGTAACGGCAAGCTGCTTGTCTTCAACAAATCGGCCTATGACATCATGGTTGTGATGAATGAGGCCAAAGGACATCTTGATACGCTTGACTTCTGCCAGACGTTGGGTATAACCAAGGAGCATTTCATCAAAAGGATGAATGACATCAAGGACCGGACAAAGAATCCTGGATATTCACGTTTCACCCAGCAACTCTTCATGAGCCAGATAAACGATAAGGACTACAGTGTCTTCCAGGAGAAGATGTTCCGGTTTCCCGGCTTCTATGTGCAGAAACGTACTGTACGCCAATATGAGTATCCCTATGCTGCCCATGTCCTTGGTGATGTTGGCGAGGTTTCCCCGTCCGACATCGAGGATGACGAGTATTATCAGTCCGGCGACTATATCGGCAAGTTGGGCGTTGAGCGTAGTTATGAGAAGCATCTTCGCGGAGAAAAAGGGGTGCAAATCCTGTTGCGGGATGCTCACGGGCGCATACAGGGTAAGTATCAGAAAGGCCGTTTCGACAGGCGTCCGCGACCTGGCCATGACCTGACGTTGGGCATTGACATTAACCTTCAGGCTACTGCAGAGCGTATGCTTGAAGGGAAGATTGGTGCTATTGTGGCCATTGACCCGCAGACGGGTCAGGTGTTGTGCATGGCCTCTTCCCCCACTTATGATCCCCGGATGCTCGAGGGCCACAACCGAAGCAAGTACCTCTCTTACCTTTCCCGCGACACATGGAAACCCTTGCTCAATCGTGCCATCATGGGACAGTATCCTCCTGGTTCCACTTTCAAGACAACCCAAGGTCTCACCTTTCTGTCAGAGGGTATTATCAATGGCCACACGGTGTTCCCCTGTCACCATGGTTTTTCTTATAAAGGACTTCATGTCGGATGCCATGGCCATGCCTCACCCTTGGCCATCGTGCCGGCCATCAGCACTTCGTGCAATGGTTATTTCTGCTGGGGCCTCTATTACATGTTGTCCAACCGTCGCAAGTATCCTACGGTCCAGGATGCCATGAACACCTGGCGCGACTACATGGTCAGCATGGGATTCGGCTACAAGTTGGGTATCGACTTGCCTGGTGAGAAACGAGGACTTATCCCCAATGCCGGCTTCTATGACAAGGCATATCATGGATCATGGAACGGCCTGACCGTCATCAGTATCAGCATCGGCCAGGGTGAGGTTAATCTCACGCCGCTCCAGATAGCCAATCTGGGTGCTACCATCGCTAATCGAGGCTATTACTATGTACCCCATGTGGTGAAATCCATTCAGGGCGAGTCTCTTGACACCCTTTACACAAACCGCCACTACACCCGAGCCAATCGTCGTGCTTACGACCTTATTGTCGCTGGCATGCGCTCTTCGGCCATGGGGGGTACCTGCCGCATCCTTGGTTCGCTGCCTTTTGCTGCCTGTGGAAAGACGGGAACGGCACAAAATCGTGGCCACGACCATTCTGTCTTTATGGGTTTCGCACCTATGGACAACCCCAGGATATCCGTTGCGGTCTATGTCGAGAATGGCGGATGGGGAGCTGATTATGGTGTTCCCATGGGCAAGGTGATTATGGAACAATACGTTATGGGTAAGTTGAGTAAGGCCGGTGAGAGCCTGGCCGCAGAAATGCAGAAACGCAGAATCGGTTATGGTAACAGTGAACGATGACAAGCGCCGGCCGAGTGTGCTCCGCAGTCTTGACTGGTGGACAATAGGTATTTACCTTTCGCTGCTCGTATTTGGTTGGATCAGCGTTTGTGGTGCAAGCTACACGTATGGCGAGACCGACATATTCAGTCTCGACACACGGTCTGGCATGCAGATTGTATGGATTGGTACGGCGCTCGTTTTGGGTTTCGTGTTGCTCCTGCTCGACGACCGTTTCTATGACACGTTTGCCTATGTGATTTATGCGATGCTGCTCCTGCTACTCTTCGTAACCATCTTCAATCCTCACGAAATCAAGGGATCGCGCTCGTGGCTTGTACTGGGCCCGTTGCGACTGCAGCCTGCCGAGTTTGCCAAGTTTGCCACGGCTCTGGCTGTTGCGAAACTGATGAGCACGTACGGTTTCGATATGCACAAACCCAAGCATTTCGCTGCAGCGGTCGCTGTGGTTTTTCTGCCCATGCTGTTCATTGTGGGCCAGCGTGAGACAGGCTCAGCATTGGTCTATCTGTCTTTCTTCCTGATGTTTTACCGTGAGGGTATGCCTGGAAGCATCCTTTTCACGGGTGTGGCCATGGTTATATATTTCGTGGTGGGTATCAAGTACGAACAGGTGTTTCTGATGCAGACGCCTACTTCGATAGGAAAGTTTGTAGTGTTGCTCTTGGTACAGATTTTCACGGCGTCCATGGTCTACGTCTATTGTAAGGAGAAAGCGCGGGCCATCCGGTTGGGAGGCATATCCATTGTGCTTACTGTTTTGGCGCTTCTCTTCTCGCTTTATGTCATTCCGTTTGACGTGGTTTGGGTGCAGTTGCTCATCTGTGCTGGCTTAGTGGGATACCTGGTCTATGCTGGATTGTCCACACAGATTTACCACTACCTTCTTATAGCTTTGTTTTCTGTAGGTTCCATTGCGTTTTTCTATAGTGCCGACTATGTGCTCAACGACATCATGGAACCCCATCAGCGCGTGAGGGTCAACGTGTTGCTTGGTCTTGATGAAGACTTGGCCGGAGCGGGTTATAATGTCCACCAGAGCGAGATAGCCATCGGTTCCGGCGGTCTCCGGGGTAAGGGATTTCTCAACGGCACACAGACCAAGTTGCGTTTCGTGCCTGAACAAGATACCGACTTCATTTTCTGTACCGTGGGTGAGGAAGAAGGTTTTCTGGGGTCAGCTGGTGTGCTGTTGCTGTTCCTGGCGCTCATCTTGCGTCTCATCCATTTGGCTGAGCGTCAGCCGTTCAAGTTCGGGCGAGTCTATGGCTATTGTGTGTTGAGCGTTTTCCTATTTCATTTGTTCATCAATGTGGGCATGGTGTTGGGGCTGACGCCTGTGATTGGCATCCCGTTACCCTTCTTCAGTTATGGTGGATCATCGTTATGGGGCTTCACCATTTTGCTGTTTATCTTTCTTCGCATTGACGCAGGTCGTAATCTTGTGCGCACATAAAACGCAATTTGCCGCATACCTCCAGCCCGGGGCTAAGGATGCGGCAAATTGCGTCTTTCTTGTTTTCCTCTTTTTGTATGTGGCTTTTCCGTTTACAGTCGGCTTCCCGTTTCAGTTCGTTTTGTCTTTCTTCCGAGGGTTGTCTTTCTTTCCGTCAGCTACTACTTTTTTCTTTCCAGCTCGATGCCCACGTCTGAGACACCAGGCAGTATCTCGCGTTTCATGTCGTGTCTTACGGTGATGTGTAGCGAGTCATTTTCGTGTAGCGCCATGACTGACACGGGGAAACGGTACTGGTAGAAGCTGATGCCCGTCCCCTTGACCCTTCCGTTCTTGTCTATCAGTGGGCAGTAGATGGTGTCTATGACCGTCCTGTTGGCTGGCAGCACCGTCTGCTCCACGATGAGCGTCATGCTGATGAAGGGGAACGCGTTGTTGATGCGCAGTCCCATGCTTGTGGCGTAGGTTCCTGACTTTGCCAAGGGCGGTACGTCAAACTTCAGCGTGTCTATTTTTTCCCATCCAGCAATGGGAGTGTGCTCATAGTGGTCATACACCTTGTTGCCTGTGCAAGCTGCACACAGCAACCCTGCCAGGAGCATTGCTGCTAGTGATCTCATGCCCTCTCGCTTGTCGGACTGGTGGGTGCTTGCGGCTTGGCCGTGTGCTGGTTGGGCTGCGCTGGTTGACCTTCGGCTTTGGGGGTGTTGGGACGGTTCGGTCTGTTAGGATTGTTGCGCCGTTTCTGTTGTCCGCCGTTCTTTTGCAACTCGTTAGGGCGTGTCTCTGGCTTGTTCTCCTTGTTGGGCTTTTCTTGGGCTGTTTTCCTGTTGTCACCTTTCGGCTTGCGGTTCTTCTGTCCGTTCTTCTTCCGTTTCGACTTGTCGAAGCGGCTGAGGTCGGCGTCTGCCAGCAGGTCGATAGGCTTCTTTACCTCTTTCAGCTTGTTGTCTTGTTGTAGCGATAGCGGTTTCTCCCCTTGCCGGTTCATGGCGATGATTTCTCTTGCTCGTGCGGCGGAGATGGTCTCTACATTGGCGGAGATGTTTTTGTCTGAAGAGTAGGTGCAGAGACCAGCGAGGATGTCAGTCTTGAAGAGATAATAGTCACTGTCTTTTGTTTGCAGAACAGCATCCTTGGGCGGCAGCTTACGGCTTGCCTCCATGTAGCTGTCCACCTCGTAGTTGAGGCAGCACTTTAGTTTGGCGCACATGCCCGCCAGCTTCTGTGGGTTGAGCGAGATGTCTTGGAAGCGTGCGGCATTGGTTGAGACGCTGGAGAAGTTTTTCATCCATGTGGCACAGCATAGTTCGCGTCCGCAGGGCCCTGTTCCGCCGATGCGCCCGGCTTCCTGTCGCGCTCCGATTTGTTTCATCTCGATGCGCACGTGGAAGGTGGCCGCCAAGTCTTTGATCAGTTGCCGGAAATCGACGCGTTCATCGGCGATGTAGTAGAAGATGGCTTTGTTGCCGTCTCCTTGATACTCCACGTCACCGATTTTCATCTGCAAGCCGAGCCTTTTTGCAATCTGTCGGCTCTCGATCATGGTGTCGTGCTCGCGGCTTTTGGCTTCATGGTATTTCTCCATGTCTACAGGCTTAGCGATGCGGTAGATGCGCCTGATGTCATCTGCCGACTTGAGGTTGGCCTTCTTGATTTGCAGGTTCACCAACCTTCCCGTGAGCGTCACCACACCGATGTCGTGACCTGGGTTGGCCTCGACGGCTACGGTGTCGCCCTTTTGCAGTGGCAGGTTGTTCACGTTGTGGAAATAGCCCTTGCGCGTATTTTTGAACTGCACCTCCACCAAGTCTGTCGATTCAGCGTTTCCCGGTACGTCGGCCAGCCAGTCGTAGGTGTTGAGCTGTTTGTCCTGTCGTCCTACGCCAGTTCTGCATAGTCCGCGGTCGCACCCTGTACATGTATTGTTGTTCATGATGTTTGTTTTAAGAAGTGATAAAGGTTTTCATCTCCTGAGGAGAATGATCATATTGAGAGCCAAGTTGAAGAATTGCATCTTCGGGTTGGCGTTTTGTCCGATGTCTCGGTATGTGCGTTGCAGTTGCTCCGCCATTTCCACGATGTTGCGCTCGTTGATAAACCGTGCGAAGTTGTGGCTGAACGTTTCTTCCTCCTGTGTCATGTAGTTGAGCTCCGGTTGCCTGAAGTTAGAGATGAAATTCTCTCTCACGAGGTGAAGGAAGTATGTCAGCATGCGCCGTTGTCTCTCTCGTCCATAGGCCGCCGTTGTCTCCGTCCAGGCCTTGAGCCCTTTGACATCCCGCATATAAGCCTGTCGCATCAGCGACACGAAGAGGTCGAAGAACATTTTGTTCTCACTGTCGCTGTCAAGCACTTCGATGGCTTTCAGCCAGTTGCCCGCTGCAGTGTGGGCCAGTCGGTGTGCGGTGTCGTTGTCGATGCCCCGCTTGCTGATGAGGGCCTGTTCGATGTCTGCCGTGTCGATGCGGTGCACGTCAAACCTCTGTACGCGGCTGCGGATGGTCTCCAGAAGCTGTTCCGGTTCCTCGCTGACCAGCAGGAATACCGTTTGCTGGGGTGGCTCCTCCAGCAATTTGAGCAGTTTGTTGGCGCACGTGATGTTCATGCGCTCAGGCAGCCATATCAGGCTGACTTTGTATCCCCCCAATGCCGATTTCATGTTCAGTGTGTGGGTGAGTGCGTCGCTCTCGGCTTCGTAAATCACGGCCTGCTGGTTCTCGGCTTCCATGGCACTCATCCATTGGTCCATGGTGAAGTAGGGGCTTTTGCTGATCAATGTGCGCCACTCGGCGGCAAAGTCGTCACTCGTCACCTTGTGGTCGCTTGACGTGCCCTTGGGGCGTATTACGGGGTAGGAGAAATGCAGGTCGGGGTGTTGCCATTTGGACAACATCGTCTCTGCGTTGAGCACGGCTCTGTCGTTGTCCTGCAGCGAATGGCCATTATGACGCTCGCCCAGGAGATAGGAGGCGAATGCCAGAGCCAATGCGAGTTTGCCGCTTCCTGTCGGTCCGGTGAACAACAGAGCGTGGGGAACGCGCTCTTCTCCGACAAGCTGGAGCAATCTGCTGATGGCTTCCTGTTGGCCTATGACTTCGCTGAACTGCATAGTCTTAGAGTAAATTTTTGGCAATCTGCGCCACGCTGTCAATGGCCGAGATTGTGTAGAAGTGAATGTCTCTCACGCCATGGGCGTAGAGCTCCTTGCACTGTGCCGTGGTCCATTCCACGCCGAGCGCTTTGGCATCGTCGTCGGTCTTGCATTTCACTGCCTCCTGGGCCAGTTCCTGTGGCATGTCGCAATGGAAGGTCTTGGGAACTTGCGTGATTTGCGACAGTTTGGCAAAAGGCTTGACGCCAGGCACGATGGGGATGGTGATGCCCATCTGGCGAGCCTTCTCTACAAAAGCGAAATATTTGCGGTTGTCGAAAAACAGTTGGGTAACGGCATATTCCGCACCGAGATCCTGTTTCTCTTTCAAGTGCTTCATGTCCATCTCGAGATTGGGGGCTTCCTCATGCTTCTCGGGATAGGCAGCCACCCCATAATGAAAAGCCTGTCCCGGATGGCGGATGTCCGACCCATCGGTAAAGTGACCTGCATTGAACGCATTGACCTGGCGTATTAGGTCGGTCGTGTGTTCGTGTCCTCCTGGCGTGGCCGTGAACATGCGGTCTTCTTTGGCTTTGTCGCCTCGGAGCAGTAGGATGTTGTTGATGCCTAGGAATTGGAGGTCAATGAGCTCATACTCGATGTCCTCAGCTGTGGCTCCGCTACAGATGACATGCGGAATGACAGGCAGGCCGTATCGCTGTTGGATGGCTGCCGCTATGGCGATGGTACCCGGACGACGGCGTATGCGCAACCGTTCAAACTGTCCTTCGGGCAGTTCACGGTACACATATTCGCTGTGATGGGTCGTTATGTTGATATAGAGCGGATTGAAATCCTTCAGCTTGTCAATGTTGCGAAACAAGGCCTCTGTACCGTTTCCTTTCAGCGGAGGCAGCACCTCAAAGGAAAAGCGGTGCGAAGTCGTGTTGTCTTTCAGTAGGTCTATGACGCTCATCTGTTTGGTTCTTTGGAATTTATAGCCTACAAAGTTAACAAAAAAGTTTCATAATTGCCTATTCATAATCCACTTTTCAAAGAGTTTCATGAATTATCGTGACTATTAGCTAAAGAATGCTCTGTACGCCATCCTTGTCCTGTGGCTTCTTGAACACCCGTCTTTCCTGCCATAGTTATACGGAAGCCGCAAATTATTCAAGTTTCGGATTTACAACGCGTGAGCTGCGGGCTGAACAATGTCTGCGTGA
>CAVIOP010000091.1:0-11600 GCA_963644485.1 bacterium | reverse complement strand
GCCACATGACTTGGCACGAATACTATTCGAAAATCCTCGCAAAGGCCGAAGAGGGCAATAGCGCAGAGGCCACAGCTATGGCTACATGGGCCAAGAAGCAACTCAACAAGGCCGACTCGCTCACCCAAGTTCTGGCCGACTCGCTCGGCTCCAACGACGACCCCAACTCAGTCCAAAATTTCGGTGTCGGTTTTGCTTGGCATACGATTAACTACCAGTCCATAGACGAAGACGGCAAGGATATTACCCTGTCTGCCCTTGTGGCTTATCCTTATGGCACGCTGTGGAATCCGCACCCCGACAACCTGGTCATTGGGTGTCATTGCACCATCACCTCCGACGAAGAGCGCCCCACCAACTATGGTGATTTTTCGCCTAGCTTCTGGCTAGGCAACATTGCTTACGACACGGGCATGCTGGTCACTTTGGCCAACACGCTGGGTGCCCAGGCTTTGGTCGTTATTCCCGACTATCAGGGATATGGTGCTACCAAAAACAGAATCCATCCCTACCTGCAGGAAGAGCTTACAGCACGTCAGGTTATCGACGGTGCACTGCAGGGAAAGTCGTGGTATGAGAAAAACTGCAAGTCGTTCGACGATGGGTGGGGTACAGTGAGCGTAGGCTATTCGCAAGGAGGTGCCGTAGCCATGGCCGTACACCGTTACATAGAAGAAAAAGGTCTTTCCTCCGAGCTCCACTTCAAAGGCAGCGTGTGCGGCGATGGTCCTTACGACCCCCTCGCCACCGTCAAGAGTTATATCAGCGAAGACAAAGTGTATATGCCCGTAGCCCTTGCACTTATGATGGATGGCATGTGTAACGCCAACAGCAATCTTAAGGGCATTTATACCCCCGAAGACTTCTTGACCGAACAGTTTGTAAATACCAAAATTCTCGAATATATCGAAAACAAGGAGATGACCACAGATGACATCCAGAAGCAGCTAATTAAGTGGAAGGCCGGGCGTGATGGTAAATCGTTCCTCATGCAGGAAGACAGCAAAGGCCATTATTATACCATCGACCAAATACTCCGCCCCGAAGTCATAGAATATCTCAAGGACGGCACCCTTACCGAGCAGTATAAAGACAAGCTCATCCGTCTCAATCAGGCTTTGGAAGACAACAATATCATTAAGGGCTGGAAGCCGAAAGCACCCGTCATGGCCGTCCATTCGACGAGAGATGAAGTGGTGCCTTATGTCAACTATACCAATGCCAAGAAAGCCTTTGAGACCACCGGTTTGTTCTCAGGTTACATATTTACATTCTCCGACTCCTACTTGCATGTAGAAACAGGTACATCCTTCTTCATCCGTTTAAACTATTTCGTGGAAAAAGTACTCAACGACGAAACCCCTTGCAAAGAACAGGAGATAGGCGACTTCATTAATTATGTAAACCGTTCCTGACCGGCAGATGGATTAACAGACATGAAACATCTGTCATCCCTCCTGGCTACCCTGACAATGGGCTTTCTGCTTGTCACGCCAGCAGCTGCAAAGAGCTGGCAACTTGCCTCGCCCGACGGTCGCCTTGTAGCCACTATTGACGATACCCACGGCATCACCTATGCCGTTGCCTTTGATGGGCGCAAACTCATCATACCTTCGCCCATCTCCATGACCATTGGAAATGACAAGACCACCCTCATCGGCACCAGCCTGAGGGTGGTCGGGTAGAGTCGCACAAAGGTACCATCCACAGGCGAACGACATCCGAGCGAAACTTGATGATACGGCAGACACATGGATAGGAGCTTGCTTCGTAAGCCATCAGTAAACCCCGCAATACGGGGTTTACTGATGGCTTACCTTACGAGAATGCGTTATCCACGCCTTTGACCTGCCGATGCACTTTCTTGGCTCCACCGTAAGCCATCAGTAAACCCCGTATTGCGGGGTTACTCCTAAAGTTTTAGGAGAACTTCAAAACAATCGTAGGATTCTCCAAGTGTCTTGCATGATTCTCCAAGACTCCGGTAATATTGGACCCTCACCCTTTCTTCATCCGTAGGTGGAGCTGGAAGAGACTGGGCAGCAGGATGCAGACGGAAAAGACCAGCCCCATCCACATCATGCGGTCGTTGCCGTGGAAGATGTCGATGAGTTTGCCGTCGCCCATCTGGGGCATGAGGTTGAACATGACGTAGGCCACGGTGTTGTTGACCCAATGGAACAGCAGGCCGGGGATGATGGAACCTGTGCGGTAGTACATCCATCCCAGGAGCAAGCCGATGGGTAAGGCGTGTACAAACTGCGCCATGTTCATGTGGACGGCACCGAAGAGCACGGCCGAGATGAGGATGGGCCACCAGTGGGCCTTGGTTGGGAACAACTTCAGCAGGGAGCGCAGCACGGCACCCCGGAACACCATCTCCTCGGCTACGGGACCAAGGATGCCGATGGCCAAATAGCCCGTGGGTTCCTTCATGATGCTCTCGAAGAGTTGTGTGGTGCTGTCGGGCATGGTGAGCTGAAACTTCTCCACTGTCCACTCGGAGGGCAGGATGGTGCCCAGGGCCAGCATGAACACCCATGCCAGTGTGGCCCAGGGGTGCGAAGCGAGCCACACGCGTGACACGGGTGACCAGCGCAGACGGGCAAAAACCAGCAGTGTCAGCAGACTGCTCAGGGCCATGTAGGCCACGGTCATCTTGGCGGACATGTGCAGGTTGCCCTTCAGGATGGCTTGCCATGCGGCCGCCCAGCCCATTCCGTCGTGCCACATGCCGATCATCCCAATGGCCAGGCCTAAGACGGTCTGGATGAGAAAGAAAACGATAATATAAGATATAACGTCGACTGTCGTGTGAAGGGTTTTATTCATGTTCTGTTTCTTTTGATAGTTGTTGTTCCACCTGTTTTTCGTCTTCCTTGAGCTGCTCCACGAGTTGTGTGACATTGGCAAACTTGCGTTCCTCGCGAATGCGGCTCACGAACGACACTTGCAGCACACGCCCGTAGATGTCCTCGTCGAAGTTGAAGATGTAGACCTCCATGCTCTGTGTATGGCCTCCGAATGTGGGGCGTGTGCCGATGTTCATCATGGCGGGCCGGAAGGCCATGCTGTGCTCCAGCCGTACCTTCACCGCATAGACACCGCCTGCGGGGATGAGCTGGCCGAAACAGGATGTGTCGAGGTTGGCAGTAGGGAAGCCGATGCGCCGTCCCTCCTTGTGGCCGTCGACCACCTTGCCGGCAATGGTGTAGGGATATCCCAGGCAACGGTTGGCCAGCTCGATCTCGCCCTCCTTCACGAAGGCCCGCACTACCGACGAACTGACATTGACGGCGCCCATCACGAACGCCGGGTTGTGGATGACCTCGATGCCCAGCTCGTTACCGTAGCGCACGTAGTCGTCGAACCCCTCCGAGCGGTTATGCCCGAAGCGGTTGTCATAGCCGATGATGAGCTTGCGCACGCCCAGACGGTCGCGTAGCACGTGGGCCATGAAGTCGTGGGCTGAGAGGCTTGCGAGCTCTTGGTCGAAGTGGAGCAGGGCAGTGGTGTCCACACCAGTCTTCGAAAGCAGCAACAGTTTGGTGTCGAGCGTCGAGAGGAGCTCGGGCTGGTAGTCTTGTCGGAGCACTTGCCGCGGGTGACGGTCGAAGGTCACCACCAGTGACCCGAGCCCTGCGCTGGCGGCTTCCTGCCGCACGCGGCTGATAAGGTACTGGTGGCCGAGGTGCACGCCGTCGAAGAAGCCAATGGTGGCTACGCAGGGTTCCAGTGGTCCGGTTCCGTCGTTGAGGTATATTGTTTTCATGTTATGTGTCAGGCGTTCTTTTTTGCTTTGCGCAGTCGTTTCCATCCGCGCCATAGCTCGCCTGCCCAAAGTACGCTGGAGGTACCCAGCGTGATGGTCGCCCACTCGGCGAGTGACAGGGGCAGTGTGCGGAACATCTTTCCGCCGAAGGTCACGATGAGCCATTGGCCCGCAAACACCAGCACCAGTACCAGTGCCAGGCCGCGGTCGCGCCAGAAATGGCGGAAGGCCGAGTGGTCGGACCCAAGGCTCTTGGCGTTGAAGAGGTTCCAGAACTGAATCATCACGAAGGTGGTGAAGAAGAGTGTCAGTTCGTGGACATCGATGACGCTTCCCGCCCCGTGGCGCTCGCACCACAGAAGGAATGCGAACATCACCGCAAAGAAAGCCACGCCGCAGAAGATGATGCCGTGGGCCATCGGGCGGGAGATGATGAAGTCGGTGCTCTTGCGCGGCTTTTCGCCCATCACCTCGTGTGAGGGCGGCAGCGAAGCCAGGGCCATGGCGGCGAAGGTGTCCATGATGAGGTTGACCCAGAGAATCTGTGTGACGGTCAGCGGCATCTCCGTGCCGATGACCGAGCCGGCCAGCACGAGCAGCAAGGCGGTCAGGTTGACCACCAGCTGGAAGAACAGGAAGCGCTGCAGGTTCTTATAGAGCGAACGTCCCCACATCACGGCATTGGCGATGGCATGGAAACTGTCGTCGAGCAGGGTGATGTCGGAAGCCTGCTTGGCTACGGAGGTGCCCGAGCCGAGAGACAGACCTACATGGGCGTGGTTGAGGGCCGGGGCGTCATTGGTGCCGTCGCCCGTCACGGCCACCACCTCGTCGTGTCGCTGCAGCATCTCCACGAGACGTTGCTTGTCGGTGGGGCGGGCGCGCGACATGACCCGCAGGGCTTCGCAGCGCTGGTAGGCCTCCTCGTCGCTGAGGGCTGCGAAATCAGTGCCGGTGATGTGCCATTCGGACTGTTCCGGTTCGCCCTGTTCCGGTTCGCCCTGTGCGGGCCAGATGCCTATCTGCCGGGCTATCTCGATGGCGGTGGCTGATGTGTCGCCCGTGACCACTTTTACCTGGATGCCGGCATGGTGGCATTCGGCCACGGCAGGCGGCACGTCGGGGCGCACGGGGTCGCTGATGGCCACCACGCCCTGGAGTGTCATGGGATTGTCGTCCACCTGGCAGGCGAAGGCCAGCGTGCGCATGGCTTGCCGCTGATAGCGGGCCAATGTCTCCTCGGTGCGCTGGCGCTCTTCGGCACTGACGGCACTCATGTCGAGCACCATCTCGGGCGCACCCTTCACGAAAGTCACGGTTTTGTCGCCAATGGCAACGGCGGTCTTCATGTATTTCTTCTCGGTGCTGAACGGCTGTTGGCTGACGACGGGATAGCTGCGGCGCAGGGCGGCATAGTCGTTGCCGTGGTCGCGAAGCCACAGAAGCAGTGCACCCTCGGTGGGATTGCCCACCACGCGCTCGCCGTCGAGCTCGGCGGTGGAATTGACGGCCATGGCCACGTCGAGCAGCTGGCCGGCGGTCAGACCGTCAGGCAGCGGTGTGGTCGGGATGTACGGACAGAGGTCGCCCACGCGCATCTTGTTTTGTGTCAGTGTGCCCGTCTTGTCGGTGCAGATCACTGTCACGGCGCCCATGGTCTCCGAGGCATGGAGCTTGCGTACCAGGTCGTTTGACTTCAGCATGCGCCGCATGTTGAGCGCCAGCGACAAAGTCACGGCCATCGGCAGACCCTCGGGCACGGCCATCACGATCAGCGTGACGGCCATCATGAAGTAGTTGAGGGCGATCTGCAGCATGCCGAAGTAGTCGTTGCTGTGCCAGATGCTGTTGGTGAGGATGTCGTGGATGAGGAAGATGGCGAAGGCGGCCACGGAGACTACCGTGCCCACCTTGGAGATAAGCTTGGCCAGTTTGTCAAGTTGCAGGTTGAGGGGTGTCTTCACGTGGGTTGTCTCGGTTGACCGTTGTGCTACCTTGCCAATCTCTGTGGCGTCTCCCACGGCTGTCACCACGGCTACGCCATGGCCGTTCATCACCATGGTGGAGCGCAGGATGACGTTGGGGGGATAAGCCTCGTTGCCCTCTGCCGCTTCGCCGAGGTTCTTGGTGGCCAGTGGCTCGCCCGTCAGGCTCGACTCGTCGACCTGCAGGTTGTTGGCCTCGACAAGTCGTGCGTCGGCCGGTATCTCGTCGCCCACCTCCACGAGGATGATGTCGCCCACCACGATGTCGCGTCGGCGCACCTCGGTCACGTGGCCGTCGCGCCGCACCTTTACCGCCTGATCCTCGTTCATGGCCGTCAGCACGCTGAAGCGCTTGGCGGCATCGCGCTCAAAATAAAAGCCTACGGTTGTGGCGATGAACACAGCGGCGATGATTCCGATGGTCTCGATGAAGTCGTTCTTGATGAAGGCAAGCACCAGGGAGACAAGCGCCGCAACAAGAAGTATCTGGATGATGGGGTCGCGGTATTTTTCCAAGTAGAGTTTCCATAACGAGGTGCGTTTTGGAGGTGTCAGTACATTCTCGCCATGCTGGCTGCGGCTACTCGTCACTTGACTTTCGTTCAAGCCCGACAGGTTCACTTGTTCGGATGTGGGATTGTTCATGCTACATTGTCTTAAGGCCTCCCCAAAAAAGCTTTGCGGATGTCGCTTCCATGCGAGGCTTCCATTGTCATTTATCGTTGCAAAGTTAGCTAAATTACATATAAAAGGCCATAACATTAAATGTTATTTAGCTACTTTTTACAAAAAATATTTGGATTTTACAATGAAAGGCCGTACCTTTGCAACGCTAATCGTGGGAGAACGTTGCGTGGTAATGGCGTCATCTTTGCATGACCGTTATCTGTCGCTTTGCCCCCTTTGGTATCAAATGGACTTGTAGCTCAGTTGGTTAGAGCAACAGACTCATAATCTGGAGGTCCTAGGTTCAAGCCCTAGCTGGTCCACACTAATAATGAAGCAGTTGCGATTTCCGTAACTGCTTTTATTGTTTCGTTGCGTAAACAATGCGTAAACAGACTGTTTGGGTTGGCTGTGTTTGCGCAATGAAATACTATCTGACTGAACAAATAACGGGTGGCAAAATATCACTTATTATGCTTTTTTATTGTCGTTTGTTTTGTTGAATAAATATAAAAGTGTAATTTTGCAAACCGAAAGGATGTATAAGAAGAAAATTGTAACCCCTAAGCTTTAGGGAGATTAAATAAACAATATTGTTAAACGTTTAAAATGTTATGCGTATGAGAAGATTTACCCTATTGATGATGGCCGTTGTTTGCTGCCTTGCAGGCCACGCAACGGTCAGTTCAGTTGACGACCTGGTAGGTATCTATAGTGCTGCAGGCACTGGCACCGAGAAAATCACCGACTACACCAAGGCAACCGACTTGTCTACGAAGACCTACAATGTAGACATCAGCAAGAACGACGACGGTACACTCACCATCAGCAATCTGCTCAACTTCGGTTCTACACTCACAGCAACAGTTGACCTTGCTGCCAAGACCATCACCATTGCTCCGGGCTCTATGTCGTGGGCAACATTTGCATCTTCCACCACATCCGACGGAACGGGCAGCGTGGTAGCCACGTTTACCGATGAAGGCGTCATCAGCGTCAGCGGCTTTGGCGGATGGTATTATGAGACCAACTATATCTCAGACGGAGCAAAGGTGGAGCTGACCATGAGCTCTGTTTCGAAGGACTGGTCGGTGGAAGGAGGCATAGCCTACAACAATTCGAGCACCAACACCGACTATTATAAAGGAAGAACCACTCTTACCAAGTATTCTGGTTCTGACGACTATGACTACATCTTGAAGTGCGACGCAGATGCTACTCCGAACGAAATCCAGTTCAAGGTGGCCGACGGTAAAATCAGTATCACCAATGGCTACCAGACGGCTGGATACAGCGGGGCGTATTTCTACTATATCTATCCGAACAACTACTGTGTGTGGCTCGATACGACAGATGGCTACGCTACGTTCAGTGGTGACGAGAAGGGTGGCGAACTCTACATTTATTGCTATGACTACAACTCAAGCTATGAAGTTGCCAACGAGGGCTACATGTCGTTCACATGGGGCACGCTTGACGGCATCGCCTCTCCTTCGGTAGGCAAGACAGTAACGGATGCCCCGATTTATGACCTTTCGGGCCGCAAGGTCTCCAAGCCGACGGCTGGCATATACATCCAGAATGGCAAGAAGTTTGTGGTGAAATAAACAGACTTCTTTCATAATATACACGTAAGAGAGGCTTTGCGGTTATTGCCGCAAAGCCTTTCTTACGTAATATGCCCGGCCCGGCTATTGCCCGCCATAAAAAAGCCGCTGCGAGTCTCTATGTGAAACTTGCAGCGGCCTTTTTGTATGCCTGTGTGAGCGTTTCGCCCGGCTTACAGCTCGGCGATGCACTCCACCTCGACCAGTGCGCCCTTGGGCAATGCTTTCACGGCTACGGCTGAGCGTGCGGGGTAGGGCTGGGCGAAGAATTCGGCGTAGACCTCGTTCATGGCGGCGAAGTTGGCCATGTCTGAGAGGAAGACGGTGGTCTTCACGACGTTCTTGAGGCTTGTTCCGGCCTCCTCGAGGATGGCCTGGGCGTTGGTGAGGGCCTGGCGCGTCTGCTCCTGGATGCCCCCTTCTACAAACTCGCCTGTGGCGGGCACGAGGGGCACCTGTCCCGATGCGAAGACGAGGTTGCCTACCTTGATGGCCTGGCTGTAAGGTCCGATGGCCTTAGGAGCCTTCTCTGTGTGAATAGCTTGCATAGTTGATATGTGTTTAAGAGTTGACTAAATGTTTTCGCGTATTTTCAGGCCGTTGTCGGTGAGCGTCTTGGTGATGGTGTCGACATGCTCCTGGTTCTTGGTCTCTACCGACACACGGAGCACGCAGTCGGTGACTCTCTTGCTGTCGTTGTTGCGCTCGTGGTGCACGCTGACGATGTTGCCACCCATGGACGATATGACTTGGCAGACCTTGAGCAACTGGCCAGGCTTGTCGGCCAGCTCGATGGTGAGCGTGCAGATGCGTCCGCTGGTGGCCAGTCCGCGGTTGATGACACGGCTCAGGATGGTAACGTCGATGTTGCCGCCGCTGACCACGCAGATGGTCTTTTTGCCCTTCACGGGTACCTTGTTGAACATCACGGCGGCCACACTGGCAGCTCCGGCTCCTTCGGCCACCATCTTCTCGCTTTCGATGAGGTGGAGGATGGCTGCGCAGATCTCGTCCTCGCTGACGGTCACAATGTCGTCTACATAGTGGGAACAGATGTCGAACGTGAGTGTACCCGGCTCCTTTACGGCGATGCCGTCGGCGATGGTCGACACCTTGGCGAGCTTCTCCTGCTTGTGGTCGTGGAGGCTGTGTACCATGCTGGCGGCACCGCTGGCCTGCACGCCGTAGACCTTTACCTGGGGGTTGAGCGACTTGATGGCGTAGGCCACGCCTGAGATGAGGCCGCCTCCGCCTACGGGCACCACCACGGCTTCCACGTCGGGCAGCTGGTCGAGCAACTCCAGGCCTATGGTCCCCTGTCCGGCGATGACGTTCTCGTCGTCGAAGGGGTGGATGAAGGTATAGCCGTGCTCATCGCGGAGCTGCAGGGCCTTCTGGTAGGCATCGTCATAGACGCCCGGCACGAGGCACACCTCGGCGCCGAGCTTCTTGGTGGCCTCCACCTTGCTGATGGGCGCGCCCTCGGGCAGACAGATGAGCGACTTGATGCCCATCGATGTGGCTCCGAGTGCCACACCCTGTGCGTGGTTGCCGGCTGAGCAAGCAATCACGCCTTTCTCCTTCTCCTCCTCGGAGAGCCGTGAAATCTTATAGTAGGCGCCTCGTATCTTGAACGAACCGGTCTTTTGCAAGCACTCGGGCTTCAGGTAAACGTCACATTCCGGATTGATCTTGGGGGCGTGCACCAGGTCGGTGCGGCGGATGATCTTGCTCAACACGTAGCGAGCCTTGTAGAAATTGTCTAAATTCAACATTATCTTCTGATTAACAATCTTGATGCAAAGGTACTGATTATTTTGCAAACAGGTCTTTCCGAGATTGCAAAAACGAGGCATCGATGCGTGTCCTCTGTCTGAAGCGCCACCACATCATCACGCCGGCCGAGGTGAGGCCGAAGGGGAACGCCATCCACACGCCCACCAGTCCGAAGCCGAGCACGAAGCCGCAGAGATAGCCTACGGGCAGCGATATGACGAAGAAAGCGATGAAGGCGATGGCCACGAGCGGCTTCACATCGGCAATGCCGCGCAGGGCGTTGGCGTAGGTGACCTGCAGGCCGTCGCCAAACTGGTAGATGAAGAATGGGACCAAGAGCGTGAGCACCGTGGCCGACACCTCTGTTGAGTCAGTGAACCAGCCGCCTATGTGGTGGCGCAGGAGGAAGATGATGCCGCCCAGCAGCACCTCTAATACGATCATGACGTGCAGACCCGCCGTCACGGTGTGGAGCACGTTCTTGTGGTCATGCTGTCCGTTGAAGTAACTGGTGCGCACGGCCACGGCTGCCCCCAGGCCGTAGTAGACCATGAAGGTGAACTGGGAGATGGTGATCATTATTTGATGAGAGGCCAGGGCGATGGTACCGAGCCAACCCACCATGATGACCGATAGTGAGAAGGAGGCTGTCTCCATGCCCATCTGGAGGGCTATCGGTGTGCCGAGTGCAAACAGGCGGCGCAACAGCGGACGTGGCCATTGGTGGTGGAGGAAGCCCTCGCGGTAGGGCCGCATCGACTTGCGCAGGAAGAATACGGCGGCAAACAGCAACACCATGACCACGCGCGAGAACAGTGTGGCCACGCCTGCGCCCGTCAGTCCCATCTCGGGCAGTCCTGCTTTACCGTAGATCAGCATGTAGTTGCACACGATGTTGATGAGGTTGCCGCTGAGCAGTATCCACATCGACGTGCGCGTATCGGTGATGCTGTCGGTAAACTGCTTGAAGGCGTTGAACAACATGACGAACGGCAGCGAGCCCCACAGTACCAGGTAGTAGGGACGCATCAGCGGCTGCAGTTCTTCGGGCTGGCCGATGTTACCCAAGTTGAAGAACAGAACGAGGAGCGCCGCCATCATCAGTAGGCTTGCCAGCGTGTTGGCCAGTAGCGAGCACCGCAGGGTGTTGCCCGCCTTGGACAGTTCGCCCCGCCCGAAGAGGCTGCCCGCGATGGGCGTGAGGCCATAGGAAAAACCTGTCCCGGTAATGATGACGAGGTTCATGATGTTGTTGACAAACGAGGCGGCACCCAGTTCCGTGGTGCTGTGGTGGCCCACCATCATGGTGTCGGCAAAGCCCAGGATGATCATGCCTAGCTGTCCGATCATGATGGGCAGGCCCAGTGACAGGAGCGAGCGGTAGTGGTGTGGATACAGTTTCATGTCTTTTGTTGGGTTGCCCATTGCAGTTGGGCACCAAAGTGCAAAGGTACCCCCTTTTGCCCATATAGCCCTTATGTGTCCACTTTATTTAAATAATATTAGGTTCTTCCGCCACTTCCTGGAGCTACAAGGCAGGGGGACGACAAAAACAGGAAAACTTCATCCGGCGCATGCACCTCCCCGTCTGCCTCACGTCAGTGGGTGCGAAAAACCCCCGTAAGGCGACAAAAACAAGAAAAATGGCCTTCGGATGAAAAAAAAGCTCCAAAAGTTTGGAGGTTTCATAGAAAGTCGCTACCTTTGCATTCGCAATTCAGAGATGAATTACTACTTATTGCTTCAGTAGCTCAGTTGGTTAGAGCACCTGACTGTTAATCAGGGGGTCGTTGG
>CAVIOP010000090.1:0-11703 GCA_963644485.1 bacterium | reverse complement strand
CATTCACCACCCAGGGCGATGCCCTGGGCTAAGTACTTTTGGGCTTTCAGCCCGTTCTGAGGTGCCCTGGGCTATGGAATTACTGGGCTTTCAGCCCACGGCTCACGTTGTACTTCATGCTATTTGTTCTTTTTGTGACCGGAGGCGACATTTGGCTAAATCCGAAACCTAAATAAAGTTCTTCCGCTTTTCTCGTTGACAAGTTAACTTACCAATGAGAAAAGCGGAAGAACCTTATATAAAGAGCCTACAAAATTGAAATCTGCCTGAGCGATCCCGTGTTACAGGCCCAGGCTCTTCTTGATGGCTTCGATCTTTTCGGTGCCCTGACGGTCAAGCTCCACATACTGCGCGGCGTCGGTCATGGTACCCTTCACCTCAATATAGAACTTGATCTTGGGCTCGGTACCAGAGGGACGGACGCTGACCTTGGTGTCATCGTCGCAGAACCACTGCAGCACGTTGCTTGTCTCAGGCATGTCGAGCTTGGTCGTGTTGCCCTCGGCATCGGTGGCCTGCAGCGACTTGTAGTCTTTCCACAGCACCACACGCGAGCCACCCAGTTCCTTCGGCGGGTTGGCACGGAAGCCAGCCATCATGGCCTGTATCTCCTCGGCACCCGTCTTACCCGGACGTTCCACGTTGACCGTGAACTCCTTGGAGAAGCCATACTCCTTGTAGATGTCCATGAGGATGTCGTAGAGCGTCTTGCCCTTATCCTTGGCGTAGGCGCAAATCTCAGCGAGCAACGAACAAGCGGAGACTGCATCCTTATCGCGCACGAAGTCTTCGGCCAGGAAGCCATAGCTCTCTTCGCCACCTCCAATGTACTGTTGCTTGCCCTCAGAAAGGAAAATCTCTCGGGCAATCCACTTGAAGCCCGTATAGCAGTCGCGCATCTCCACGCCCTGCTTGTCGGCAATCTTCTTGATGAGCTCCGTGGTGACGATGGTCTTCACGATGAAGTCGGAAGGCTTCAGCTTACCGGTAGCCTTGCGGTTGGCAATGATGTACCACAGGAAAATCATGCATGTCTGGTTACCGTTGATCAGCACCCACTCGCCCTTGTCGTTCTTGCAGGCCATGCCCACGCGGTCGGCATCGGGGTCGGAAGCCATCAGGATGTCGGCATCGAGCGCCTTGGCATCACGAAGACCGAGCGTCAAAGCCTCAGCAAACTCGGGGTTGGGACGGTCCACAGTCGGGAAATTGCCGTCCTTGAGCATCTGCTCGGGCACGCAGTGCACATTATCGAAGCCCCAAAAAGCCAGCGAACGCGGGATAATCACGCGTCCGGCGCCATGCAGCGGCGTGTAGACAATCTTCAAGTCATGCTGGCGATGGATGACCTCGGGATCGATGCTGATTGTACGAATCTGACGGAGATAAGGCTCATCGACATCCTCGCCGATGATCTGGATAAGATCCTTGTTGGGCGTGAACTTCACATCGTCGACCGTCACCTTGTTTACCTCATCGATGATACCCTTGTCGTGTGGAGCGAGCACCTGCGCACCATCCTCCCAGTAGGCCTTGTAGCCATTGTATTCGCGGGGGTTGTGGCTGGCAGTAATGTTCACACCGACCTGTGCCTTGAGATAACGGATGGCAAAAGAGCACTCCGGCGTAGGACGGAGGTCGTCGAAGAGATAAGCCTTGATGCCGTTGGCCGAGAAGATGTTGGCCACTGTCTCTGCATAGAGGCGACTGTTGTTGCGACAGTCGTGACACACCACGGCGCTGATCTCCTTACGGTCCTTGTAGCATTTCTTCAGGTAGTTGGCAAAGCCCTGTGTGGCCATGCCCACATTGTAGATATTCATGCGGTTGGTGCCGGCACCCATGATGCCACGCAGACCACCCGTTCCAAACTCCAAGGTCTTGTAGAAAGCCTCAATGAGGCTGGTCTTGTCGGGGTTGTCGAGCATGCCCTGAACTTCCTGTCGGGTTTCCTCGTCAAACGAAGGCGAAAGCCACTGCTTGGCCTTGGCCTCGCACTGGGCAATCAGTTCTGCATTATTTTCCATACTATTAAAATTTACTTGTGTTGTTATACATCGCAAAGTTACCATAAAAAATCTGATTATAACCTATCCATTCAGCATTTTTTAGTAAATTTGCAAATCGTAACGACAGTAAAAGCGTTTCACAACTATCTCTTAAAACAACTCATCATTTATGTATTTAACAGGTCTGATTATCGCCATCTGCACGTTTCTCATCATAGGCTTATGCCACCCGCTGGTCATCAAGACCGAATATTACTACGGCACACGACCCTGGATGATCTTCCTCATCATGGGAATAGCCTGCGTCATCGGGTCGCTCTGCATCAAGCAGACCATCGCCTCTTCGCTAATCGGGGTGCTGGGAGCCAGTCTGTTGTGGTCTATCGGCGAACTGTTCTCACAGAAGAAACGCGTGGAGAAAGGCTGGTTTCCCATGAACCCCAAGCGCAAGGACGAATATGAGATGACTGAAAAAGACGAGACGCACAGTGGCGCCAGAAACGACAAGACCACTTACAACACACGCTCATGAAGACACTCTTGCTACTGGTGGGCAAGACCCAAGACAAACATTTCGTCGCCGGCATCAACGACTATGCGGAGCGTATCGGACACTACCTGCCGTTCGAGATCAAGGTGATACCCGAGCTTCGCAACACCAAGAGCCTGTCGGAGCAGCAACAGAAGACCCAAGAGGGCGAACTGTTGCTCAAGCAGCTCCAGCCATCCGACACCGTGGTGCTCCTCGACGAGCACGGCACGGAACACCGTAGCGTGGAGTTTGCCGCATGGCTACAGAAGAAACAGAACAGCGCCCGCCGCCTGGTCTTCATCATCGGCGGCCCCTACGGTTTCTCGGAGGCCGTCTACAAACGTGCCAACGAGATGGTGTCGCTCTCGCGGATGACGTTCAGCCACCAGATGGTGCGCCTCGTCTTCACCGAACAAATCTACAGAGCTTGCACCATCATCAAGGGAGAACCCTATCACCACGAGTGAGCCCGAGAACACAGGAGTCGTCCCGCGTCCCGGAGGTTTGAGCTCGACGACGTTTCCCCTTCTACTTAAACTTTCTACTTAAAAAATCACTTTCACACATGAGAAAAGCCTTTATCTTCCTACTCGTCTGCGCTTTTCCGTTAACCCTCAACGCCCAACAATGGCCTATGGTCCGGCAAGAGGCCAAGCCTGGCTTGCGTTGGTGGTGGCTGGGGTCGGCAGTCGACAAGTCCAATCTCAAATGGTCCTTGCAACAATATGCCGCCTGCGGGGCGGGTGCCGTGGAAATAACCCCTATCTACGGTGTGCAACACAACGAACAGAACAACATCAACTATCTGTCTGACCAGTGGATGGAGATGCTGCGTTACACCGAGCAGCAAGGCACGGCAAACGGCATCGAGACAGACATGGCCACAGGAACGGGATGGCCCTTTGGCGGCCCATGGGTACCGCTGGAGGAGAGTGCATCGCAGATGGTTATCGTGGACAAGCGCATCGGAACGCACCGTCTGAAAGACCTGGACCTCACCCCACCCCACAAGAAGGCTGCCGACTGCCGACTGGTGGGCATCTACGCCTTCTCCGACGGGCAACACCTCAACCTCACGGCCCCATCGGCAAAGGGTACCTTCAAGATCAGCCGACAGCAGGAAGGCAACATACTGACCGCCGTCACACTGTCGGGCAAGCTGCCAAAACGGAACTCCTGGCGCATCATCGCCCTCTACCAGAAGTATGGCGTGATGCGCGTGAAGCGAGCGGCACCCGGCGGAGCGGGGCTTGTGGTAGACCACTTTGACCGACAGGCCGTCACACATTACCTCCAGCACATCTCTGATGCCTTCGAACGCACACACACGCCCTACCCCCACACTTTCTTCAACGACAGTTATGAGGTCGCAGAAGCCGACTACACCAACAACCTTTTCAAGGAGTTTGAACAGCGGCGCGGCTACTCGCTGGAAGCCAACTTCGACAAGCTGGTGGACGGCGACCAAGCCGTTGTGGCCGACTACCGAGAGACGCTGAGCGACCTGTTGCTCGAGAACTTCACACAGACCTGGACGGCCTGGGCACACAGCCACGGGGCCATCACGCGCAACCAAGCACATGGGTCACCGGCAAACCTCATCGATTGTTACTCTGCGGTCGACATCCCGGAAATCGAAGGGTTCGGTCTCTCCAACTTCGGCATCAAGGGGCTGCGCACCGATTCCGGCTTCACACGCAAGAACGACTCCGACTTCTCCATGTACAAGTGGGCCTCGTCGGCTGCCCACATCAACGGGAAGCCCTTCACCTCAAGCGAGACGTTCACATGGCTAACCGAACATTTCAGGACCTCGCTTTCACAGATGAAGCCCGACATGGACCTTATGTTTGTAGGAGGCGTCAATCACATGTTCTTCCACGGAACGGCCTACTCGCCCAAGGATGACACATGGCCCGGCTGGAAGTTCTATGCCAGCGTGGACATGAGCCCCACCAACACCATTTGGCGCGACGCACCTTACCTCATGCGATACATCACTCGTTGCCAAAGTTTCCTGCAATGGGGCACACCCGACAACGATTTTCTGGTCTTCGTGCCCGTGCGCGACCTGTGGCACAAGCAGAGCAAAGGCAAACGCCTCATGCAGTTTGCCATACACACCATGGGCCAGCAGGCACCTGAGTTTGCCAAGACCATTGACGAGATAGACCGTCTCGGATATGACTGCGACTACATCAGCGAACGCTTTCTGCTACAAACAAGTTACATAGACGGCATGCTCCAGACAGCCGCAGGCACACGCTACAAGGCCCTCATACTGCCCAGCAAGGACAATAGGCTCACGCCTGCTGTGCGCCAACACATCGACAACCTAAGACAACAGGGCGCAACCATCATCACAGGGACAGATGCGGAGGCCATGGCTCGTGTGGCGAAAGCAGAGGAAATGAAGACGCATCACGGTCTGAGGCTCATCCGAAGGGCCAACGACCTAGGCTTCCACTATTTCATTGCCAACCTGTCGGGGCAAGATGTCGATACCGTAACGACCTTGGCGGTGCCCTTCAAAGAAGCCATTTGGTTTGACCCGCTGAACGGACAACGCTACCAGGCCACCATCAAGGACGGCTCCATCAGGGTCTGCCTGCGTTCGGGCGAGTCGCTGATTTTGGAAACATTCTCGTCAAAAGCAGACAGCCTCAGCGAACTACTGGCCAGCCTACCCAAACGCAAGACAATGCCTGCAGACAACTACCGAAAGACGCTCAGTGACGGATGGACCCTCTCCTTCAAGGAGTCGGTACCTGCCTATGACAAGTCCCTGGCCATCGGACAACTGCGACCTTGGGAGAACTTGAACGACACCTTACATTCACTCATGGGAACAGGCATATACGAGTGCCAAGTGAAAATGAGCAAAAAAGAACTTCTAGGAAACAACCATTGGGCCATTGACCTGGGCGACGTGCGTGAGAGCGCACGCGTCTATATCAACGACTCGCTCATCGGTTGTGCGTGGTCGGCACCATTCACCTTGTCATTCACCAACCTGCTCAAGCCCGGTCTCAACCGCATACGCATTGAGGTGACCAACTTGCCTGCCAACCGCATTGCACAACTGGACCGGGAAGGCTACAAATGGCGAAAGATGGAAGAAATCAATGTCGTGAACATCAACTACCAGAAGACTTCCTATGCCGGCTGGACAGCAATGCCCTCGGGGCTCAACAGCTACGTCACCCTCTACCGCGTGAAATAAAACGCCAAAGCCCGGACAGGTGCACGCGTCGGCCATTGACAGACCAGCGAACACCCGTCCGGGCTAGTATGAATTCAGAAAATTGTTACCTAATATCTTTAATTGAACTTACTTATTCGCTAAACTGCTTGATCCGCTGCTCCTCAGACAATTTGCAAATGAGCAGCTTTCCGTCATGCTCTGCCACAATATAGCCGTCGAGACCTTGAATAACAGTCTTGCGTCCCTGCGTGACGTGAACCATGCAGTTGTGGCTCTCATACACCTTGATGTTGTCGCCTATAAGAGCATTTCCGTACATGTCGCGCTGACTCTGCAGCCGAAGAGCGCCCCATGTGCCCAGATCACTCCAGCCGAAGTCTGCCGGGCAGACAAATATTTCCTCAGCCTTCTCCATCACAGCATAGTCGATGGAAATATTGTCACAGTCGGGATACACCTCATCAATGACCTGCTGTTCCTCAAGTGTTCCCATCTTGTCTTGCAGCCTCTCAAAAATGCGGTTGATGCGCGGTGCATACATGCGGAGCGCGTTGACAATGGTCTCGACGCGCCAAATGAAGATGCCGGCGTTCCAGAAAAAGTTGTTCTCCTGGACATATTGCTGGGCTGTCCCCAGATCGGGCTTCTCACGGAACTGGTCGACACGAAAGATTTCCTTGTTACGCAAAGAGTTGGTCGACAGGTCAGCCTGAATGTAGCCATATCCCGTCTCGGGGCGACTGGGCTTCATGCCCAAGGTAACAATGGAATCGGTCTCGTTGGTAAACTTCAGGCATTGGTTGACTACCCGCTGAAACTCCACGACATCGGTCACCACATGGTCACTTGGTGTCACCACGATGTTGGCCTGGGGAGCCTGCATCTTGATGCGCCACGACACATAAGCAATGCACGGAGCCGTATTACGGCGGCAAGGCTCCATAAGGATGTTGCCCACGGGTATATCAGGCAGTTGCTGCCTAACCAACTCCGCATAGCGTTTGTTGGTCACCACCCATATGTTTTCTGCAGGACAAATGCCCTTGAAACGCTCTCGTGTCATCTGCAGGAGCGTGCGCCCCACCCCCAGCACATCAATAAACTGCTTGGGCGTCTCTTCTGTGCTCATGGGCCAGAACCTGCTGCCCACGCCTCCGGCCATAATGACCAAATGATTGTTCGTATCAGCCATAATCATTAACTTGTAATTCTATTTGACAAAGTTACTTAAAAATAGTCATACTAACAAACTTTTGTTCTTGTCTTTACAGTTTGGCATTGTTTTCGCTCCACTTCATCAAAAAGAAAACGTTATGTTGACACAATGCATCCTCACGGTCATCATAGTGATCCTGGCGGTGGCTTATGCCGTCTGGCGCATCTACAACAGACTCCGACATACGGGTCCCTGTCAAGGATGTGCGTTGGCTGACCGCTGCAACAAACATCACTCATCGCGCCGGACACGACAAACATGTAGACAATCACACCAGAAGACCATACCTCCAGACCAGTCGCATGGTTAATCTGCACGTCCGCTGGACGGCCAACATCTCAAAAACGATGCTTGTCACAGATGGTGCTCAGGCACCACAGCAAAATAGACAAGATCGTGGTCGGTATTGTTTTCCATGTAATGGTTGTGACCCTTGGGGCAATAGTGGCACTGGCCCGCACGACAGGTCTCAATCTTACCGTCATAATGGAACGTGGCCACACCACTGATCACAAAAATGATTTCGCAGTTTTCTTCATGGACGTGAGGACCCGTCGACGATCCCGGGCGGAGCGTCGAATACATAATTTTCACCTTATCGTCCACATAATTGCGTGTGTCCAACGGCCCATTGCCTCCCTTGAAGTTCATCTGTCGAACTTCTTTAATCTCATCAAAATCGATAATCATGTCTTGCTGAATGTTTATTGGTTTGCTATGGCCACCAAATATGAGCAGGCCCTATGCGTCTGCAAAGATAAAACAAATAAGAGGCAATGAAGAACAATCCGCCTCTTTTTCTTTCACTTTCTGCCATCTTCCGCACACTCATGCATTACTTCTATAATACAGAAGAGGTGTGTCCTCTAGATGAGAACACACCTCAACGGATAGTTGTTGACAAATAAATTACTCGGTACGACCGTTCAAGTTTACGATGTAAGCCTTGCCAGAGGAAGTCTCGGCAGTGCCGTTGTAGGTAGTCAGCGGACCGCAGATGGTGACGTCGTCGCCTTCAGCGATCTGCGTGTCGCCCTCAACCCACTTGCGGTTGCCCAGGTAGAGCACACGGTAGGCTTCGAAATCCTTCGACTTGTCGTCGGCATAGTTGCCGTCGGCCGACATGTAGAACGAAGCGTTGCCATAGTTGGCGCTGAAGGCGCTAACAACCTTAGACACCTTGCCAGAAACATACACACTGGCCGATGTGCCGGCGTTGGCAGCTGCAACAGCTCCCAAAGCATTGAACGGCGAAGCCGCAGTGCCGATACCGTTGGCGTCAGTCGTCACACCATTGACACTGTACACATAGCCTGAGGCTGTCTCAGCCACACCGTTGTAGGCCTTCACCGTGGCGCAGATGACCACCTCGGCACCGGGAGCAAGCGTGGCATTGCCCTCTGCCCACTTCTGGTTGCCCAGCCAGAGCACGTGGTAAGCCTCAAAGTCCTTCGACAGGTCGTCGTTGTACTTGCCGTCTGACGAGAGCCAGAACGTGCCGTTGCCATACTTGGCACCAAACTCACCGTTGTTGGCAAACTGCGACACAAAGCCCTTGATATAGACCTGTGTGGGTGAGGTGCTGGTGCCCAGCGTCTGGATGTAGGAAATAGCCTCCTCTATGGTATAAGGCAACTCCTTGGTGCCGCCGAGACCTTCCTGAGAGATGGTTACCACAGACGTATACTCCTTCTCGCCGTCGGTAGTCTTGAAGGTGACGTCGGCGCTGCGGCCAGCACCGGTGTTGGCAGTAGCCTTCAGCATGACAGAGGTAGACGAGGCACCGAAGGCTGTAGACAGCCATGACTTGGCATTCTCAGGAATCACCACCTCCACAGCGTTGCCGCTGGTGCAAGTGATGGCGATCTGCGCATAACCGCCCTCAGAAGGAAGCGACTCCACCTCCTCAGAGTTGAGGTTGAAATAGGTGGGAGCTGAAGCGCTGATGAGCGACTTGTTGACACCGACGAGCGTAGCGTCCTTGAACTCTACCGTGCCGCTGTAGACCACCTTAGAGCCTACGACGGTGATCTCGTCGCCCACGCTGATGCCAAAGCTCTCCCAGCCGCCCGTGGCAGCCGAAGGATACTGGCCCTTGGCGTTGAAGAGACCATAGATGTAGAGGTCGGTGTCGCTGGTGCCGTCGTTGATGTAGAGGTTACCATACGACGTGTTGGTGACAGCCGTCACCGTACCCGTCACACGGTATGTCTTGCTCTCAGGGCCGGCCATCACCTCAGCCACAGTGGCCTGCGGAATGCTGGAGAGGCCCTGGATGACGTTGATGGTCTGCTTCTTGCCGGCGCAAGTGATGTAGACGGTTGCTGTGCGTCCGTCCTCGGTCTTGCCAGCAGAGAATGTCACCTCTGTCTGACCAGCCGCACCCGACACGGGCGACACGGTGAGCCAAGCGGGGCAACCGCTGGCTGCAGTGGTGTCGATGCTCCACTCGTCTTTAGCGGTGACGGTGATGGGGGTGGAACCGCCGTCGGTAGATATTGCCACATACGATGAAGAGACCTGCACCTCATCGAGCAATGTAATGGAATCGTCGGTAGAGCAGCCAACCAATACGGCAAGAACTGCAATGAACGACGGAATAAAATATTTAAGTTTCATATTGTCTTGACTTTATATTAGTTGAACATATACTTCACACCGATAGAAGCATACCAGCACTGGCCAATGGCATGGTAGGGCACAAAGGTCTTGGTGCTGCCGCTGATGGCGGCCGGTGTAGAGAATGTGGCATAGCCCTCAGCATCTACACCGTCGTAGGTAAGGATGCGGGCATCCGAGCCGATGGCGGGGTTGAGATACTTCATCACGCCCCAACTTGAGTTGAAGAGGTTGAGCACGTTCTTCACGTCGAGGCTGAGTTGCAGCGTGTGCTTGGTCTTGCCGACATTCAACTTGAAGTCGTGCTTGTAGCTCACGTCGATGCGGTGCACCCAGGGGTTGTAGACGCTGTAGCCCTCGGTGTACTTGCCCTGGCGGCTCTTCAGATAACTTGAGTTGTGCACATAGTCCATGAAGCGGGTCTTGTCGTCCTCAGAAGAGAAGCGGAACTGGCCGTTGGCCACCTGCTCGTCGGTAGGCACATAGATGGCGTCGTAGTTGTAACCGTCGCCGTTCATGTCGTTGGTCATCATGTAAGAGTAGTTGTAGCCACCGCGCCATGTCTCATAGATAAGGCTATAGTGGTTGCCGCTCTTGTCGTGAGCCGTAGCCGAAGCCACGATACGGTCGGGAGTGACATACTGCGAGTTGTGCAACTTGATGTTGTTGGGGCCCTCGTAGGTAGGCACATAGGTGAATGCCGACTCGGCGTCGGAACCGGGCATACCGGTGAGTTCCTTGCTCACGGTGTGAGTGTAGGCAGCCATAAGGCTGAGCCAGCTGGTGGGCTGAGCGTTGACGGTCAGGTTGGCCGACCAGCCATAACCCTTGCTGGTGTTGCCGAGGACGAAAGCCTTGGTCTTGGTGCGATAGCCGTCGGGATAGATAGGACGGTTGTCGGCACCGTTGAAGCGGGCGAAGCCACCTACTGAAGGAATGCTCCAGTCGGACATGAGTACACCGTTGATGGTCTTGTTGAAGATACCCTCAGCCGTGATGGTCAGGGGGAACGACACGGGCACTACATAATCGACTGCGATGGAAGTCTTCCACACCTGCGGCATCTTGAAGTTCTTGTCGACAGCAGCGATTGAAGAACCGCTGGCCAGTGTGCCTTCCTCAGGAGTGATGGTGTTGGGATAGCCGAGAGAGATGAGTTTATCCTTGAGAGCCTGGATGGTAGCCTTGCCGTTTTCGTCGGTCACGAGACCGCCGGCAAACTGTTCCATAGAGTAGCCCTGCTTGGCAGCGTTCGAAGCGTTGCACACAGCCTTATACTGCACCATGCCAGAGTTGGTGGGCATGTTGGTGAAGAACACGAGGGGCAGACGGCCAGAGAAGAGACCGGTACCACCACGCAACTTAAGGCTCTTGTTGCCGAGGATGTCGTAGGTGAAGCCCACGCGCGGCGAGAAGGTGATGTTGGCTGAAGGCCACTTGCCGGTATCGATGTGACGGCCGTCGTAGTCGAGTGCGTAGATGGCATTGTTGGTCATCAGGTCGCTGTTGTTGAAGAACAGACCGTCGATGCGCAGACCGTAGGTGAGCTTGAACTTGCTGTTGATGTTCCACTCGTCCTGGCCGTAGATGCCGGCCTTGTTGAACTGCACACGGGCAGCGGGGCTGGTCTCGCCGTTGTAGCCATAGGTAAGACAAACGATTTCGGGCGTTGCACCGCTGAGGAAGTCGTCGAGGCTCTTGTAACGGTAATAGCCTGATCCCTCGCGCATGTAAGAGTTGTCGGCCATCTGATGTTCGAAAGAGATACCGCCAGTGATCTTGTGTGCACCAGTATAATAGGTAACATCGTCCTTGATGTTCCAGATGGTGTTGTGCACGGCATTGTTGTGTGTGAAGAGTTCCTTACCAAGCGAGATGTAGTTCTGATTGTCCTTCAGGATATCGATGAAGGGGAACTCAGAAGAGTTGGTGCCACGGACATCGTCAAGCTTTGAGTATGTAGCCAGGAACTGGTTAGAGAGGTTCTCGGTCAGACGGCTGTTCAAGTCGAGTGAGAAAGAGTGAACGGTGTTGTCGATAGAGTACATGGAGTTAGCGTACGACATAGAGTACTGTGAAGTACGGTAGCCCGACATACGTGTACCGCCGTCCATAGAAGTTC
>CAVIOP010000089.1:0-11758 GCA_963644485.1 bacterium | reverse complement strand
CCCTGGGCTAGGTAATTGCTGGGCTTTCAGCCCGCAGCTCACGCAAACATTGTTCTGCCCGCGGCTCACGCAAACATTGTTCTGCCTGCGGTTCACGCAGACATTGTTCAGCCCGCGGCTCACGCAGACATTGTTCAGCCCGCGGTTCACGCAGATATTGGTTTGTTCTCACATCTGGCGGAGTTCTTGCCAGATGCGTTGCACAGGCAGTCCCATGACGTTGAAGTAACTGCCGCGGATGCCTGTCACACCGACGTAGCCGATCCACTCCTGGATGCCGTAGGCACCCGCCTTGTCGAACGGACGGTAGAGGGAGATGTAATAATCAATCTCGTCATCGCCCAGCTCCCGGAAGTTGACCTCGGTCGTTACCGAGAACTGCCGCTGGTCGTCGTGGGTGGTGAGGCACACCCCTGTGATGACGCGGTGTGCCCTGCCGCTTAGCGTGCGGAGCATCCGGCGTGCTTCGTCGACGTCCTTGGGCTTGCCGAGCACGGTGCTGCCCTGCTCGTCGTCGCCCACCACCACTACGGTATCGGCTGTGATGACCAGCTCGCCTGGCTTTACTTGGTAGGCAGCCGCCTTCTCACGGGCAATGAATTGCGGGATCTGGCTTACGGGCAAGTCGTGGGGATAAGCCTCACTGATGCCCTTGAGGACGCGGACCTCAAAGTCGACGCCCAAGCCAGCAAGCAGTTCGCGACGGCGTGGCGAGTTGCTCGCCAGAATGATTTTATAGGGTATGGGGTTCATCGTGTTGTTTGTGTGTTGTGGCGTTTGGTGCCATGAGGCCGGGAGGCTGTTCGTCACGGCTCGCTTCACCAGCCGAAGGCGCGCGCATTGCTCAGCCATTTGCCTTGTGCCTGGAGCACCTGCTCGATGACATCACGGGCGCATCCGTACCCGCCTTGCCTGTCGGATACGTAGACGGACACGGCCTTCACTTCCGGGCAGGCGTCGGCGGGGCAGCACGGACAACCCACGCGGCGCATGACCTGCAGGTCGGGGATGTCATCGCCCATGTAGATGATCTCGTCATCGCTGAACCCATACAGAGCGACGAACTGCTCGTAGGTCTTGGTCTTCACCGCACACCGTTGGTAGATATCGGTCACGCCCAGATAGTTGTAGCGCTTGCCGATGGCATCGGCTTGACCGCCTGTCATGATGGCGCATCGGATGCCCTCCTTCTGCGCCAGCTGTATGGCGTAGCCGTCCTTGATGTTGATGGTGCGCATGGGCATGCCCTCATCGTCCATGCCGATGGTCGAGGCCGACAGGACACCGTCGACGTCGAAGATGATCGCACGGATTTTCTTCAGGTCGTAATTGATCATGATGAATGTGGGGAAACGTGTGTTTTAGAGGTTGTAGCTCGACTTGTTGATGACGTTCTCCCACTTCAGCTTCGCCTCGTTTTGGGGCTTGCGCTCGTCGGCGGGATGGCCAACGGACAGCACGAAGAGCACCTCCTGCTCCTCGGGAAGACCGAGGATGTCGTGGATGACCTTGTTGGCGGGGGTGCCGTCTTTCTGATGCTTGCCCCGCATCTGTATCCAGCAGGAGCCCAGTCCGAGGTCTTCTATCTGCAGTTGCATGATCGTGGCTGCGATGGCACCGTCCTCAATGTAGCAGGGATTGGTCTTCGGGTCGCCCATGACAACGATGGCCAGGGGAGCGCCCTTCAGAAAATCGCCGCCACTCTCCTTGGCTTCGGCCATGGCAGCGATGGCCTCGGGGTCGTCGGTCACTGCAAACTGCCATGCACGCTGGTTCATGCTCGAGGGCGACATGAGTGCTGCACGGAGGATAAGGCGCACGTCGTCGGCGCTTACTTTCTCGTCGGTGTACTTGCGATGGCTGCGCCGCATCTGTACCAATGTCTTGAAATCTTTCATGGTTGGGAATTGTTACATTTCATCGCAAAGTTACAAAAAAACGTGAGACAATTGCTACGTTATCCACATATTTTTTACTAATTTTGCCATCGTGAACTCCATACGTGTGACCATCTATTCGCGTGGTGAGACTTTGCCGCCGCTCATTGGCAGCAACTTCTTCCATAGTGCCGAGCTTTTCCACATTGTAGAGAAATCGCCCGGGCAACGGCCTTTCATGGCTGTCGCGACGGATGGAGACGGCCGTGAACTGGGGCATCTGCTGGCTTTCGAGCGTGTGCGGAGCATGTGGTTCCCCCCATTCCGCTATTCGACAGGCCGCGCCTATGGCGAAGGCGAATATGCCGATGACACGCGGCGGGAAGAAGTGTTTGCCGTCTTGTTGAAGGCCATAACGCATAAGTTGCGGCGCCGTCTGTGCTTCAGCATCGAGTTCAGCGACCTTTCCAGGAAAATGTTCGGTTACCGTCTGTTTCGTGAGAACGGCTATTTCCCTATCTCGTGGCTGGAGGTGTACAACTCGCTCCACTCCATGGCACCACGCGACCGCCTGAGCCGGAAGATGCTTGACCGCATCGACCGCATCGGCAAGATGGGGGTGGAGACGCGAGAGGTAGAGACGGAAGAAGAGCTTCACCATTTCTACAAGCTGCTCAACGGCTTCTATCGGTTCAAGATGCGCCGCGTCATCCCCTCGGAGAACCAGCTTCGTCAGTTTGACCGAAGCGACTGTGCGCGGGTGTTCATCACACTTTACAAGGGAAAGGTGATTGGCGGTAGCCTGTGCCTCTTCTCCGAGGGCAACTGCTACCTGTGGTATCTCGCCTCACGCCGCAAGAGTTATCCTCATTTGCATCCGAACATGATGACCATCTGGCACGCCATCAACTGGGCTTGGGAGCACAATTATGCCCATATCATCTTCCTGGACGTGGGGCTTCCCGTGCCGCACAGTCCGTTCCGCGACTTTATCCTTTCCTTTGGCGGCAAGCCGGCCAGCTCCTATCGTTGGTTCAGACTGATGCCCGGTTGGCTCAACGGCATCTTATCGCGGATTTATCGCGAGTGACTCTACGCCACGGTCAGAGAAGCCGCTACCACAACTAAGTTAGGGAAAGGCTTGCCTGCAAAACACCATGTACGAACCGGCAGGGACGGGAGGGAACGCGAAATGACGATATTTGTAGCGCTCGTGAAGAAACTTTCGCATTTGATTGTTGTCCATATCATAAAAAAGTGGTAACTTTGCTGCAAATTTTGAATTACCCATTTTAACACTTACGATTGTGGCAGAAACAAAGTACATCTTCGTCACGGGCGGTGTTGTGTCTTCACTGGGCAAAGGCATCATATCCTCGTCCATTGGCAAGCTTCTGCAGGCCAGAGGCTACAACATCACCATCCAGAAATTTGATCCGTACATCAATATCGATCCAGGAACGCTCAACCCCTATGAGCACGGCGAGTGCTACGTCACGGTAGACGGCATGGAAACCGACCTTGACCTCGGCCACTACGAGCGTTTCACCGGCATACAGACCACCAAGGCCAACTCGCTCACCACAGGACGCATCTACAAGGCAGTGATTGACAAGGAGCGCCGCGGCGACTATCTCGGCAAGACCATCCAGGTGGTGCCCCACATCACCGACGAAATCAAGCGCAACGTAAAGTATCTCGGGCAGAAAAACCACTATGATTTTGTAATCACAGAGATCGGCGGCACCATCGGCGACATCGAGAGTGCACCGTTCATGGAAGCTATCCGACAGTTAAAGTGGGAACTTGGGCGCAATGCCATCAACGTGCACTTGACCTACGTGCCGTACCTGCGCGCCGCCGGCGAGCTGAAGACCAAACCCACACAGCACAGCGTGAAGGAACTGCAGAGCGTCGGCATACAGCCGGACGTGCTCATACTGCGCACGGAGAAGCATCTCTCCGACCAGGTCCGCAAGAAGGTTGCCGCTTTCTGCAACGTCGATTTCGACTGCGTCATCCAGAGCGAAGACCTGCCCAGCATATATGAGGTTCCTGTCAACATGCAGAACCAGGGGCTTGACGCGGCCATCCTCCGCAAGGTGGGAATCGAACCGGGCGAGAAACCGGGGCTCGGGCCTTGGCGTTCCTTCCTCGAGCGCCGCAACAAGGCTACCAAGGAGGTGCACATCGGCCTCGTGGGCAAGTATGACTTGCAGGACGCCTACAAGAGCATTCGCGAGAGCCTATCGCAGGCTGGCACCTACAACGACCACAAGACTGTCATCACCTTCATCAACTCAGAATATATCACCGAGGACAATGTGGCGGAGAAGCTCGCCGGACAGGACGGCATCGTCATCTGCCCGGGCTTCGGACAACGCGGCATCGAAGGCAAGATAGTGGCGGCCCACTACACCCGCACACACGACATCCCCACCTTCGGCATCTGCCTTGGCATGCAGATGATGGTCATCGAGTTTGCGCGCAACGTGCTTGGCTATGCCGACGCCAACAGCCGCGAGATGGACGAGAAGACACCCCACAATGTCATCGACATCATGGAGGAGCAGAAGAATATTACCAACATGGGCGGCACGATGCGACTCGGCGCTTACGAGTGTGTGCTGCGCCAGACTTCGCACGCATTCAACATCTACAAGCAGGAACATATCCAGGAACGCCACCGGCACCGCTACGAGTTCAACAACGTCTTCGAGAAAGAGTTTGAGCGCAACGGCATGCTTTGCGTAGGCCGCAACCCTGAGAGCGACCTCGTGGAGATTGTCGAGATACCATCGCTCAAGTGGTACATCGGAACACAGTTCCATCCCGAGTACCAGTCGACCGTACTCAAGCCCCATCCCCTCTTCGTCGATTTCGTAAAGACGGCCATCGCCAATCAAAAACAGGAAACAAAGTAACAGCGGAGGCTGTTGCCAGTATTACTATAATAAGGTAAAAATGAATAAGAACTCACTGATAGGTTTTATACTCATCGCCGTGGTGCTTGTAGGCTTCAGCTGGTATTCGCAGCCCTCAAAGGAGGAACTGCGCGCACAAGCCGTACAAGACTCGCTGACAAAGGTAGCCGAACAGAAAGCTGAGCAGGCTGAGAAAACGGCCGCCTTCAAACGTCAGCAACAGGCCAAGGAGAAGATTGCGGCTGATACGACGGCTCTCTTCCACAAGGCCCTCACAGGAACGGCGCAAGATGTCGTGCTGCAAAACAAGAAACTGGCGGTCACCCTCTCCACAAAGGGAGGTACGGTCACCAAGGCTTACGTGAAAAACGAGAAGGGCAGCAAACGCTATGTGGGACATGACATTGCCGACAAGACAGGCAAGAAGGATGACCTCGGCGGCGTGACACTCTTCAGCGGAAAGGACCAGAGCCTCAACTTCACGCTCGTGGCCAAGGAAATGAATATCAACACGGGTGACCTCTATTTCGTGCCAACCAACCAAACCGACAGCACGGTGACGCTGACGGCCGAGGCCGGACAGGGCAAGTCGCTCATCCTGACCTACCGGCTGGGAAGCGACTACATGCTCCACATGAGCTTGCGGGCAGTGGGCATGTCGGGCCTCTTCGACCCCAACGCATCGTCGCTCGGAGTCGATTGGCACGAGAAGGTGAAGGAACAGGAACGTGGCTTCACGTTTGAGAACCGCTACGCGCGCCTCGACTGGAAAGAGAGCGACGGCGGAACCGACTACATCAGCGAAGCCAAGACAAAAAAGGAAACCACAGAGGAAGACATCGACTGGATCGCCTTCAAGAACCAGTTCTTCTCTGCGGTCATGATATCGAAGGACAACTTCCAGAAGGGCGGACAGCTGGAGAGCACGCTCTTCGACAAGAAGGACCAGATGGACTGGCCCGTACGCTACCTCAAGGACCTCACCGCCCAGGTGCGCACAAGCTTTGACCCCACGGGTGTCAAAGCCTCAGAGTTTGAATTCTACTATGGCCCCAACGATTTCTACATCCTCCGGCAGGTGGAGAAGCAGAGTACCTTCGACAAGGACCTTGACATGCAGAAGATTGTTTATCTCGGATGGCCGCTTTTCCGTTACATCAACCGCTGGTTCACGTTGCCTGTGTTCACATGGCTGAGCGACTGGGGATTGCCGATGGGTGTAGTGCTCATCCTCATCACCATCCTGCTGAAGCTCATCACATTCCCCATGGTGAAAAAGAGCTACATGAGCTCGGCCAAGATGCGCGTGCTCAAGCCGAAACTCGACGAAGCCACCAAGCAGTTCAACAAGCCGGAGGACCAGATGCAGAAACAGCAGGCGATGATGGCCGAATACTCCAAGTACGGCGTCAGCCCCCTGTCGGGATGCTTGCCCATGCTTATTCAAATGCCTATCTGGGTGGCCATGTTCAACTTTGTGCCTAACGCCATTCAGTTCCGCGGCGAGCATTTCCTTTGGATGAGTGACCTTTCGACCTATGACCCGATTTTCGAATGGAGCACCAACATCATGCTCATCGGCGACCATCTCAGTCTGACCTGTGTACTCTACACCGTAGCCATGGTGCTCTACACCTGGATTACCATGCAGATGCAGAAGGACCAGATGGTGGGCCAGCAGGCTGAACAGATGAAGGTCATGCAGTGGATGATGTTCCTGATGCCTCTGATGTTCTTCTTCATCTTCAACGACTACTCGTCAGGTCTGAACTTCTACTACTTCGTCACATTGATTCTCTCTGCCGGCATTATGTTTGTGCTTCGCCACACCACCGATGATGCAAAGCTTCTGGCCATTTTGGAAGCTCGCTACAAGGAGAACGCCAGCAATCCGCAGAAGATGAAGGGCCTGGCAGCCCGTCTGCAGGCATTGCAGCAGATGCAGCAACAGCAGTCGGCAAACAACTATCATAAACGATAAAACGAGAATTTGCGGCAGGGTGGCTTCGTCAGCGAGACGACGCCGCTCTGTCGCTATATGTAAACAGACTATGAACAAAGCTATTGCCTTGGCGCTCGGAGCCTTGCTCTCATGCGCACATGTGGCCGATGCCCAGAACATGATCCAGAAAAGCAACATTCAGTTAACTTCTGACCTGATGACTCCCGAAGCCCTTTGGGCCATGGGCCGACTGGGCAGCGCTACATCTTCGCCCGACGGAAAACAGGTGGCTTACCAGGTATCCTATTATAGTGTCAAAGAGAACAAGAGTCACACGATGCTCTATGTGCAGCCGGTGAAGACGGGCAAGACCATTGTCCGACCGACCTGCCTGACAAAGGATGCCGTGAGCGAAAGCGACCCCGCCTGGATAGAGAACGGCTCTAAAATTGCTTATCTACGTGAAGGACAACTATGGAAAATGAACCCCGACGGGACGGAGCGCGTAAAGCTTACCAACTCGTCCATCGACATCGAGGGGTTCAGCTTCTCGCCGGATGGTTCAAAGGTCATCCTTATCAAGAGCATCCCCTACCACGGTTCCATACAGAAGAATCCCGATGATCTGCCAAAGGCCACGGGCAGACTGGTTACCGACCTCAACTATCGCCACTGGGACCACTATGTCGAAAGCATTGCACATCCCTTTGTGGCTACTGTCAACGGCAACAAGGTCGATGAGGGTGAGGACATACTTACGGGCGAACCCTTTGAGTGCCCGATGGCTCCTTTCGGCGGGATAGAACAGCTGGCATGGAGCCGTGACTCACGGAAGATTGCCTACACCTGCCGCAAGAAAGAAGGAGTGGGCTATGCCATCTCCACCGACTCGGACATCTATCTCTATGATGTAACGGCAAAGACGACGCGCAACCTCTGCAAGCCCGAGGGCTACAAGGAGCCATCCATCGACCCGACCAAGAGCATGCGCAACCAGCAAGTGAACCATCAGGCTGGCGACCTGCAGGTGGGCTACGACCAGAACCCGCAGTTCTCGCCCGACGGCAAATATGTGGCTTGGCAGAGCATGGAGCACAACGGCTACGAGAGCGACCAGAACCGCCTCTGCCTTTATGAGTTGGCAACAGGCAAGAAAACATATCTCTGCGACAGCAAGAACCTGGAGACCAACGTCGACGGTTTCTGCTGGGCACCCGACTCCAAGAGCCTTTATCTCACGGCATGCTGGCACGCCACAGTGCGCATCTACCAAGTGACCCTGGAGCGCGAGGTTAAACAGGTGACCGATGACAGCTGGAATGACTTCGGGTCGATTGCCATGCTCAACGGCAAGCAGTTGCTCGCCACGCGACACTCCATGCTTCATCCCGATGAGCTTTATGTGGTGACACCCGCCAAGAAAGAGAAGAAAGCCACTGTAGAAGCCATCACCGATGAGAACGGACATATTTTCAGCCAATTGGCGCTGCCCACCGTGCAGCAGCGCTGGGTGAAGACGTCCGACGGCAAGCAGGAGCTGGTATGGATTATCCTTCCGCCCCACTTCGACGAAACGAAGAAATATCCCACCTTATTATATTGTGAGGGAGGACCCCAGAGCCCTGTCTCGCAGTTCTGGTCCTATCGATGGAACTTCAGCATCATGGCATCACACGGGTATGTCATTGTTGCGCCCAACCGCCGCGGCCTCCCAGGATTTGGCAACGAGTGGAATGAGGCAGTGAGCCGAGACTGGACCGGACAGTGCATGCGCGACTATCTCTCAGCCATCGACGACGCAACGGCCAATCTGCCGTTTGTGGACCGTGACCGGCTGGGTGCCGTGGGCGCCAGTTTCGGCGGTTTCTCTGTCTATTATCTTGCCGGACATCACAACAAGCGCTTCAAGTGTTTCATCGCCCATGACGGAGCGTTCAACCTGGAGTCGATGTACACCGACACCGAGGAGGCATGGTTCAGCAACTGGGAGTATGACGATGCTTACTGGAACAAAGACCAGACCGACGCTGCCCGCCGCACTTACGAGAACAGCCCGCACCGCTTTGTCGACAAGTGGGACACGCCCATCCTCTGCATCCATGGCGAGAAAGACTATCGCATCAACGCCAACCAGGGCTTCGGAGCCTTCAATGCCGCACGCATGAAGGGCATTCCCGCAGAACTCCTCATCTTCCCCGACGAGAACCACTGGGTGCTGAAACCTCAGAACGGCATTCTCTGGCAGCGCACGTTCTTCGACTGGCTGGACAAATGGCTTAAGAAATAACACAAAAACAAGACACATACATGGTAGAAAAGATTCAAACCATTCTGAGTGACAGCAAGAGTGCGCGCTGGACAGCACTCTTCATCGTGGCCTTCACAATGATGATGGGCTACTTCATCACCGACGTGATGTCGCCCCTTGAGGTGTTGCTCACCAAACCCGTCTCAGCGGGCGGCCTTGGCTGGTCATCTGACGATTACGGCTTTTTCTCGGGCAGCTACGGCCTCATCAACGTATTCCTGCTCATGCTCTTCTTTGGAGGCATCATCCTCGACAAGATGGGAATACGCTTCACGGGTGTGCTGGCTTGCGCATTGATGGTCATCGGCGTATGCATCAAGTTCTTCGGTGTCAGCCACGATTTCAGTGGTTCGAGCGTCTATCTGAACATCATCGTCTTCAAGGGCAACCTGCCCATGTCAGCAGCAATAGCATCCCTCGGCTTCTCCATTTTTGGCGTAGGATGCGAAATTTGCGGCATCACTGTTTCAAAGATCATCACCAAATGGTTCACTGGTCATGAGCTGGCCTCGGCCATGGGCATACAGGTGGCTCTCGCCCGTCTGGGCACTGCAGCCGCCATGATGGGGTCGCTTCCCATGGCCAAAGCCTTCGGAGGAAAGGTGAGTGCGCCCATCCTGTTGGGAGCCGTCCTGCTCGTCATCGGTTTCCTTGCCTTTATGGTGTATGTTGTGATGGACAAGAAACTTGACCGCACGGTGGAAGAAGCAAAGGGACTGCAGGCACAGTCAGCCGAGGCTCAGGCTGCAGCAGAAGACGAAAAGTTCCATTTCCATGACTTGAAGTTCATCTTCTCCAACCCAGGCTTCTGGTGCATCTGCTTGCTCTGCCTGTTGTTCTACAGTGGGGTGTTCCCATTCCTGAAGTTTGCCACGAAACTGATGATAGCCAACTATAATGTACCCGAGAACTTGGCAGGCATTATCCCTGGCCTCATACCATTTGGAACCATCCTGCTGACACCCTTGTTCGGTTCGCTCTACGACAAGATCGGCAAGGGCGCCACACTGATGCTCATCGGGTCGACCATGCTGGCCATCATTCACTTCATCTTCGCCATCCACATCCTTCCTTACGGTTGGTTTGCAGTGATCATCGTGATACTGCTGGGAGTAGCCTTCTCGCTCGTACCCTCAGCCATGTGGCCGAGCGTTCCCAAGATTATCCCAATGAAACTGTTGGGTTCGGCGTATGCCATCATATTCTACATCCAAAACATTGGCCTAAGCCTCGTGCCGATGCTCATCGGCAAGCTCAATGGTTCCGACCCGTCATACAAGACCAGCATGAGCGTGTTCTGCTCGTTCGGCGTGGCAGCTGTTGTTCTCAACCTGGTTCTTTTTGTCATCGACAAGAAAAAGCATTACGGTCTGCAGGAGCCCAATATCAAGTAGGAAATATCCTTAGATGGCGGGCATGATTGCTGCCCACACACACAATATTCATCCCCGTTCTTCCCATCGGAAGAACGGGGATGATTGTTTTCTGGTGTACCCTACCCTATTGCGTCGCTTTTCCTTTTCGCTCCACACCCATCATCCCTTTCGTGTCTTTTGCGGGTTCGGAAGGAACACGGCAATCATGCCCAGCAGCGGCAGGTATGCGCTTACCTGAAAGATATATTCGATGCTCGTCTTGTCGGCCAGCCAACCGAAGAATGCCGAACCGAGGCCGCCCAAGCCAAACATCAAGCCGAAGAACACTCCTGAAATCATACCCGTCTTGTCGGGCATCAGATCAGTGGCGTAGACAACAATGGACGAGAATGCAGAGGCAATAACGAGCCCGGAAAGGAAAGCACATACAAGCGTCAGCGTAAGGTTCATGTAAGGCATGAGCATGGCAAACGGAGCAGCACCAAGTATGGAAAACCAAATGACATACTTGCGCCCGAAACGGTCGCCGAAGAGTCCTCCTGCCACCGTACCGATGGCAAAGGCAGCAAGGAACACGAAGAGACACAACTGCGATGACTGCACGCTCATTCCAAACTTGTCGATAAGGAAAAAGGTGAAATAGTTGGTGATGCACGCAGTATAGAAATACTTCGAGAACATCAGCAGCACCAGTATGAACAGCGCCATATATTTCGCCCTGCGTGAGATATCTGTGTTGAGAAGTGGCTGGGTCTGCGGGTGGGTGGTGACATATTTCATCCTCAACTTATACCATTTGCCCAAACGCAGCATGATGAGGGCGGCAAGAAGGGCGGCAATGGCAAACCAGGAGATGGCCCACTGGCCGAAAGGAAGGATGATGAGAGCAGCCAGCAACGGTCCTATGGCAGACCCGCCGTTGCCCCCAACCTGGAAGATCGACTGCGCCAGACTTTTCTTGCCTCCCGATGCCATCTGCGCCACGCGCGACGCTGTAGGGTGGAATATTGACGAACCCAGTCCTACAACGCTGACAGCAAGCAGGATGAGGAAGAAATTATTGGCAAAGGCAAGCATCAGCAATCCCACCAGCGTGAAGCACATGCCGACGGACAGCGCATACGGGCGCGGATGTTTGTCGGCATAAAGACCGGTGAACGGCTGAAGGATAGAGGATGTCATCTGGAACACCAGCGTGATGATGCCTATCTGTGCAAAAGAGAAGTCAAACTTATCCTTCACTATCGGATAGATGGAAGGGATGATCGATTGAATAAGGTCGTTAAGGAAATGTGAGATGCTGCAGATGACCAGCATTGTATAGACAGTCC
>CAVIOP010000088.1:0-11794 GCA_963644485.1 bacterium | reverse complement strand
CTACGAGGAGTGTCTCGGCCAACTGCGGCAGTATTACGACGGCTATCATTTCAGCGAGCATTCCGAGGACGTGTTCAACCCCTTCAGCCTCATCAAGGCTCTCAACGCACAAGACATAGCCCCCTACTGGTTCGGATCGGGCACTCCCACATTCCTGCTCAAACAACTGGAGAAGTTCCACGTCGACCTCGCCTCACTGGAAAGACAGGACGTGGTGCTCAGCTCCTTCGACCTCTCGCCAGAGGAGATGACCGACGCGCTGCCACTGCTCTATCAGAGCGGATACCTCACCATCAAGAACTACGACCCCATGTTCCAGCAATACACCCTCGGCATACCCAACAAGGAGGTGCGCGACGGACTGCTCAACTCGCTCGTTCCGCGATACGTCAACCCGCGACGCACAGACAACGACGCCTTTCTGCTGGGATTCTGCAAGGCCGTCTACAGGGGAGACATAGAGGACGCACTCGAGCACATGCGCACCTACATGGCTACCATACCCTACGACCTCGAAAACCACACCGAGAAGCATTTCCAGACCATCTTCTACCTGATGTTCAGCTTCCTCAACATCTACATACGGACCGAGGTCAAGAGCGCCATCGGAAGGGCTGACGCCGTCATGCACATGCCCGACACCGTCTACGTCTTCGAGCTCAAGGTGGACAAAAGCGCTGACGAGGCCCTGCAGCAGATCGACGACAAGGGATACATGCTGCCCTACCGCAAAGAGGGGAAACGCCTGGTCAAGATAGGCATCAGCTTCGACAGCAAGCAGCGAACCCTTGCCGAATGGAAAATAAAAGAGGAGTAAGCCCCCCTGAAACGCAGCAATCCCCTCCCCGCTCTTGATGAGCAGGGAGGGGATTGCTGCGTTATGGGGTCTGACAAGAAAAGACCGGCCGTCACTTCCGCCCGGCGACTCTTCCCAAACCGCCAATTACAAGTTGCGGAAAACAATAAAGCGTCTCCACGGGGAAGTAGCGGAACTTATAGGCCATGCGGCGGGCCTGCACCAGAAAGGAGAAAGCCTTACCTGCCAGGAAGCCATGCGGACGCTGGTCCATAGCGGCATCATGATACCCGAAATTGCCCTCATCGAGTATGCTGCGCAACACGGCATCGGCCGCTTTGCGATAGCGGGGCGAGGCATCGTAAAGCGGCATGACGCTGGCAGGGCAACCCAGATGGTGGACGGCCATGGCTGCGAACACCGTCCACAGACGGCGAAGTCCCAAATGGTCGACATCATGTTCCAGGCGGGCCACATCGATTGGGTGTTGGCCGTCGGCACGGTGCACATAGAGGAAACGCATCCAGTCGGCCACCTGACGAAGGCCTATACCGCCTCCCACATAGTGGCGGACAAGATGCACGAAGACGAAGACGGCATCGAAGTCGACGGGCGGCAGTGACACGTCGCCCCATCTCACAGGCTCCTGCTCATAGTAGGTCCAGCTCCACGCGGGGAACCGTCGGCGAAAACGCGGATTGAGGTCTGTGACCACTCGGCTGTGCAACTCGATGATCATGCCGTCGAGACAGAACGAGCATTCGTAGCGTCCTTCATCCTCCTGGTTGCCACGGGGAAGATGGGCGGAGAAGATGCGCACGGCCCGCTCGAACTCCTCCTTGCGGGGGATGAGCACATCCATGTCGCCCGACAAACGGTGGGCAGGCTGCGGATAACACTGGGCCAAGCCCTGGCCCTTGAGCAACCAGGCGCGGATGCCCTGTCGCTCCAGCATGGGAAAAAGACCCCGCAGATAATGGTTCATCTTGCGGTTGGCATCCTCGGCATCGGCCGTGGCAGTGACCAGCGAGAAATAGACCGACTTGGGCGGACGGCTCTCCAGCGACAACCGCGAGAGCGCATCGGCAAGAAGTCCCTGGCAGGTTTGGCCTTCTGCCACATCGGCCACCTGCAGCCACGTGGCCTCATCGGCCTGCAAGGCCAACGGAGCCTCCTGCGGGAGGTCGGCCCACAGAGCGCTGCGGTAGAGCTGCAAGAAAAGCTGTTCAGCCTTGGTAAATCGACTCATAACAGGAAATCATTTTCGGAATGGTGAAACGCGACCGTACGGTACGGCAAGCCTTGGCCGCCTTTTCTTTCTCCGCGGCAGCAGCCTGGACGGCACGTGCCAGAGCACAAGCATCGCCGGCAGGGAAATAGGTCACCTCATCGGCACCATACTTCTCGCGCATGCCCCGTATGTCACTCGACACAACGGGCACTCCGGCCAGCGCAGCCTCAGCCATCGACAGACAGAAGCCCTCGCTCCAAGAGGTCTGCGCAAAGACATCGGCCAAAGGCAGATAGCGCGATGCCTGCCTGCGGCTGCCCAGGAAAAGCACGCGGCCGGGGCACAACCGTGCGGCCAGGCGACGCAAGGACTTGTCGTCCGCCCCACCACCGATGAGCAACAGACGATAGGAGGACGGGAGTAGGGCAAGGGCACGGATGAGCACGTCAAGCCCCTTGATCTTGTCGAAGAAACAGGCGTTGGCCACCAGGATGCCATCGCCCTTGTGGGCAAGGATGCGCTGGCGGTCCGCCAAGGGGATGGAGACGGAAGCCCCGGCATCCTCCACTCCATTATAACAATAGGTGAGACGGGCTCGGCGTATCCAGCGGGCGTAATAGTCGACGGAGTCACGGCTGAGCGTCACCACCCGGTCGTGGCGACTGAGCGTCCGCACGAAGAGATGGCCGAAGAGCGTGCCGAGCACACGGCCATAGATGGAGCGAAACTCCTCAAAGACATAACTGTGGATGGTGGCCACGGTGCGCACGGAGGCGGGCTGGCGGTGGAGCCACACATAGACGTTGGGGCGTAGGCCATGGGTGTGCACCACGTCAAAGGCCGACAGGTCCAGCCGCTCCGACAGCCGGACACGCGTGGTCGCACAGGGAAATGTCATGCTGTCGGGGGTGGGGCGGTCGAAATAATAGACGTGGCACGCATGACCACGCTCCGTCATTCCCTTGACCAGTTGCCACACCACCCGATTGGGCGTCATGCGATAGAGCGAAGGGATGATGTAGGCTATTCTCACAGGTCAGTCCTCCCGAGCATGGTATAGGCCCACTTGGAGAGCCAGGGATGCGGATAGTATTTCAGGTCGGTCACCCACAAGTCATGATAACGGTTGAGCGTATGGATGCCCTCAAAGCCCTCCGGGGGCAGGATGCGGCGCACCTCGGTCATCGTCCATTGGCCGTCGGCGCCTGTCACCTCCTGGATGCTGAGGGCCTCGCCGTACCAGTCGTTGCATACCTGCGCCGGACGGAAACGGCGGCCCCCGTGCTCAAAGACGGCTCCTGCATTGCGCCCCACGTTCTCCCCGAACGTCAGTGGACGGCTCTCCACATAGGCATCGCCCGACGGCCGATAGACATGGAGCACACGGCCGTTGAGCCCCGTCCCGCAGGTGGCCAGCACATGGCCGTCGAGCAGGATGGCGTCTGAGAGGCCGACGGCAACAAGGTCGCGCTCACGCCAGCAACGGCCGTCGGCACGGTCATAGCAATAGACTGACAGGCGGCCTGCCCGCGAGCTCTCGGGCATGAACCACACCCGCGTAGCCTCGCGCTTCACTATATAAGGGAAACTCAACTGCAAGGGCTCAACGAGCACCGGACGGCGACGGATGATGCGCCACGACGACTGGTCGACGGTGAGCTCGGAGATGGAGCCTTTCAACGTGTCGAGGGAGAAATCCTCCACAAGGAGCGTCACCTCGCGCTCATCGGCATCGACGATAAACGGGTCGGCAAACCAATGGTCCTTGTAGGGGTTGCCCACCACCATGAGGCGTCCGTCTTGCCAAAAGGCAATGGACCACCGGGCTTGCAGCAGGCGGCACAAGACGGCCGTAAGAGGTTTCAACATCGCGGGAGAAATGGATAAGACAAAGCGATGAACATGCTGATGTCCATCTGCAACGGCTGCGCACAACCGTCAACGGCTGCGGCGCAACAGATGCTGGTAGACCCAGGTGCGCAACCGCGTGGGGAAAGCTACCTGAGCGAACCGCAGCACATAGTTCTGGAGGAGCACGGGATAAGAGATGAGACCCTCATCGTGCATGTAGCGGAACACCTTCATGTGCTCGCGGAAATAGGCCATGCCGCCTCGGCGGGCAAACTGGTCGGCACCCGACCGCACATTGACCACGGTGTCGCTGATGTTGCGTATCTTCACGCGGTTCTTCATCATCCGCGCCCAGAGGTAGAAGTCCTCCTGGCGGAAACGGCCGCTGTAGTTGCCGGCGGCCATGAGGTCGGCCTTGCGTATGATGACCGTCACATGGTTGACGCCGCAGCGTGTGCGCATCATGCGGTAGATGCCGGCGTTGTCGAGCGGCAGGATGCGACTGTCGACCACATTCTCCGGGTCGCCCACAAACTCGGTGATCATGCCGCCCACCATGCCCACCTCGGGGTCCTCCCGAAAGACGCGCATCTGCTTCTCAAAGCGGTCGGGCAGGCAGATGTCGTCGGAGTCCATGCGGGCGATGTAGTCGTAGCGGCAGTTCTCGCAAGCCACACGCAGCGCCTCACCCAGTCCGCGGTTCACGGCCTGGGGCAGGAAGCGCAGCGTCGGATAGGTCTGCTCCAGTTCACTGACCACGGCAAGCAGACCGTCGGGCAGCGGTCCGTCGCCCACCATCACCACCTCCGACGGCGGCAACGTCTGCCGGTAGGTGCTGTCGATGGCCGTCCGCAGACAGTCCGGATCATCATTCTTATAGATCGACATCGCCACGCTGAAGCGCAGCTCGTCATTCATAGTGTTGTCTGACATATGGGAAAAAACTAAATGTTGATGGCCTCCTCCACGATGGAGCCCCCAGTTTAAGTCTTATTTCTATTTGATTAATATCAAATCAAAAAACATAAGACGAGTCTTTAACGGCATAGCGGAAACTATTCCACGATAAGCCTTCTCCTGGACCTCCGTATTAAACATAAAATCAAAGCCATTTTTCTTATAGAATGAAATAGGCACCTCATCATTATATGCATCCACCACCACATAACGACACCCAGTCTTGTTATAAGGCTCAATAAACCAAGACTTGATGAAATTAATGACTTCTGTTCCTATATGTAAATGCTGGTAATTGACGGAGATGCCTAATCGCCCTATCAACACTGCCGGATAAATTAAATCTTGCTTAATATGTGGGACCAACTTAGACACCTTCTTTTTTCTGGCATTAGGCAAGAGCTTCGTAAATATGCTTGCGTTTGAAACTGTAAATGCGCAAACGATCTCTCGTTCTTTATCTTTGTCTTCTGTATAGTAACAATATGATTTTCCGAATAAATTCTCTGCATAAGACACAGAATCTTGATGGAAAAATCCATCCAAGTCTTCGTTTCCACAAGAAAACTCAGATGATTTCTCCAAGACATCTTTCGTTAACGGCGAGAACACCGTTTTTTCTGCTAAAAATCCCAAAGCCCCAATGGCTATTAAAATTTAGCCTTGGCCAAGATAGCCTTCATTTCAGCCCGCTGCTTAGAAAAATCTATGCTTCCGCGATTTTTCATAGCCTCTTCCGCTTTATTTCTGAAAGCCCTCGCCACTTCACCTGTCAGCATCGGGATACCGCTTATCGCTAATGCCATAGTTACAATGACTTTTGTTTTTTACAAAATTACCCCTTATTAAGGGATTTACCAAATGTTTTGCGATTTTTTTGCTATTAAACAAATTATTTTCTTCATCTTCCAAACACGAAGCGCAGCGTCGGATAGGTCTGCTCCAGTTCACTGACCACGGCAAGCAGACCGTCGGGCAGCGGTCCGTCGCCCACCATCACCACCTCCGACGGCGGCAACGTCTGCCGGTAGGTGCTGTCGATGGCCGTCCGCAGACAGTCCGGATCATCATTCTTATAGATCGACATCGCCACTGAAAATCTCAAGTCTTTTTCCATAACGATTTTCTTCGATGAGCTTGGCCTCAACTATAAAACAGTAAGGACATCAAGGTTTAGTGTCTAAAGGCCTTTTAGAAATTCAACTTCCTTGCCGGATATACGCGCTATTTCCTCGATGCTCATACCATTCTTTTTCATAGCCTCCACAAACGACCGCATGACAGCCTTTTGTTCAGCCAACTCATTATCCAACTCAGTTATCTTGTTGTCTTGTTCGGCTATCTTGCCATTCTGCTCGGCTATCTTGCCATTCTGCTCGGCTATCTTGCCATTCTGCTCTTTTATTTTTTTGTCGCGGGCCAAGATGGCTGTGTCGCGATTCTCAATGGCCGAGAAAAACTCATCCTCCACATTCATATCTTGCCTCAACTTACTATCAGAGGCAGCCTGCGTAAGGCGCCGCAGAATGTAGAGCATTTCCTCGTCGTCTTCGTACATTGTCTCATCCAGTTCGAGCATCTGGCGGTTTGAGCGGTCTTTCTGTGTCTGATCGAACACGCTTAGCACTTTATCCAACCGATTGTTTATCTGACCATGCAACAGGGGTATCTGCACTATGATGCTGTCATGTGTAAGACTTTCAACAAACTGGTCGGGCACTCCACGCCTTACTTCGTGGCCCACATAGTCGTATACCTTATGGTTTACATACACCACGGGCTCTTCTATGTCGCCCACACGATGCCCCAACAGATACACTGCCACCATAGGCAAGGCAAAGCCTTTGGGATTATTCGCCTTGGGCACATTCTCGGCATTGGCATAATGCGTACCTAGATACTGGCGGAAGCGGAGTGTCTCGGTCTCAAGCCATGTCTTCTGCAGTTCTATCAGCACCAATCGCAATTTTCCGTCGTCATCTCTCACCTGGGCGCCAAAGTCTATGCGAAACATCGACAGATTGTCGCGCGTGCCGTTTGAATATTCATGTCGTCGCACCTCCACGCTCTCCACCTTTTTCTTCAGCAGAGCCGACAGAATGGTCTTGGCAATGCGATGATCCTCCATGAGATATTTAAACACAGAGTCGTATATAGGGTTAGCGACCCTAATGATTTTGCTTTTTCCCGTCATATCTTGTTTCCTCCAATTTCGTTAACTAGATCAGCGTTCGCCGCCATAACAGTGCGAACCACCTTTTTATGCGCCAAAGATAACGATATTATTGTCTACAAACAACAAAATCGCCAATTATTTTGTCTATACAGACGCAGCAAAGAGTATGCACGATTGTATGTAGGGGTAAATATGGTTATCATTGCATTATGCATTTCGGTAAACATTCACATATCGCTCACAGAAACATTCCGGAGAATAATCCTTTAGGAATCGCTCTCTGAGTTTTTCTCCTTTCTCAAGTTCATTAATGGCTGACAATACTGCCGCAGCCAATCCTTTGGCACCTTCCACCAGTTTGAATTGTGTCACTTCCTTTTCACCATCAAAACATTCCTTGACAATGGGCAACTCGCTGACCACCACCCGCCTGCCATAGGCCGCAGCCTCGAGCAGACTCAGGGGAAAGCCTTCTGAATGGCTGGGCATAGCCAGCACGTCATAATAGGGAAGGAAGCGGTAAGCGTTCTGGCGATGGCCGGCAAAGAGAACCATGCCTTCCAGTCCTAAGTCCTCCGAGAGCTTCACAAAGACATCCTTGTCCTTCCCATCGCCGACAAGCGCCAAGCGGTAGCGGTCGCCGTCCTGGTTCAACAGCTGCAGGGCACGGAGCATGAGGTCGACACCTTTCCTATAGATCAGCACGCCATTCATGCCAATCACATGATATCCTTGCTCATGCCATACCTTCAAACTCTCAACGAGCTTCCTGTCGTCAGCCTCAAAGGTAATGCTTTCTTGACCGGGAAGGATGCGCGTGTTGTAGACATAGCTCAACTTGCCACGGCCGATCCACCGCGCATAATAGTGCATCATGTCCTTCGACAGGCAGACCACACGGTCTTGCCACCGCATGCTCAACAGATAGGCGCAGCCCATCAGACAGCCCTTCAGCCGTCCGTAGAGGCTCGGCAAATCCTGGAAGCAATAACAATGGAGCGTCGTGACGAAGAGTGGTCGGTGCCGGCCGTCCTGCCGATGAGACAACGCACGCCGATGCCTTGCCACGTACAACATTGGGCCGAGCCCATGCGCATGTATCACCTCGAAGTCACCCGTGAGGTCCGCTACCGCACCGAGACGCACCGTGTCACAGGCATAATCCATTGGGGTGTCGCAGTCCTTCAAGTAGCAGACCACACACTCGTGTCCCCGGGCCGTGAACACGGACACAAGGTCTGCCACCACCTGGTTAACACCCGACGGCCCCAGGTGATTGACTATATAAGCTATACGCATAAACTGCTTGCTGGGTTACTGAGCCAAGTGCCTATAAGCATCGGTGTCTTATTTTCTTGAGGCAACGACATTCGCGAGAAGGCGATCCCATCTCTTGACAATGTTGCCGGGCAGGAAATAGCGTGACCGCTCAACAGCATTCACCTGCAAGCGGTGGCGCAAGCCGTCATCCGTCATCACCCGCTGCAGCGCGTCGGCCAAAGCCTCCACATCTTCGGGCTGGCATAGCAGTCCGCAGTCGGCATCGCCCATAATCTCCTTTTGGCGTCCTTTGTAATCCGTTGCCACACACGCACATCCCTGGCTCAGTGCCTCGATAAGCACCAGACCAAACCCCTCGTAGCGTGAGCTCAGCACAAAGACCGACGCTTCCCGGTACAGCTCGACCATATCCGTCCTGAAACCTAAGAACGATACGGTATTCCCAATATTGTATTTTTGGACCAATGAATCAAGATGTTTCTGCCCGTCAGCCTCGTCCTTGCCGGCTATGCAGAGGCGCCAGCCACCTGCCAGCACCTGCTCCTTGCATCTTGCCGACACCTTGGCCCAGGCCTCCAGCAACACATCGAAACCTTTGTAATGCCATGCGTCAAGACGCCCGGCAGCCAAGACGACGTGTCGCTTTATAACCCTTTGTCCTCCGTTGCCCGTCATTTCCCCTTTCCCGTTGACAGAAAGCGGCTCCAACGACAACGGGTTGGGCATCACCTCTATGCGCCGCAGCCGGTTGCCAATCACCTTCCTGTCTGCCTCGGTAAGTACGGTTACCATATCAAACAGTTTGTTGAGCCAAAACTTGGAAAAGACATTCCCCTTACTTATTGGAGCACTGGCCGGACGCTCAAACGCATCATGCTCCGTGGCAACCACAGGCACACCAAGCCCTGCTCCCGCCACCTTGCATACAAAAGAACATGTTGACAAGATGCCTATGGCCACATCAGGGTTTTCATTCTTGAAAAGCGTGCGCAAATTACGGATAGCACCCATCCACTTTTTCGGGCCATGGGGGATATCCGGGAAAATATTGCTGACCTTCACCTTGCTGGAAACGGCATACGACATCTCCAAGTGGGTATTGGTGGCCAACCACACCTCATGCTTCTCTGCCAAGGCATTGGCGAGCATCACTCCCACCCGCTCGGCCCCGCCAAAGCAAACGCGCGACTGCACAATCACTATCTTCATACTTTCAACACTTTATGACAAGGCTACAATGTGCCACCGCCCATCATTATCAAGGCCGACCGATACTTGCTCCAGAAGAAATAGGTCAGCACCAGACCGGTGCCTATATAAAACAACATGCGATGCCTTTTCTTCAGTCCCATAGCAATACTAGGCAGCATAAACATCTCGCAGGTAGCGAACACTGTCGACGTGCGGCCCGAGAGTGCCGTATAGTTGCAGAAAAATATAAGTATCAATGTTGAATAAAAGTAAGCCCACCGGAAAACGTGATAATACTGACTATCGGGAGCCAACCGCTTCTCCATAAACGTATACATCAGGAGAATGGCTATCTGCATATAAATCATGGGGTTGCGCAACCCCAGCGCTTCTTCCACATACTGGTCTTGCACGTATGTATCATAGTTGAGGTCTTGGCTATAAGAGTCCACCACGTCGGAGATGGTTCCGCCTACCAACTGCGACAAGAGCATGGCCACCAACAAGCCGACAATGATCGACATGTTGCTGAGCCGTATCTTATACAGGAAATACAAAGGAACACCCAAAAGCGCGAGATGATGGAACTGATAGGCCAAAAGCAGCACCAGCATATATTGCGCCAACTTGCGTTCGTGTATCAACTTGACTGCAAGGATAATCAGCAGGATGGCAAGCGACGACCGCATCTGCTGAAAGTCTCTATTGAGCAAGAAGCGCCCTGCATAGTCGCACAAGCCCAGCAACGGAATGGCACAATACTTCGTAAGCCCTTTGTAAAGCAAATACATGGATAGGGCTCCCATCGCCAGGAAATAGACGGTAACATTATTAGTGAACAACTTGGCAAGAGAGCAAAGGAAATAATATCCTTTTTCATCATAACCATAAGGTTCCGCACTAATATCAAAATCCCATGGTAATGGTGCTTGTTCAAAAGCTATTTGGTAAACGCCTTGATCAGGCCATCCCGATCGCAGGCCAATCATGGCGGAAATCACGGCAAGACTCAACATCAAAAAGCGGTCATGCCATTTCGTCTTACCTTTCGAAAGGTAAATGCACAATATATAAAACAGTGCAAACGCGCACGTTACAACAAGTATTCTCATCCTTTGTGAATCGTTCGGCTAATAATGACGACAAGGCGCTTCATACGCTTCATCATCTGTTTGACATGAAACAAGAAGAACACCACCTTGACGGCTGGCTGATACCATCCCCGGCAAGCTGCAACCATACACACCTTGACGACAGGCATCTCATGGACCTGGCCCACACGGTCCTTGAAAGATGCGAACCGCTTGTGGAAAGCCTGCGACGAGTAATGGCTTCTGCCGTTCCAGAAGGCGCGACAGAACACGGCATCTTCCTTGCTGCTGACCGCGACGCCCTGCACCGCATGACCCTGCAAAAGAGCACGGAACATCTCCACCACCTGCCGGTCCATCTCATAGGTCTTCTCATCATAGTGGCGTGTCAGCGAGGCACTGTTGTACATGTAGTGGTAGAAGGCCACGGGCACATAGGCCAACTTGATGTCGTGCAGCAAGATGGCAGCCATGGTGTACTGGTCCTCGCAGCCATAGATGCCCTTGGGGTAACGGATGTCAAACCGCTCATAGACATCACGACGGATGAGCTTGTTCCACGTAAAACCCTGGATGTTGTCAAACAGCTCTTTCAGCACCTCCCCGGCTCGCAGCGACTGAGGTCGTTGGCACACATAGTGCCGGCTATACGCATCCTCGCGATAGAGGTCGCACATCGTCATGTCGGCCTGCGACTCCTCGGCCGTGGCATAGAGGCGGTCGAGACCTTCCGGACTCACCCAGTCGTCGGGGTCGGCAAAGATGGTGTAGGTGCCCGTTGCATGGGCCAAGCCAAAGTTACGCGCATCGCTCAGTCCTCCGTTCGGCTTGTGGTAGACCCTTATGCGGCTGTCTCGCTGCAGATATTCGTCGCATATCGTGGGACTGCCATCCGTGGAGCCGTCATCGATGAGCAGCAGCTCATAGTCGGTGAAGGTCTGGGCCAACAGAGAGTCGATGCAGCGGCGCATCAACTTCTCCATATTATATATAGGAACAATAATGGATATGGCTGGCATTGTTACTTCATAATTTACTGGTTGGCAATATCATCTTCCGACAAACCCGTTAACTCGGCTATCAGAACGGCATCCATTCCTTTAGACTTTTCGTTTTGCATATTGCTTATATTTATTGCCAATTATTACTTTTTCAACACGAACGCAGCCATCAACCTTATCTTTTCTGTTAGGCTAAGGTCGGGCCACACATAATTGTAC
>CAVIOP010000087.1:0-11843 GCA_963644485.1 bacterium | reverse complement strand
CTGACTTTCGCGCCCATTTTCAGCATATAGATTGTCCGCTTTCTTGACAGCCTAATCAGGATGGCAGGCTATCCGACACTTGCTGGGGTTTACTCTGAATGGTGCCCAAAATAGGAACCGCCGTATGCGGAACCGCATGTACGGTGGTGTGAGAGAAAAATCGCCACTTATGGAAACAAATTGTTGTGCGAATGAAATAAACTTGTTACTTTTGCATGAGCTGAGCGATGCGTGTTCCCTCACGCAGACCACTTTTTTAATCAAGCATACCGTTTATAATCAAGCAGACGCAGAGCGTATGAAAAGTTCAGAAAGCGTGATAACCAGCATGCAAAACACACGCGTGAAGAGACTCATCTTGTTGCAGCAGAAATCGTCAGAGCGCCGCAAAGCCGGTTTGTTCGTGGTGGAGGGGCGTCGCGAACTGCTCCATTGTCTCCATTCTGGCTACGAGATCGACACGCTTTTCTATTGCCCCCAACTCATGTTTTCCGCCGGCGAGGATGCCGAATTGCAGCGGGTCATCGCCGCCAACCACTCGCTGGAGGTCACCCCCGAAGTCTATGGGCGCATGGCTTATCGTGGCTCTACCGAAGGTGCCGTAGCCGAGATGAAGGTAAAGACGAGAACCCTCAATGACCTGCGTTTGCCCGATAATCCGCTGCTCGTGGTGTTGGAACGCGTGGAGAAGCCTGGCAACCTGGGAGCCGTACTTCGTTCGGCCGATGCTGCCGCGGCCGATGCCGTCATTGTCTGCGACCCGCTCACCGACCTTTACAACCCTAACCTCATCCGTTCAAGCATCGGAGCCATCTTCACCGTGCCCACGGTGGCTTGCTCGTCGGCAGAATGTATAGCCTTTCTGAAGGAGCGTGGCATTCGTATCCTCACTGCCCAGTTGCAAGACTCGCATCTCTACTACGACACCGACATGCGGCGCGGCACAGCTCTGGTCATGGGCACAGAGGCCACAGGCCTGACTGCTCCGTGGCGACAGGCGGCTGATGCCCATATCCGCATTCCCATGAAGGGTCGGCTCGACTCGCTCAACGTGTCGGTCAGCGCGGCCATTCTGCTTTTTGAGGCTGTGCGCCAGCGCGAGGGATGAGTCCTTCCATGCTCCCCATCTCGGGAAACCGTTCTTGCAAGGCACGTGCCTTTTCCAATGTTTTCTGAATAAACAGGGCATATTCTTCCGACTCGGGGTGGAAGGGTTTGTGCTCCAATGCCTTGCGTATCGGGCGCCAAGCTTCGAGAAACACTTGTGTTTGGCGAGAGAAATAAGTATCGCCAAACCGCTCGAAGATGTAGTCGATAGCCTGCTGCGTGGGGTGGAGCATGTCCTCGCGGTAGAAGCGGTAGTCGCGCAGCTCGTCTAGAACAATCTCGTAAGAGGGAAAATAATCCACTGTGATGTCCGACAATTCCTGCCTCACCTGTTCGATGGCCAGCAGCAAGGTGGCCTTCGACACTTGTGACCCGTGATAACCATATTTGCGATAGCGGATGGGTGACACGGTCAGGATGAACCTCACTCGAGGATAATGTCGGTGTATGCAGCTGATGGCTTGGTGCAAGTAGTCGGCACACTGTGACACGCTGAGCATCTGCTCGTCGAAAAGCCGTTGGGGCCGTTTCTGGCAATTGTCCACAATCTCGCCCGTCTCCTTGAGCACATACACGTGATTGGTACCCAGGGTGATGACGCAGGTGCCCGTCTCGTCGGTTGCGAAAGGCATCCGCCCGTCATGTAGCATTCGCTCCATGGTATGGACGATGCTCGCTGGGTTATACATCACGCCATAGGGATTGACCACTGTGCGAAACCGCTCTTGGCTGAAGCGTTGCCCCATGTTGTCGGCAAAGCATGAGCCGACAAACAGCATGCGCTCGCAGGGTGCAATCTGCCAGGGAGAGGGGGGAATGCTGACGGGAGTCGTGAAATCCATGATGCAAATTAACTTCGTGAAACCTGCATGCCGTGCCTGCTGAGGGTCATGTCCACAAAACGTGCCCCGGCATTGGCAGGATGGTTGTTGAGCGTGTCCTTGATGCGTAGAGCAGCCTCAGGGTCTTTGGCTACCATGTAGAGATAGCCGCCCCCACCGGCGCCTGGCAGTTTGTATCCCAGGCACAGGTCATCCACCCGGTCGGTTATGCGGCGGCACGCCTCGGGGTTGGTGCCGCTGTCAAGAGCCTGGTTTTGTTGCCAGGTCTTGCGCACTAGTCGGCCCATCGCTGCAAAATCCTCGCGTTGTATGGCTTCATACATTGCCATAGTGTGACCCTTCATGTCGCGCAGCAGCGACAACTCCTCGTGCTGGTTGAGGAACATCCTTCGCACGATGTCCGAGAGGATTGTCTTTGCTGTGCGGCGGATACCGGTATAATACAAAAGATGGCATGCCTGGTATTCGGGTTGTGTGAAGATTCCGTCGGGCAACCAGCGCACGACGGGTTGTTGGTCGAAGCCGGGTTGTGTCTGTAGCAGTTTCACGCCATGGAGCAGTCCTCCAAACTGGTCTTGCCATCCTCCACCAGTGGTGAGCAGTTGTTCCAGCACCAGGGTGCGCCGTCCGATCTCACCTTTGTCCCATCCCAGTCCGCAAAACTCGCTGACCGCTCCCAGCACGGTAGCTGCCAGTACGCTGCTTGTGCCGAGGCCTGAGCCAGCCGGGATGGCTGAGAGTAACGTCACCTCAATGCCACAACCGAAGTCGCGCAGCTGCTCTTCCAGGGTCGGGTAGGGCTCTGCGGAAAATGCTGGCAGAAAACCACACAGGGACAGGGCTGCCTTCGGGATGGAGAAAGGACTTCCCACCTGGTTGTAAGCCCCCAGTTGCTCGTAGGTTGTCACCACCTCCGTAGCACCAAGGTCGATGCTCCGCAGCACCACTTGAGGCTTCTGGCATGGTTTCACATAGGCCTGGATGGGCTGTTGCCCGTTGAGTTCTATGGCGAGGTTAATGACGTTTCCACCCTCCATGAGACAGTAGGGCGGTGTGTCGGTCCATCCGCCGGCGATGTCGATGCGCACGGGTGAGCGTCCCCACACGATCTGGTCGTCGCAGACCGTCTTGCGTGGTGTCACACGGTTGCTGGCCGCAGCCAGGGTAATCCCTTCACGAAGTAGGCCGAATGCCAGGCCTTCCATCTTGGCCTGTTGTTCGCCCGAGGCAATCTCCGACTGGAACATGGCATCGCTCATGCGTTTCATGAGCGGTTCGTTGTCGCCCAGTGGTTGGGGGGCTGGCAGGTGATGCTTGCGGAAAGCGCGGGCGGCATCGTCAAGGTCGAGCTGATAGAATACGCTGTGCGTATGGTTCTTGGCCAGCGCCTGCCAGTTTTTGGAGCGGTATTGTTGCCGTTGGGTTGTTAGGCGGAAGAGGTTTGCATGAGTTGAAATCTCCTCTGCGGAGAGCAGACGGGTGTCGGCAGCCATGTTGGTGCCCTGCATGAACGCATCGAGTGCGTCGCTGTCGGGCAGAAGCGGAAAGCGGGGAGTGGTCTGCTCGTTGCCTGCAAACTTGTCGAAGAAGCCATATCTGCGCACACACCACGCCTCTTGGCCGATGGGCACAAAGTCGATGCACTCGTCAGGTGCCAGAGTCACCTGCCAGTCATTTTCTGGTGCGCCGGTCACGATGTTGTTGCGGGTCAGTGTCCAATGGGTGCCCAGGTGGCTGTTCTCCACCCACACATTCTCGTTGCTGTCGTTGAAAGTGGTCAGCGTGACGGCGTTCTGCACGAAGATGCTCGGGCATGGCTTCATGGAGTGGTGCAGGATGTGGCGTTGGTCGTTGACCAGGTTTTGTATGGCAACGGTGGAGGAAAGCATCTCGGGCGATGTGCCAAAATGGTAGAACTCGCCTCCTGGCAAGGGCAGGATGGCCACCTTCAGCGCTGCCAGTTCGTCGTCGTGCAGTGTGGGACGGGTGCCCAGACAACATCCGAAGGTGCCGTAGAGATCATACTCGGTCAGCTTGCCGTCATGGGTGGAGCGTCGTATCAATATGTCGACGGCCTTGTCGGACAGGAGCCACACACCGATGTCGGTCAGGTAGAAATGGTCCTTCAGCAGCCGGTTGAGTGTGTCAACCGATGGTTTCTGCAACATACACTGGAGAGTACTCGGCTCTTTTTTCGAACTGACGAACACGCCATGGTCCTTGGCTATCTCCGGGCCAAGCCACAGCCCGTAGCATACCACATCGGCCTCGGGGATGGCTTGCAGAGGCTCTGTGGAGCGGATGTAAACGTCACCGCTCACAATCATGGTGCTCAGACACTTGGGGGCGGCGCTCATGATACGCTCGTAGAGAGGCAGTTGCAGTTGCAGCAGGTCTTGCGAGAGACGTTGCCCGCGTTCCCAGCGAAACACGGGAACGGGCATCAGAATCTTGCCCGATGGAGCATAGGCAGGCAATCGCCGGCTCTGTCCGCCTGCATGGAGCAACAGCAGTTGCTCGCCGTCTTTCTTCCCATGGGCTTTCCAGTATTCCATGAGCAAGTTGGCTGATCCGCCTCCCGAGCCCAACTTGTGGCCGATGGGGTCATGGGTGCAGAACCATTCTTCTTCGGGATAGCCTGTTATGTCGTGGAAGCATCCCACAAGATTGGGCGGGAGCGACAAGAGTTTTTTCATTTCAATGTGTCTTTAGGGCTTGTCTGCCAGTTGGTTGTTATTGCAAAAGTACACATTTTATTTGGTCATCTTGGCATTTTGTGTTACATTTGCTAAAAATAATTCTATCTATGAGTCGCAACCAAGACGGATTGTTCAGGAAGGACGGGAAAAGTTTTCTCCTGCCTCTTGCCATGATTACCATTTGTTTTGCCATGTGGGGATTTGCCAATGATGTGACGAATCCGATGGTGAAGTCGTTTGGCCTTATCTTCCAGATTAGCAAGTTTGAGAGTAGTTTGGTGCAGGTGGCTTTCTATTTGGGCTATTTCTGTATGGCTCTCCCTGCTGCGTTGTTTATCCAGCGCTACTCCTTCAAGGCAGGAGTAATGACAGGTTTGGCACTCTATGCGGCTGGTGCACTGGCCTTTGTGCCTGCCAAGGCCACAGGAATGTTTGTAGCTTTCCTCCCCGCTTACTTTGTGATGACTTGTGGCTTGTCGTTTCTTGAGACCAGTTGCAATCCCTATGTCTATGCCATGGGGAGCGAGGAGACGGGCACCCGACGGCTCAACTTTGCTCAGGCGTTTAACCCTGTGGGTGCGCTCACGGGTGCTTTCATCGCCTTGACCTATGTGTCGGGCAGTCTCGATACCACTGATGGCGCAACAAGAGCGCAACTCCTGGTGACCGATCCGCTGCGCTTTGATGCCATCAAGGCCCACGATCTCGACATTCTGGTGCGACCTTATCTCTATATTGGCACCATCGTTTTGGTTTTGCTTGTGGCCATCATGCTGACACGTATGCCCAAGGCGGTCGGTGACGGTGACCAGAAAGGCATATGTAAGGCGTTCGGTCAACTGCTGCGCATGAAGACCTATCGGCAGGGCGTGATAGCACAGTTCTTCTATGTGGGTGCCCAGACGGTGTGTTGGGCTTACATTATGTATTATGGCCACCACGTCTTTGCCGATATGGAGGGCATAACCGAGTCGGCGGCCCAGCAGGTCACCACCTATTATTATTTGGGTGCCTTGGCTCTGTTTGCTGTCGGTCGGTTCGTATGCACTTATTTCTTGAAGTTTGTTGAGGCGGGCCGCTTATTGGCGTTGTTGGCCTTGGCTGCTATCGTTTGCCTGTTGGGCGTCATCTTTGTTGATGGTAGGATAGGCTTGTGGTGCCTGGTGGCTGTGTCGGGATGTATGAGCCTGATGTTCCCCACCATTTACGGCATCGCTCTGACAGGTGTCCGCGACAATGTAAAGTTTGCCGGCGCTGGTTTGGTGATGAGCATATTGGGGGGCAGCGTTATACCGCCCGTCCAGGCCGCCATCATGGATTGTCAGACGGAAATTCTCGGGTTGTCGAGCGTCAACTATTCGTTTGTCATCCCCTTGCTGTGCTTTGCTGTCATCCTGTGGTACGGATGGAAGCATTGAGCACGTATTTACCTTTCTTTATTCTTTTCCTACGACAACACCCGTGGCGCAAGGACCGCTTGTGCCGACGGCAGCGCCGCTGACGGTCAGCGTGGCGCTGTTGCTCCCGTTGTAGAAGTCGACCTCCGTGCCGTTGCCGTTGAGCTTCAGGTTGGGGTTCCAGTAGAGCGTGCGTCGGTAGTCCTTGTGACTGGGCAGGGGCTTGCGGCTGTAGTTGGGATGGTAGAAGTCGTCGGGCATGTTGAAGCCATGCAGGATGATGCGCCTGTCGCGCATGGTGTATCGGGTGGCGTCTTGGGGCATGGTGTCGAAATCCACCACTACATCAGCGCTCTGGCTGTTCATCTCCGGATGGCTGTCTTGGCGCAGACTGAAGTCGGTGTAGAACTTCGCCGTCTGCAGGCGTTTGAGCTTCGTGTCCTTGTAGATGGCCCAGTTGCTTCGTGTGGTGGGCGTGGCCTGCGAGGCGGCTTCGTCGGGGGCGTAGGTGCGATAGAAGAGGTAACGGTCGAAGCGGGCGTCGACGAGGAACATGCGATCGGCATTGTAGTTGCCCATGAGCATCATGCTCATCTGCAAGGGCAGTCGGCGGAAGTTGACCTTGCCGTATGACAGCCCATAGTCTGTCAACAAATTGTATAGCTCAATGGCATCGTATTGGCAAGCTGGTTTGTTCCAGTTGATGGCGTGCTTGCTTTTGCGGCGGCGCGCTTTAACGCTTACCTCGGCCAGGTCGGTGCCGTCGTCGACCAGTGAGTCGGCCTCATCTTCGGCTGGCGTCACGCTGAGTCCCGGTTGGTGGGTCTGGTAGAATGAGTATTTTGAGGCGAAGACCGGATAGAACAGGTCGCGCTTGACATAGTAGTCGGGCCATGCGTCTTCGTCAAACAGGTCATAATCGTCCTTCTTTTTATTCTTTTTCCTTTTGTCTTGTTTGTCGCCATAGGCGCCCATCATGAGCGTGGCGTCGCCGTAGAACGGCTCGACGCTGAAGGCGAAGTGGCCCCCATGGTCGGTCTGCTGCTCGATCTGCCACACGTCGGTGCCCAGCACCAGCTCGCCCTTGATGGTCACCTCCTTGCGCAGTCCACCATGGTTGACGCCCTGCTCAGGGTCCGACTGGTTGGTGGCTTGCGTCTCTTGGTCGTTGTTTCCAAAGGTTTCGGTGTTGGCGACCACGTCGGCCCGTTGTGTCGCGCGATCATCGCGTTCGCCTTCGGGCTTCTCCTGGTTGGCCAGGTAGCCCATGCCCTCACCCTTTTCGATCTTCTTGGAGTATTCGCCGAACTCCCCTTGTTCGCCGCTGTCCATGATGGCGTCGACGGTCCATCCGAAGATACCCATCTTCCACCAAGGTATCTCCTCGGGCTCGATGGGGTTGAACTGCACGGAAGGGTAGACATTGCCCTCCACGGTCATAGCCGTCTCTGGCTTGTAGCGCAGTGGCTTGGCCGCCAAGAGCTCCTTGACGTCGTAGCGCCGCCAGCCTTGCACCATGAGCAGCAGGTCGAGACGCGCTTGGTGAAGGCTATCGTCCGATTCGAAATAGTAATCGGGCTTGGCGACAAACCCCTTGAGGTCGCTTGTGAGCAACAAGTCGGTAAGGATGTTGCCTGTGTCATACGTAGGCATGTCCTCCCCATTGTCTCTCACGGCCAGACTTATGGTCTTTACGTCCTCCGGAACTTTGATTTGCAGGTGGACGGGCTCGTAGGGTGCATATTCCTTTTTGAGCCCTTCCACTTGGATTTTCCGAGAGTCGCAGTCGTGGTGATTTACAAAGAACAGTCGGTCTGCCAATACTTGACTCTGATTATCCATCACCACCAGATTGCATACGCCCGTTGGCAACTTGTCGAGGTCGATGTTCCATGTGGCAGCACCTGTAGCATCGAGTGTCAGTTGCTGGTATTCTTTCAGTTGGCCACGGCACAACACGGCAGCCGACAGCGAAGAAACGGTAAGTCCTGCGGCCTTCACTTGCACTGTGTTCCGCATCAGCGACAACGCTACGCCTTTGCTTTCGGCTTTCGGCAGTTCAAACGAATACGTTTTTCCTTTGTAGACAAACGTTGCTTTCTCGGTTGGATTGTTGCCGTTAATGGTAAACACGCCTCGCCCCATATAGTCCGCGGTGATAGGCTGCTGCCCGATGGTGCCAGTCAGGTTCACTGCTTCTCCCAACTCGTTGGTGGCCTCGAAGGCGATGCGTTGCGTGGTGCCCACAATGCGGTTGCCGCCTTCTGGGAAGAATGCTACGTTCAGCTGCGGCTTGGCCACTGGCAGGGCGCGTTGCCGTGGGCGAGGAATGATGTTCTTAAGGCTATAGTCTCCTGCCTGATCCGGCTTCTCATAGATAGGGATGACACGCGAGTAGACGCAGCCGTAGTCGCGAAAGAAATCCTTGGCCATCTGTTTGTTGTAGAATTCTTCCCGATAGATGCGGTTGTAAGGATGCTCGGTGACGTTGAAGTTGAGCATCCACCGCGTGTAGGCCCGCAGCTCATAGTAGCCCGAATAGAGCGAGTCGGAGAGCGCAAAGTTGCCATGCCCATAACCGTCGGGCGACACAATGAGCTGCTGGCGCTCCACCACAAAGCCGTCGGGCGACACCAGTTCCACGTAGACAATACGGCTCATGTCGGTTGGAGTGAGGTCGTCGGCCTTCACCACATACGACTTGTACCATATCGTGTCGCCAAGAAAGTAGCCGTTGTTGTCGAGGTGCAGATACACCTTTTCCTGTATTGGCGCGTCGGTCAAGCGGTTTTTGATGCTTTCGTCTTGTGCCGACAGGTTCGTGGCCATCAGCAAGAAGGCCAGGAGATATATGATTTTCGTTAGGTTGTTCATGGTGAGCGTGGGCTGCATCCGGTATGGATGCGTATGATTCTTGTGAATGGCACTATTGGGAAACGACCGCGCGGCCATCGGGTGTGATGCCTTCAGCCGAATAGTAAATCTCGTGGCAGGTGCTGTTGACTAAGACTTGGAACGATACCTTGCCGTCAGCATCCGTCGTCAGGTTGGGCTCCCAGAGGAGCGTGCGACGGAAGTCTTGGTCGGGGATGATCCCGACCAGTTCGGTATCCTCATAGACTTCAGGATTGACGAGGCCGCGAAACCAGGTGGTGCGCAGGCCCTTCGTCTTTTTGTTGTAGTATTGGCCTTGTGAGTTGCGGTAGACAAAAATCTTGACGGCATTGTTGCCTGCCATCTCTGCATACTGGTCGTTGATGTTCGAACCCGTTGTCTTGATGAGCACCTTGCTGACCTCATCCATATAGAACGGGAAGGCGTAGGACACCATGCCCCCGTAGGTGTTGCTTTCCAGCTCGTCGGCGCTGTCGGGTTTCTTGATCCTTTTCGTCACTCCCGTAGCACAGGCGAAGTGGTTGTTGACATACCACATGATGGGTCGACGCCCGTAGCTCAGTCCGTTGTCGTAGTAGTTGTTGATGGTGTTGGTGTAGGGCACGTAGCCCGACACGTTGTCGCTGCCGGCGAGCAGCGGGTTCTTGCCCTTGAGGTATTCGATCAGCGTGGGCATGGCCTGTCCCTTGTCGAGCAGCTGGTCCACCTCGTCGCCCGGTCGGTAGACGAGGTCGGCGGTCCGCAGGGTGCCCTCATAGTTCTCCCAGAAGTATTTGCCCTGGCGGCGCTTGGCCGTCACGGTCACCTGTTGCAACACACGCACGCCGTCGGTGCTCAGCGTGAGGTCACCGCGGTCGATGGCGGTCTGCAGGTTGATGGGCGGCACGGGCAACTGCAGGGGTTGCAACTCTTGCGGGTCATAAGTACGGAGCTTGGGCGAGAAGTTGCGGTTCACACCGATGTAGTAGTTCAGGAACTTGTCTTCCTTGCTCGTCTTCACATACATGTTCCAGCCATTGCCCCAGCAGTCGGGCATGGTGAAGCGGTAGCGTCCATGGCTGTCGGTCGTGGCGTGCCCCACAAGGGCATCACCATCATAACTGTTGAGTGCCAGTGTGAGGTCTATGCCCTCCACGGGCTGTTTCTTCTTGGTGGGATAGATCTGTCCGTTGAGGATCATCCGTCTTTCGATGGGATAGTCGAAGGCGAAGTTTTTCTTGCCCTCCATCATCTGGAAGTCGTAGCGTCGCCAGCCCTGCACGAGCATCAGCAGGTCGGCGGCTTGTCGATGGTCGGCGTCGTCGCTCTCGAGGTAGTAGGCCGCATGGCGGATGTAGCCCTTCAGGTCGCTGCTGAGCATGAGCCACGAGGCGGCGTTCTGGTCCCAACCACTGATCTGGTTGCCGGCGTCTCTCACGGCGAGCGAGAAGGTGGTGTTGGGCAATGTCTGGGCCGAGAGCCTGACGATGCGTCCTTCCACGCTGTCCACCGAGAGGCTGATGGGCGCCATCTTGGTGAGGGGATAGACAAACAGCATGCGTGTGGCGAGGATCTGTCCGTGCTCGTCGATGACGGTCAGCTGCGACACGCCTTCCTTCATCTCTCGGCGTGACAACGAGAGGCTGGTGGGCTTGCCGCCCAGCGTGTGCTCCTCGCAGAAGTAGATCTTGCCGTTGTTCATCAGCGTCACGCCCACGGTCTGTCCCTGCCAGTCGGGTGTGGCCGACAGTTGCACGGGTATGTTGTCTTTCTTTTGCGTCATGTCCACGCTGAGCGCCACGCCCGATGCCTCGGCGGCGGGCAGCGCGATGTTGGCGCTGTGCCCATCCTCACACACCACCGAGAGGGTGCAGGGCGTGTCGCCGGGGGTGATGAAGACCACGCCTCGTCCGTCGCCGTTGGTCTGTGTGCGCATCAGCGTTTGGTCGCCCTGTTTCAGCGTGCAGGCAGCTTGCAGCCGTTGCCCCTGTCGGTCGAACAGTTCGAAGGCCAGTCGGCTTTTGAAACCCTTGATGAGGTGGCCGCCCTCAGGATAAAACTTCGCATTGATGTTCTTTTCCAGTCCTTCGGGCTTTTCGCGATTGGTGGGCACGTCGGTCGCCTTGGGCGTCCAAAGCCTTGGACTGCTGTAGTCGCCCTCGGTCTTGGGCTTCTCGAAGATGGGAATGGTGCGGGAGAAGATCGCGTCCTTGCCCCAGTTGAGCATGTAGCGGGTGTAGGCGCGGATCTCAAAGAACCCACCGCGCAGGATGTCGTCGAGCTTGATTTGCCCGATGCCCACGCCATGATTCAGTTTCACTTTGATTTGTTTTTCCATTTGTCCGTTGGCATTGTAAAGCTCCACATAGGCTATGTTGCTGCGTCCGCCCAGCGAGTCGTTGTTGCTGCATACCTGATAGACCTTGAACCAAATGGTCTCGTCTAGGAAATAGCCTGTGTTGTCGAGGTGAAGGTATAGCTTTTCTTGTGGAAACACATGGTTGAACTTCCCCACGATCTTCATGAAGTAACCGATGCTGTCGTTCTCAGCGGCATGAAGCGAGAGAAGCGAGGCAAAGAGAAATAATATGGTGGTAAGGCTTCTGAGCCAATAGGTCTTGTGCTGTTTCATGGTCGTGTTGTCTCTAAAAAGTTTTATAGGATTGTATGTGTTTAAGGAGTTATCCAGTATCTCCTTGCTTTCTGTTCAAACTTCTTTAGAAGCTCTTGCGTATATATAGGAGATACAGGATAACTTAAAAAAGACCTTTAGTAGGTGGTAATATAAACAGGTCGTTGCTTGTCATCATCTTCTACAAGAAGGATAACTTGCTGGCCATCAACTCGATAGTAGCCAAAACCAGCAACCACGGAATTTTTGTTCAAGATGCATGTTGATTCCGACTTTGAGTATAAGGGATTTG
>CAVIOP010000086.1:0-11873 GCA_963644485.1 bacterium | reverse complement strand
GTCAACGACTATTTGGCTTATTGCGAAGCAGAGGGCATCCAACCACAGAAAACTATAGTGGAACCTTGAATGTCCGAATAAGCCCTGATGTGCATCGGCAGATTGCCATGCTTGCCAGTAAGGCGGGTATGTCCATCAATGCTTTTATTAAGCAGGTGTTAAGTAAGGAAGTTGCTGCCCTATCATAGGGAGACAGGTAGTTTTTCCCCCTCCAAGCCTTCACCTCCCAGTCCGATATCGACTGGAGCCAGCCTGTTGAGGACATCGACCAGCAACTCTACGAGAAGTATTCGCTCACTGCCGATGAGATTGCATTCATCGAGAAGACCATCAAGCCGATGTAGGGCGTGCGGAGAATAAGAACGCGTGGAATTTAATCGGGGATATTTCACTGACAGAGAGTTGATCTTTTTCATGGGCGATAAGCTTTTTTCTTGTTGGCGTTACGTTTGATTTGTTGCAGTACCTCCATGGTGGAGTACTTCGGTTGTGAGAAGACACCTTTGATCTCAGAGGTGTATCCCAAAGCCAAGGCTATGCCGATTAGGTTTTTCAGAGAGATCAATCCCTTTTGCTCAAATCGGGTGATGTTGCTGACGGCCACGCCCGAGCGGTCGGCTATCTGCTCTCGTGTCAGATTCTTAGAAAAAAGAGCCACTTGCCGCGCACAAAAAAGGCTGAGGCCCGTTGGGGGCTTCAGCCTTGATGAGATGTCTGGGTTTTCGTGTGTGGCCTGTCGTCACTTCACTTCCGACCACTTGGGCGGATTGACATGGAGCAGGTTCTTGACGAAGAAATCGTAGCGCTTGTGCTCGCCAAACTGCTCGCCCATGGTGTGGTGGACGCCTGGTAACACGACCAAGTCGAAGTCCTTTCCGGCCTTCTCCAGGGCGTTGACCACTTGGTAGGTGCTCGAGGGATCGACGTTGTCGTCGAGCTCTCCGACGACAAGCATGAGCGGACGCTCCAGCTTGTGGGCGTTATAGACGTTGCTGCACTCCACGTAGCTTGAGTCGATGGGCCAGCCCATCCATTGCTCGTTCCACCAGATTTTGTCCATACGGTTGTCGTGGCATCCGCAGGAGCTGTAGGCTGCCTTGTAGAAGTCGCCATGCAACAGGACGGCAGTCGTTGACTCCTGTCCACCTGCTGAGGCTCCGAAGATTCCCACGTTGTCGGCGTCCATGTAGGGATACTTGGCTGCTGCAGCCTTGATCCACAACTCGCGGTCGGGGAAGCCGGCGTCCTTGAGGTTCTTGTAGCAGATCTCCTCAAATTTCTTTCCGCGGTAGCTGGTGCCCATGGCGTCGAGCTGCACGACGATGAAGCCCAGCTCTGCCAGTGCTGTCATGCTCCAGTTGTAGGAGCTGAAGCTCTTGGGAGTGTAGGCGTCGCCGGGTCCGGCATAGATGTACTCGATGACGGGATACTTCTTCGCTGGGTCGAAGTTGGTGGGACGCTGGATGATGCCCCACATGTCGGTCAGTCCGTCGCGTCCCTTGGCCTTGAACACTTCGGGAGCCACCCAGCCGTTGGCTTTCAGCTTGGATATGTCGGCCGTCTCCAGGGTCTTGATGAGGTGGCCGTCGTCTACGCTGCGCAGTTCGGTAATAGGGGGCGTGTCTACCTTACTGTATGTGTCGACCAGGTATTTCATGTCGGGGGAGAACACCACAGAGTGGTTGCCCTCTGCCGGTGTGAGGCAGGTCATGCCTTTTCCGTCGAACCCGATCTTGTAGTAATGGATGAGATAGGGGTCTTCGTCCTTGTTGACGCCCGAGGCGGCGAAATAGATGATGCGGTTCTGCTCGTCGACGCTCTCCACACGACGCACAAACCAGTCGCCCTTGGTGACTTGGCGGGGCTTGGCGATGCGCCCTTTCTTGTCAGGCTGCACATCGTAGAGATATATGTGGTTCCAGTTGTCGCGCTCCGATGTCCAGAGGAGTTGCTTGCCGTCGTTGATAAACTGCCTCCAAAGGCGTGAGTAGTTGACGAACGTGTTGGAACGTTCCTCCACGACGGTCCGCAGAGCGCCCGTCGCAGCACTCATGGCCAGCATCTGATAGAGCTGGTGTCCACGCTGGTTGTACTCCATGGTCACTTCGCGGCTGTCGGGTGTCCACTGGAACCAGTCGAGACTGTATTGGTTTTCCACGGCGTGGGCATCTGCCTCCACCTTTTTCACGACCATGCCTTCAAGCAGTGAGCCTTGTTTGTTGGAGGCTGTTGCGGCCGAGTCGGACAGGGTGAGGGATATGATAACAGGCCAGTGTTGTGTCAACTCGTCACCGGGCTTGGCGTATTCCTGCTTGTGAAGGATGGGCTGTTCCTGGTCGGCGGGCGAAGATTCCACGTAGTATACGTAACGCTTCTCGACGTTGTTGCGCTTGCAGACGAAGAGCTTGCGCGAGTCGGGGCTCCAGTAAATATTAGAACTGTAGAAGCGTCCGATGGTGCCGTCTTGCGTCAGAGCGTGCTTTTCGGAGTAGGGCTTGCCCACCTCATGCACATAGACGTTGTTGCTCTCGATCCATGCGTCGAGTTTTCCGTCGGGCGAGGCCACCACACGCTGGTCCTGTTCGTTGTCGGTCTCCATCCAGTGGCGTTGCGGATGACGGAAAGGATCGTCGCTGCGGCGTTGTTCCCAAGGATTGCGGCGTTCGTGGATGCCCAACGCATCCTTCATTTCTTTCTCGGAGTTGTAGGTCTTGCTGATCCCCGACGTTGCATCGTATGTTATATAACGTCTTCCATCCTGTGTCTCGATGTAATAGTGCAGGACGGCTGATGAGTCTTGCCATCCGATGTCATGCGCCCAGTGGGTGACGTTCTTCTGTTGGAACTTGTCATAGAGTCCGTAGGCCCGTTTGTAGTCGGCCGCTGTGCCTTGTGCGCGTGCGGCTGTAGAGGCGAGAGTCAATGCCGCCAGCCCAATCGTTCTTAAGTTCATGGTTGTCTGTTATGTTTTGTTTTTTTTAGGTTTTGTTGTGACTACAGTGCCGTCTGATAGCTCAGTGCTGCACCGATGGCCGTGCAATACTCTGAATAGGTGGGGATGATGAAGCGCACATTGTAGAGCTTCTCCATGGCAGGGAACACCCGTTGGCACTGCGGCAGCAGGGTCAGGTTGCCTATGAGCACATATTCGCGGATGCCCGAGTTGAGTGAGGCGAGGATGCAGCTCGACCCAATGGTCTGCAGCACGGTGGTGATGATTCCCAATGCCATGTCTTCACGGCTGGCGTCGCTTTTGGCGTTGCCGAAGAGTGAGGCCGTGACATTCTTGGGAAGTCCAGGCAAGGGGTTGGGGCTTATGTCTCCGATCTGTACGTCGATGTTGGCTAAGTTGCCTTCGTTGGCCAGTGCAACAATCTGCTTGATGTCATCGGTTTGCAGCATGATGCGGCTCATGCCCATGAGCGTTCCGCCGCCCAGGCCTATGCCACCGATATGACGGATGTCATTGCCGTCACACTGCACGAGACTGGTACCTGTTCCCATCGACACCACGAGCATGCGGCTGAGACCGGTCTCATAGCGGGCGCCGAGGCCGTTGGCGATGAACTCCTCAGCCTTGTCGGTGGGCAGCCCGTAGATGGGAGCGTTGATGTAGGCCGCTCCTACGCCAGTGATCATCACATGCTCTATGTCTTGCAACTTGATGTGGTTGTCGTAGAGGTATTTTCCGAATGCTCCATAGAGTGATGTCACGGGGTCGGTAGCCTTGATGCGTATGGGTGATATTACCTTGCCGTTCTCGATGCCCACGATTTTGGTGGTGCTGATGCCAACGTCTATTCCTATTATCATGCGTTATGTTGTGTTATGTTGTGTTATGGGTTTGTGGAAAAGGTTGTGGAAGGCGCTTATTGATAGAGGTGGTAAGTGCCGCCGTCGCTCTGCGCGTACTTGCGCAGCAACTGCTGTAAATATTCTGCATTGTTGCGCACATGCTCCTCGTCACCGTCGTAGCCATTGATGAGCACGACGAGGTGTGTGGTATCAAGTGTTATCTTGGTGCGCTCATTGTCGGAGGTGGGAGTCCCCACACCACCCTTGGCATCGCGATAGACGGGCAGTCCGGCAATGTTGATAGTGCCTCGGCCAATGCCCTCATAGGGCTCGCCCTCCTGGCCAATGCCCAAGGTCAGCGTGTCGCCTGCGAACTTGTCGGCATCGAAACCGCCGATGCTGTATCCGTAGGCGATACTTCCGAGGTTGATGAGGTCCACGAGCGTATCAATCTGGTAGAGGCTTTTGCCTTGCAACTGCCTGCGTATAAGCGCCTCAGAGGCAGGGCGGTAGCGCGACGGATCCTTGCCGCAGGCGCGGTAGACGCGTCGTGTGGCTGCGATGCCGGGCAGTTCCTTCACGGTATCGGTGGTCAGAAATGTGCGGTAGTGGTCACCCAGTGACTTGATTTCAGTCCATAGCGCCTCGTCATAGGGTGTGTTCTTGACCGTAGCTTCCAAACAAGCCCCCACAAACGTAGGGCAGGCTTGCTCGATTTCTTTGCTTACTATGATGTTCATGCGCAAGTGTTTTGCTGTTTTACATGCAAAGTTAAGCAAAAAGGCAGGAGCAAGAAAGAAAAATAAGTGGAAATGTTACATTCATTCGGATAATGTGCTAAAAATGTTTTTGTGCGAACATTCTTTATTTCAAAGGCGATAGTTCCGAAGATTTTTTTGTAAGTTTGTGGCTGCATTTGTGGCAGATACTACAAATAAGCAGATACTACAAATAAGATGTCAAATCATCATGAATATGGACATTACAGAGCAGATGATACAACTTGTCGGAGAGCTCAACCGGGCTTCCGACGCATATTATAATGGTCGTGGGGAAATAATGACCGATTATGAATGGGACGCCAAGTTCGACCAACTGAAGCAGCTGGAGGACCTGACGGGTGTTGTCCTGCCCGACTCACCCACTCATCAGGTGTCAGCAGACACCACCGTGGGCAAGAAGGAGGCACATGAGTTTTCCGCCCTTTCGCTGGCGAAAACCAAGCAGCCTGCCGACCTGGTGAAATGGGCCGAGGGTAGATCCATCTGGCTTTCATGGAAGCTGGACGGCCTGACTCTGGTCGTGACTTATGACGAAGGGAAGCTGACTAAGGTGGTGACACGTGGCGACGGGCATATCGGAACGAACATTACCCATTTGGCTTCAGCCATCGACGGTATTCCGCCAAGCATCAAGGCCGACGGCCATGTCGTGGTTCGAGGAGAGGCCGTCATCTCTTATGAGGACTTTGAGCGGTTCAACCTGGAGAGTGAAGAGGAATATGCCAATCCCCGCAACCTGGCCTCCGGCTCGTTGTCCCTGAAGGATCCGCATGAGGTGGCGCTACGCCACATCCGCTGGATTCCCTTCACCCTCGTACATGCCGATGAGGAGATTGGTGGCTGGGGAGCCCGTATGGACTGGCTTCGGAAGGTAGGATTGGGGACGGTGGAACATGAGTGTATAGACAATCCTACGTTAGACAATATTAATAAGGTGATTGACCGATGGACGGAGAAGGTCACCAAGCGCGAAAATCCCTATCCTGTGGACGGGCTGGTTATTGCCTATGACGATGTGGCTTACGCTGCCACGGGCTCCGTCACGGGGCATCACGCTACCCGTGCCGGCTACGCCTTCAAGTGGGCTGACGAGAGTGCGTCGACCGAGCTCGACCATATCGAGTGGAGTTGTGCGGCATCGACCATCTCGCCCGTTGCCGTGTTCCGCCCTGTGGAGCTTGAGGGCACCACGGTGAAGCGTGCCTCCCTGTGCAATATCAGCGAGTGTGAGCGGTTGGGTATCGGAGGCAAGGGGTCAGAACTGGAGGTCATCAAGGCCAACAAGATTATTCCGAAGGTCATCAAGGTGCGTCAGACTGCGGGCGTGTTCCACATTCCCAGCCAGTGTCCTGTGTGTGGAGCGACGACTGAGGTGGCTGTAAGTCCATCCAGCGGAACGAAGACTCTTCACTGCACCAATGGGGCCTGTCCCGCCAAACAACTCAAGAAGTTCGCGCGGTTTGTGTCGAAGCAGGGCGTCAATGTGGACGGCATCTCTGAGCAGACCTTGCAGAAGTTTATCAATCTGGGCTGGATTCGCGATTATGCCGATATATTCAGCCTGCCCAAGCACGCGGTGGAGATAGCCGGATTGGAAGGATTTGGTGAGAAGTCGGCTGCCAATATCTGCCAGTCGGTGGAGCGGTCGCGTCGTGTGGAGGCACGCCGCTTACTCTACGCTTTGTCCATTCCCCTGTGTGGTCAGGACGTTTGCAACCGCCTTTTGTCGGCTTATCCCTTGCAAGAGTTGATCGTCTTGGCAGAGGGGAAGTCGCAAGCGCCCAGTCTTTTTGCCCCTCGGGCAGAGGAGACGTTGGCTCTGCTGCCAGGCATTGGACCCGAGAAGGCCAAGTCGTTTGTGGCGTGGTTTACTCAAGAGGAGCACCAGGCGATGGTCAGACGGTTGCTTGATGTGCTCACTGTAGAACAGACGTCGACGGCGGCGACAGGTGACAAGTGCAAAGCCCTTGTCTTTGTGGTCACCGGCGACGTACACCACTACAAGAACCGCAATGAGCTCAAGGCTTACATCGAGGCACAGGGTGGCAAGGTGACGGGTTCGGTGAGTAAGTCGACCTCATTTCTCATCAACAATGATGTGACCTCCACCAGTAGCAAGAACCAGAAGGCCCGCCAACTCAACATTCCCATCATTTCTGAAGACGAATTCATAAAACGGTTTGGATAATCAGTCGTTCCGGTCATTGGCTACCGAGCGTAAGGCTGCCCGATGCAGGCCGCCTGCCATGTGACGTGGGGCGTGTCTGTCGGCTTTTGTGCTTAAACCGAGGGCGGATACACATATTTTTTTGTAACTTTGCAACCAATATGAGAATAGACATTATAACCGTTTTGCCCGAGATGTTGGAGGGCTTTGTCAACGAGAGCATCCTGGCCCGTGCCCAAAAGAAGGGCTTGGCCGAAATTCATTTGCACAACCTGCGCGACTACACACGTGACAAGTGGCGCCGTGTGGACGATTATCCTTATGGAGGTTTTGCTGGCATGGTGATGCAGTGTGAACCTATTGATAGGGCCATCAGTGCCTTGAAGGCCGAGCGCGACTATGACGATGTGATATATGTGACACCCGACGGCGAACGGTTTGACCAGAAGATAGCCAACGGCATGAGCTTGCAGAAGAACCTCATCATCCTCTGCGGACACTATAAGGGCATTGACCAGCGCATCCGCGAGCATCTCATTACCCGCGAGATCAGCGTGGGCGACTATGTGCTGACGGGTGGCGAGCTGGCAGCAGCCTGCATTGCCGATGCTGTGGTACGGTTGGTTCCTGGTGTGATCAGCGATGATCAGAGTGCCCTGTCCGACTGTTTCCAGGATGACCTGTTGTCTGCTCCCATCTACACCCGTCCTGCCGAATACAAGGGGTGGCGTGTACCCGATATTTTGTTGTCGGGTAATGAGGCCAAGATCAAGCAGTGGGAGATGGATCAGGCCATGGAGCGCACCAAGCGGTTGCGTCCAGATTTGCTGAAGTAGCCGACGGGTGCAGCCGGCTTGTGCTGCCTACGCACGTTTCTTCCTGTCACCATACACAGAAAGGCGCAACATCGTGTTGCGCCTTTCTGCGTATGGTGAATTTGTTTGGTGTTCGGTAAAGTTTTTATCGTCGCTTAATATGCACTCTGGAATTGTTCGAGGAAACGAGTGTCGTTCTCCGAGAAGAGACGGAGATCATTGACGCCATACTTCAAGTTGGCAATGCGCTCCACACCCATGCCGAAGGCATAACCTGTGTAGACTTCGGGATCGATGTTGCAGGCGGCCAAGTCGTGTGGGTCGACCATGCCGCAACCCAATATCTCCACCCATCCGGTGTGCTTGCAGAAATTGCAGCCCTTGCCTCCGCAGATTGTGCAGGAGATGTCCATCTCAGCGCTGGGCTCAGTGAACGGGAAGAAGCTGGGGCGAAGACGGATTTTGGTGTCGGGACCGAACATCTCGCGGGCAAAGGTGAGCAATACCTGCTTCAGGTCGGTGAAGCTTACGCCCTTGTCGACATAGAGACCTTCCACCTGATGGAAGAAACAATGGGCACGAGCTGAGATGGCCTCGTTGCGGTAAACACGGCCTGGACAGAGCACGCGGATTGGCGGTTCATGGGTTTCCATATAGTGAGCCTCGTCGCCCGAGGTGTGTGAGCGGAGCAGCACATTCTTGGTCACGTCGTTAGGGTTCTGTGAGATGAAGAACGTGTCCTGCATGTCGCGTGCAGGATGGTCGGCTGCGAAGTTGAGCATGGTGAACACGTGCTTGTCGTCATCGATTTCCGGTCCCTGAAAGAGCGTGAAGCCCATGCGCTGGAAGATGTCTATAATCTCGTTTCGGACAAGCGTCAGCGGATGGCGCGTTCCCAGTGCCACGGGGTAGGCTGTGCGTGTGAGGTCAAGGCTTTCCGAACCAGTCTCGGTGGTCTCCACCTGCTCGCGCAGAGCGTTGATCTTCTCTGTGGCGGCTGTTTTCAGCTCGTTGATTTTGATGCCCAGTTCGCGTTTTTGCTCCTTGGCCACATTGCGGAAATCGGCAATGATGGCATTGATTTCACCTTTCTTGCTTAGATATTTCAGTCTGAGCTGCTCTACATCCTCTGCGTTCTTCGCAGAGAGAGTGGACACTTCTTTGAGAAGTTGGTCTATCTTGTCTGTTAACATCATCTTTACATTAACCTTTTTCGGTTTGCAAAGTTACAAACTTTTATTTGAAAAAGCAGAGCTATATAAAAAAATATGTGTAATTTTGCCCCGGTTTATGAATGATTTTATGAGAAAGAGAATTGTAATTATTGTTTTCTTTTTGCTCTTGCTAACGATGGTGGTGCCCTGTGGTTGCACTGACCGGAAACCGACAACAGCCGACACCGTGAATTCCGACACGTTGGTCGCTGACACATTGACTCAGGATTCCGCCGAGAGTCTGATAGCCGAGACGCCCATGCCCAAGGCTGCCGATGAACTGTTTGATGACTTTGTTTTTAATTTTGCAGCCAATCGAAAGTTGCAGATGAAGCGCATCGTTTTCCCTTTGCCAGTCTATCGCAATGGGAAGCTCGAGAAGAAAGTCGCCCGGTCACAATGGAAGATGGAGCATTTCTTCTTGCGCCAGGGCTATTACACGCTCATATTCGACAATGACAGGCAGAAGTCTTTGCTCAAGGATACATCTGTCAATCATGTTGCAGTCGAGAAGATCTTCTTCAGCCGCAAGACGGTGCAGCAGTTTGTGTTCGACCGCCTGCAAGGCGAATGGATGCTTACCTCGATGAACTATAAGCCCCTCTACCAGAACAAGAACGCTTCGTTTTTGAAGTTCTACCATCAATTTGCCGCCGACTCCGCCTTCCAGGTGAGTAGTATGGCCAGTGAGGTGGAGTTTACTGCGCCGGATCCCGATGATGATTTCTCACAGATCTCGGGTGTCATCATGCCCGAACAGTGGCCTGATTTCAAGCCGGCACTGATTCCCCGTGGCATCATCTACAACATCATCTACGGGCAGACATACAAGGAGACCAACCGAAAAACGTTCATCATCCGCGGCATCGCCAACGGTATGGAGATAGAGTTGTCGTTTCGTAAGGTGCGGAACGAGTGGAAACTTGTGAAATTCAACAGTTAGGACATGCAGACATTTACAAATGCTTCACTGCTCAAGCACAACACGTTCGGCATCGACCAGCGGTGCGACGAGTTGTTAGTCTACCAGAACGAAGCCGATGCACGGGCCATTTCGCTCGACCGTCGGTTGCAAACGACGCCTTACTTGCTGCTCGGTGGCGGCAGCAACCTACTCTTGACGCGTGACTTTCCCGGCTTGGTGATTACCCCTGAGAAGCGTTTTGATGTGCGGGTGGAGCAGGAGAGCGCCTCTGAGGTGGTGCTGCGTTGCTGGGCTGGGACAACATTCGACGATGTCGTGGCCTATGCCGTGGAGCATGGATGGTACGGTATGGAGAACCTGAGTTTGATTCCTGGTGAGTGTGGTGCTTCTGCCGTGCAGAATATCGGGGCGTACGGTGCTGAGGCCAAGGACATCATTGTCGATGTGGAAGCCGTGGAGCTCGGAACGGGCAAAACTGTCGTCATGAAGGCCGAGGACTGCGGTTACAGTTACCGTCAGAGCCGTTTCAAACACGAGTGGAAAGACAGGTTTGTCATCGTGTCAGTCAGCTATAGGCTCTCCAAGGTTTTCGCACCCGATCTCGATTATGGCAACATACGTGCGGAATTGGAACGTCGTGGCATAGCTACCGGTCAACTGACCGCCCGACAACTGCGTAGCGTAATCATCGACATTCGCCGTGCCAAGCTTCCCGATCCCGAGGTGACGGGCAATGCGGGCTCGTTTTTCATGAACCCTATTGTGGATGAACTGACGTTCGGCCGTCTGAAGAGCTCTCATCCCGACTTGCGCTACTTCGATGTGGGGGAGGGACACTACAAAATTCCTGCTGGATGGATGATTGACCAGTGTGGCTGGAAAGGCAAGTCCCTGGGCCCCGCTGGAGTGTACGACAAGCAAGCTCTGGTGCTTGTCAACCATGGTGGTGCCAAGGGAACAGACATCGTTGCGCTGATGCACGCTGTGCAGGCGGATGTCAAGGAACGTTTCGGGCTGGAGCTGCTTCCTGAAGTGAATGTGGTATGACGATGAGACGGCTGACTTTCCTTGGGACGGGCACCTCCACAGGTGTCCCGGTCAATGGTTGCAAGTGTGCGGTATGCAAGAGCCGCGATCCGCGTGACAAGCGTTATCGCACCGCTGCACTGCTCGAGACCGAGCGGACACGTATCCTCATCGACTGCGGGCCCGACATCCGCATGCAACTCATGCCGCTTCCTTTCCGCCGTATTGATGGAGTGCTCCTGACCCATGCCCATTACGATCATGTGGGCGGCCTTGATGACTTGCGCCCTTTCTGCAAGTTTGGAGACATTGACATCTATGCCAATAGTGTTACGGTGAAGTCCGTGATGCACAATTTCCCCTATTGCTTCGTGCACCATCTCTATCCAGGTGTGCCGAAGCTGAACCTCCATGTGATTCACAGGCACGAGCCGTTGCGCATCGGCGATGTGGATGTGGAACCTGTTGGCGTGATGCACGACAAGCTGCCCGTCCTCGGCTATCGCTTTGGCGACCTGGCCTATATCACAGATATGAAGACGATGGCCGATGATGAATATGGTAGTCTGAATGGTGTGAAGACACTGGTGGTCAACGCCCTGCGCTGGGACAAGGAGCACCATAGTCATATGCTGGTAGACGAGGCCATAGCGTTCTCGCGTAGGGTAGGGGCCGAGCGCACCTTCTTCATCCACATGACTCATGAGATTGGCCTCTTTGATGAGGCCAGTGCCCGTTTGCCCGAGGGGTTCAGCTTTGCTTACGACGGTGAGGTGATCGAAGTGTGAGAACAGGTAGCTAGCCTACAGGATGGCTGGCAGGACATTAGATGTAGGCATAAAAAAAGGAGTACCGCTGTACTCCAACCTTGTTAACCTTAAATCTAATACTATGAAAAACACGTCGCAAATTTATGAAATTCCGGTGAAAATGCAAGCAAAATGGTCTTGATCTTGACAGAATGTAACTTTTGTTAACAAGTTTGAATAGTGTTTTAAAACTTGTTAATATATTATTTATTGCTGTCCGGTAAAACTCAAAAGAGCATAAATATCCAGCCCGAAGCGTCGTAAAACCGTGCTTCGGGCTTTGTCTTTTGAAAAGTAAGCCCCCCTAATCGAAAAGAGTTGGCTCCGGTGGTGCTTATAC
>CAVIOP010000085.1:0-11892 GCA_963644485.1 bacterium | reverse complement strand
ACCGGTTGCTGACTTTCAAGCCCATTTTCAGCATATATATTGTCCGCTTTCTTGACAGCCTAAAACCATCGGCTTCGTTGCCTGGGAGAATGTTCGAAACGGTTTATGATCCTGTTTGTATTTGAAGGCAATGAACGCGAACCACGTCTGTACTATAGGTCAATAATACGAATTACATCTCACGATCCAAGCGGTTACGCCACAGATACTTACGTGTTTCGTGCACCAAAATGCCATTCAGAAGCAGAAGTGAAATGAGATTGGGGATGGCCATCAGTGCATTCATACAATCGGAAACATTCCACACAATGTCCAAGCTGACCACACTGCCAACAAATACAGCTACAATATAAAGTACGCGATAAATTTTCATCCAACGCTTTCCCTTTAAATATTCTACAGCACGCTCCCCATAATAGCTCCAACCCAAAATGGTGCTGAATGCGAACGTAAGCAGTCCGAAACTCAATAGTGGCGTACCTACATAGGGAATCTTGCCAAAGGCAAGTTTCGTCAATACCGCACCATCCGAATAAGAGATGTCCGGATACGCCAGGACACTGCTCACGACGACCAATCCTGTGAGGGCACATATGACGACTGTGTCCCAGAACGTACCTGTACTCGAAACCAAGGCCTGTCTAACTGGATTGCGCGTACGAGCAGCAGCAGCCACAATGGGAGCCGACCCCAACCCCGACTCGTTGGAAAAGAGGCCGCGCGCAATGCCGTAGCGTGCAGCTAACATGACCGACGAGCCCACAAAGCCACCTCCAGCAGCCTGTGGGGTAAAGGCTGATGTGACAATCAACTTGATGGCCGGCCATAGAAAGTGGCCGTTGACGAACAATATGTAAACACAACCTGCAACATAAAACAAGGCCATGAACGGCACCAACATGCTGCACACCTTAGCAATGCTCTTGACACCGCCAAGAATGACAGCGCCAGCAAGGCCGCACACCACAAGCCCGACTATTGTGGGCGACACACCATACGTGCTTTGAGCAATAGTCGCAATAGCATTAGCCTGAACAGTGTTGCCGATACCAAACGATGCACAAGCCGTGAACAGGGAAAAAAGCACCGCCATCCATTTCCAACCCAACCCCTTTTCAAGAGCATACATTGGTCCTCCCAACATCCGGCCATCCGAGGTCACTTCACGGTACTTGATGGCTAGTAAACCCTCAGCATATTTGGTGGCTATGCCGAATACGCCAGTCAGCCAACACCAAAACACTGCTCCTGGACCGCCCAGGGCAACTGCTGTAGCCACACCGACAATGTTTCCCGTACCAATGGTTGCTGCGAGTGCTGTGGCTAAGGCCCCAAACTGCGAAACATCGCCAGAAGCATCCTGGTCACGTTTCACGGAAAGCCGTATGGCTGTAAAGATTTTCAGTTGCGGGAAATGAAGGCGAACGGTAAGAAAAATGTGAGTACCCAGTAAAAGTACTATCATAGGCCATCCCCATAGAAGTCCACTGAGGGATGCAAAAAATGTGTTAAGTGTTTCCATGTGTTTGTGCTTGATTATTCTTGAAAGCGCACCTTTATGAAAGGAAAGTCCATAGCTTTCAGCAGACTCTCAAATTGCTTCTTGGCGTTTTGCTGCGCATGGCTTACATTGTCAGCCGTCAAGCATCGTCGCTTCATCGCCTCACAGGCCCTGTGTCTGAGGGCTTCCTTATCATTCTCCGTCCACTTTCCCTCCTCATAAAAGGTCTTGGTACGTGCTTCGTCAAGGAATTTGTCATCCAACAACTGGATGGCAGGCAAGGTCACTACCACCGTGTCATGGTCCATCAGTATCCACCCCTCTTTCACCTGGCGCATATCGATGCCCAGACGCAAGGTACCGTAATAGATGCGTGCCAATTCGGAATCGCCGAAAAAACCATGGCGAACCGTGTCGACCAACTCCTCATCTGCTATGGAGAGGAACTCCCATTGACCGATGCTTTTTATCTTATCCACCTGCACAGATGTGATGCCGATGTGATCTGTGTGTCCGATAGACACTTGGTTATCCTTCATCAGCCATGATACATACATGGCCAGCCCGACAACAAACGCAAATCCTACAAGGGCAATGGCAATTTTGGTGATGGCCGCATGTAGTATCTTTCGAGAGAGCTGCTTCATGTTTCTGTTTGTTTTATTAGACTAGGTATGTCGCTGATGGTAAATCGCTTGCGGAACGTGATAGTCACATCCTCGGGCCGATAGCCTAGTTGTTCTATGATGGGGATTATTTGATTGGCTGCATTTTGTCGAGCATTTTCTATAATTCCAAGACGGGGCATTGACTTGATGATAGCATCTCGCCCTTGTTGTTGGATGCGCGTGATTTCCTCATCTGAAAAGTCTTTTCTGAAGAACGACACCTTTTGCCTTACTCCATCATGGTCGATTTGCGTAGCGGTTAGCACTACCTCTGGGTCAGGCAGGATAATCTCTATTTTGTTGCCATGTTTTTTCACGTTTTTCTCTGAAAAATCACCAAAATCAACATAAGCCTTGACATTGGCCTTGACAGGGATGGCTATCCGGCGCTTTCCTAAAGGCAAGTTGATTTTGAAAGACTGATGAAACAATTTGCCTTTGACAGACATCGTGTCGTCATAGGTTACAATTTTGTGCAACTGATACTCAGAAGTGTAGAGCTTCGAACACTTTTGAATCTGCAAGACCAGCATCGGAATGGAGTCAATCTCGTCTTGCTGCGAAGCATCCTTCTTAACTCCTCCGCCACAAGCGGACAGAAAGACTGCCCAAAGTAACAAATATACAATTTTATACCTACCCATGTGATATTTGTGTGGTTGAACTCATTTCATCTTGTCTTTAGACAATGTGTTTGTTTGAGGCAAAGATACGGAAATAATATGAAACAATGGCAATAAAACAACAAATATTAAATCACACTGACTAAAATAGCGTTTCGTTAGTTACATTCTGTTGTTGTCAAGAGGGCAGAGTACAGCGGGGGTGCCTTTGAATGAGAGTTTCCGTAGTCTTTTCTATTTTTGTGTGGAGATTACGCCATAACCTTTAAGCCAATCATCAATGATGCGTCGCGCTATGGATAGTTTGGGCGGTATACGTGGCAATTGGTCATACCTGAACCATTTCCCCTTAGACAATTCGGATTTCTGCAGGTGCACATTGCCTGAATCATAATCGGCGGTGAAGCCAATCATGAGACCACAGGGGTAGGGCCAGGGTTGAGATCCGAAGTAGGTAAGATTTTTGATAGTCAGCCCCGTCTCTTCCATCACTTCTCTGTGGACGGCATCCTCCAGGGTCTCTCCAGTTTCTACAAAGCCAGCCACTAGACCGAAGAAATCGGAAGCAAAGTTGCGGGCGTGGACTAGAAGAGCCTCGTCACCACGTCTGATGAGTACGATGACGGCTGTGGCAAGTTGTGGCCAGACTTCCTTGCCACACTGAGTGCATCGTTTGGAAATATCGGTTGACATCTTCATGGGGGCTCCACAAACACCACAGAACTGTGTGTTTTGGTCCCAATAGAGCAGCTCCTCACACTTCCCGCCTTTGAAATATAAAGGCTCTGGAATGTGGAAGAAAGACTCGCGCAATGACATGAAAGACCAACCATTCTTTAAAAGTTTCTCATCAGTGGGGGTTATGTTTTGCGGGTCGTCTACCCGTAGGGTCTTTACAGGAGTGTGGTCATCCATAGGCGTGATGTTGAGTACGTGGGTCCATGGATGGACTTGTATTGGCACATCCTCGGAGCAAGGTATGGTGAACGTCCCGTCAGACTGATGCTCCAAGAGTATGTTGTTCTTTGAGAATATGAAAAAATAGGTTTTCATGATGACTCATAAACTATATCAGTGGAACAATAGCTCGCGATCGCGCTTGGCCGCCTCGTCCGTCCAGGCTGTTGGGATGACTTTCCAGTTGTGATTTGGCTTGGGATTGAGTGTACCCATTCGCTTAATTTCTTCCATGAGATAGTGCCGGAGGTCATGCTGCGAGCGCCAAATGATGCGGTCGTTCAGGCTGTCCTTGGGAATGCCGGCTCCAAGCGTGAGCAATTCGCCTCCACCGTTGGCGCGATAGCTATTGACAGCCACCTTATAATATTTGTTCTCATCGAAAGGTTCGCCATTGCTCATTTGCAAGACTCTCACTTTTTGGCCGTTAGGTTTGCAGACATCCACTTCATAGTCAATGCCTGCCGCAGCATCAAAATTGAATGAGAAGTTCTTGAAACCAAGGCGTTGCTGATCGTCAAGCGTATGGTTGTCGAGTAGCAACAAGTGATCATTCGGGCTAGTCATGGTGTTCATCCAAAGGTCATAGCTCATCTCGAGGGCGTTGCGAATTTCTTTGCCAGAGAGGCGCATGACAAACAATTGGTTCTCATATTTGTATAGGTTGAACATATCAGCCACACGAACAGGACCTTTTTGTATAGCCACATCAAACGAAACTGGGGCATTGAAGGCAATTTCTGCTTTAGAGATGTTGAGTTCCAAATTAAGGATTAAGTCGTTGAACGCCGAGTTTCCAAAATAGCAGTCGCGTGTGGATATGGTGTTTTCAAAAGTTCCGATTACCTGGTCCGCATAGTATTTTACGGTCTCGTTGTAATCCTTAAAATGGTTTACGAAGTCACTGTCGACCGGGAGGTTAGTAATGTCCGTAAGCTTTCCATTTTGTCTGCTTACTGCCCATTTTCCATTCTTCTTTTCCAGTTGCAGGTCAGCCTCGGCTACTGCCATAGCGTTATTGGCCGGGTCAAGGCACAACACTTCCTTACCTTCGCTGTCGGTTACGATACCACTGAAGCGAGTATGGTCGTGGCCGTAAAAGACAATATCAAAACCTGAAACTTCCTTGGCTATTGCCAGTGAGGCGTCTTCCTGATAGTCGGTGGTAGTAATGCCACCTTCTTTGCCAGAATGAAAAAGTCCGATGATCACATCAGCTTTTTCAGTCTCTTTGACAATGTGCACCCACTTGCGCGCACAGGCTACCATCTCGTCAAAACGCAGCCCGCTCCAAAGATTTTCGCCCAGCCAATTGGGGATGGCTGGCGTGAGCATGCCAATGATAGCAATTCGAACTCCATCCCTCTTCAAGATTGTGTAAGGTTTCAGATAGGGCGCTCCTGTCCGGGTGTCAATAACGTTGGCTCCCAGCATGGGGCAACGAACTTCCTTAATCCATTTGTCGTAGACGCTATGCCCAGTTTCTACATCGTGGTTGCCAATGGTTTCTGCGTCATAATTCAAATAATTGATGACATCGGCTGCAATGTTGGTGTGTATTGTGTCAACATAGTTGGAGTAGTAGCTGACTGGTTGCCCTTGTAGAATGTCCCCATTGTCCAAAAGAATCAAGTTCTTTCCGTATTGCTTGCGTAATTGCTTGACATATGTAGCCACACGGGCTAAGGAACCGGCCTTAGGCTTTCGGTTGATGAAATCGTAAGGGAAAAAACTTCCGTGGATATCACTAGTCTCGATGAACTTTAGATTCACGGTTTTCTTGTTGCTCGTCATAGCGTTGGCTGTTGTGGTGCCAATAGCTAAGAGGCACCCGGTAATTAAAGTAAGGAATGATTTCATTTCTTAATTTGTTTTACTTTCCGTATGTTGTAGGGGCAAAGTTACTAAAAAGGCTTGAAACATTTGTTGGTTTCGAGGGAAAAAGCTATTTTTGCAATAAAAGCTTATAAAGGCCGGAACCATCCTTGTCGTAATAGGAAGGCTGCACAATATGTTGCAAGTAGACTTGTTTGCCAGGATGTTGCGAAAATCCATAAAATGAAATGAAAAATATTCTCAGACACGGTTGCCTTTTCCTATTTGTCGTATTGGGGTTGATACTGATGCCTGCCATAACAGGTTGCAAGGGCAACGACCAGCAAGATAAATTAGCCTCACATGTTCAGGCTGACACGGGAATTCCTGTCGATGTCAACCTCAAACAGCGTCTGAATGAATTTGTCCACAAGCCACGTGTGAGCGGGCGGTTTGGACTTTGTGTGTACGATTTGACAGCGGACAAGATGGTGTATGCGTTCAATGAAAACGAGCCGATTCCATCTGCTTCATGCATGAAGTTGCTCTCTGGCGTTGCAGGATATCATTTGCTCGGGACAAAATATTTTTATGATACGTCGCTTTACATCAAAGGAAAAATCAAACAAGACACTTTGCATGGGTCAGTAATCTTCAAAGGAAGCTTGGATCCTCAATTTTCGCAGGATGACATGAAGTTCCTGGTCAGGTCGCTCCGCCGTAATGGCGTGAAAGACATAGATGGAGATGTTGTACTTGACCTAGTGCTCAGTGAACCTATTCAGGCTGAGCAGCATTGGTATCCTTGGGATTTGGAACGTTCAAAGTATGGCCTTTTGTATCAGGGCGCGAACCGCATCGGAAGAGCCTTGCTATCAACTCTTAGGTCACAGGGCATTAGAGTAAAAGATAATGCTGCTGTCATTGGAAAACTTACCCATGGCTCTCAGCGGGTCGGCCATTATATCCGCAGCATAGACAGAGTGGTCGAACGTATGTGGAAAAACAGTTCGAACACAAGAGCTACGGCTATGTTGTACACGATTGGAAATTATTGTAACGCCAATGATTCGGCTCATAAGGCTGGGGTGGCCTACTTAAGGAAATTTCTGAGGGAGAACATAAAGGAAATGAATTCAAAGATTGTCATACATGATGGCTGTGGCCTATGCAGATACAATCGTCTTTCTGCAAAGACTTTGGTTGATATCCTCAAATATGGTTATGGAGATAAGAATATCTATGGTAAGTTGAAGAAATTCCTCTCTCTCTCAGGGATTGATGGTACGGCGTGCCGCTTGTTGGCCGGGCCCGAACTGAATGGAAAACTTCGTGTGAAGACAGGCACACTATCACATCCCTATGGCATTAGCTCTTTAGCGGGGTATTGTGAAGCGCCTAATGGACACTTGCTGGCATTTGCTATCATGGATAGCGAAATGTCCGTACTCGATGCCCATGTGTTGCAACGTAACCTGTGCAAGGAGCTGGTGAAGGAAAGCAAGTGAAGATAATTCTCAGAAAATGCTTCCTATAACATACAGAAAACTTAATTATCCTCAAAATTTTTCTGTTTGTCAGTGATTATCATTACCTTTGTACATAATATTAGAGCAGAGGAGTACACATGAAGTATGCTATAATAGCCGCTGGTGAAGGATCACGTTTAGCGGCGGAGGGCATCAACGCCCCCAAACCTATGGTGAAAGTACACGGCGAACATTTGATAGATCGCCTTATTCGGGTGTTTATGCAGAATGGTGCAGAAGAAATAGTTGCTATTTGTAATGACAGGAACCCCGTGGTGAGGCAACACCTCCTTGACCTGCAAAGTCAAGGATTGCAGGGGCAGCCAGTACCTTTGCAGTTTAAGGTGCGCAACACTCCCAGTTCGATGCATTCATTCTACGAACTTCGAGAGCTCCTTGGAGACGCACCGTTTGTACTGACCACCGTTGATACTATATTTAGGGAGAACGAATTTCAAGAGTATGTGAAAGCGTTCGAAGATGTCTTGAAGCACGATGGTGACGGGCTGATGGGTGTCACCAGCTATATCGATGACGAAAAGCCTCTTTACATTGGTACCGATGACGACATGACCGTCACAGGCTTCTATGACAGCAATGACATGAACTGCAGCTTCATTTCTGGCGGCATATATGGATTGGCCCCTTCTGCCTTGCAGACATTGGAGAATTGTATGAAGCGAGGCGAAAGTCGCATGCGAAACTTCCAGCGTGGCTTGATACGTGACGGCCGTAAACTCAAAGCGTATGCTTTTTCCAAAGTGCTCGATATAGACCATGCCAGTGACATCAAGAAAGCTGAAGATTTCTTGAGCGAAAACGCTTAACATTAAACGAGTTGGCGTAATGAAATATTTGGCTATACGACGAGATGACAGGTTCTCACCCAACGCAGTAGAGAATGACACGGCCATTCTGAAGCGAAGTTGCGAGATGATAAGTAACAAGTTGCAACTTGCTGAAGACATTTTGATGGTCGACGAACAAGTCTTTGCAAGAGATCCCATTGATGCTGATGTTTATTTGTCTATGTCTCGTTTGCCGGAGGTTTTAAATATCTTGGTTGGCAAAAAAAACAATGGTAGAAGTCGAGTATTGAATGACCCAAACGGCGTGCTCAATTGTCGTCGTTCCATACTGGACCGGTTGATGAGGCAACACAACATAGCCATGCCTCCGTTGACAGGAGACCATGGATATTGGTTGAAGCGTGGCGATGAGGCTGCTCAATCGAAGTTCGATGTGGTGTATTGCAAGGATGAAGAAACATTGGCTCAGACTGAGCGGGATTTTAGGAAGCGTGGCATCAATGATCTGGTGATAAGTACGCATATGCCTGGCGACTTAGTGAAGTTTTATGGAGTTGGCGAGAGGTTTTTCAAGTGTTTCTACCCAAGTGATGACGGTATCAGTAAGTTTGGGGACGAAAAGCGCAATGGAGTGGCCCATCATTACGTATTCTGTCATGAGGACTTGCATCGTGAAGCCATCAAAGTTAGCCGCCTTATAGGTGTCGATGTGTTTGGAGGAGATGCCATTATTGATAAAAATGGTCATTTCTTCATCATTGATTTCAACGATTGGCCCAGTTTTTCCCGTTGTAGGGAGGCCGCAGCAGAAGCAATTGCTGATTACGTAGTGAATAACGAATGGAAATGATAAGAAAAAAGGAATACATTAATTTCATATCATAAAACAGAATTTTAAGATTGAATGGCAACATTTAAAGAATTGTTACAGGCTTCATTTAAGTCTGAAGATACAGAGGAATGGTTGGATGTGCATTTCACACGTCCCATAGGATTGGTGTTTGCTTTGCTTTGGAACAAGTTGAACATTCATCCTAATGTTATCACTATTGTTTCTATATTTCTTGGCATTGGTGCGGGCTGGATGTTTTCCCATACAGAATTGATTTATAATGTGTACGGAATCATCTTGCTAATGTTGGCTAACTTTTGCGATTCCACAGATGGACAGATGGCGCGCTTGAGCGGAAAGAAGACATTGTTGGGGCGTGTATTGGATGGATTTTCTGGCGATGTTTGGTTCTTTTGTATTTACGTAGGCATCGCAGTCCGATTGATGGGGCAACACATCCCGGGAACAGACATCAATTGGGGCATATGGATATGGGCGTTGGCCATCATAGCTGGCGTAGTCTGCCATTCACCACAAAGTTCTTTGTCCGATTATTATCGCCAGATACACCTGTTCTTTCTCAAAGGAAAGAGCGGTTCGGAGCTTGATAATTATGTGCAGCAGCGGGCCAAGTTTGAAAGTTTGGGAATGAAGGATTGGTTTGAAAAGCTTTATTATTATTTCTACTCCAATTACTGCAGAAGCCAAGAGAAACGAACACCAAATTTTCAGTTGTTCTTCTCTCTTTGGAACACGGCAACACTGAAGCACAATAAAACACAACTGGAACCCATTCGCCTAGAGTTTTTGAAAGGTAGCCGTCCCCTAATGCCTTTCACCAATCTTTTGACTTTCAATAGCCGTGCAATATCCATCTACATCACTTGCATTATGGGAAGCATCACGCATGACATCATTGGTCCATGGATTTATTTATTCTTTGAGATTATAGTGCTCAATCTTCTCTATATCCGCATGCATAAATGCCATGAGATATTGTGCCAGGAAATGGCACAAAAAATGGAGACTTTAGATTAAAGAAGGTAATCCTATAATGGTTTTTAAAGAAAAGAAAAATGATAAAAGGTTATATTTTTGATTACGGCGGAACCCTCGATACAGAAGGATGTCATTGGGGCAAAAAGTTGTGGCATGCCTATCAGCATCAGATGGTTCCAGTCTCGGAGCAACAGTTTCGTGACGCTTATGTTTATGCAGAGCGTACTTTAGGACGCAATCCAATCATTCAAACCAGCTATAATTTCCACAAGACACTGAGTATCAAGATTAGACTTGAGATGGAGTATCTGTGCGTAAAAGAGGCATGGGATGCCGATGAGCAGATGCTAAGAGAAAAGCATGAAGCGGTGTTGGAAGAGCTTTATACCAACGTTAAGCACATCACTGACCACAGTCGGGAAGTGTTGGAGAAGCTTCTAGAGAAATATCCAATGGTCTTGGTCAGCAATTTCTATGGCAACATTCATGTAGTGTTACAAGAGTTTGGGCTCGACCATCTCTTTCAGGATGTTGTAGAATCTGCAGTTGTTGGAATACGCAAGCCTGACTCGCGCATTTTCTCTTTGGGCGTAGAAAAGTTAGGACTGAAACCTGAAGAGGTGATGGTCGTGGGTGATAGCTTTTATAAAGATATAGAACCCGCGCAAAAAGCTGGCTGCAAGGCTACATGGTTTAAAGGAGAAGGTTGGACTGATACTATATATGACGAGGCCATTCCGGACAAGGTCATTACAGACCTCAACCAATTGCTCTAAGGGCTATTCTACCCGGTTTGTATAAATGTAAGATATCTGATAGGAAAAACATGAAAAGGTTCAGGATTTATGCGACGCTAGTGTTCTTGATGCTTGTGGTAAGTATCAAGGCACAGATTCATGGTGTTGTGATCGATGCACAAACAGGAGACACCATCTTGTATCCAAGTGCTTCTTACAAGAATCATCAGGTAGCAGTAAGCGGAAATATTAGTGGTGAATATACCATCGCACGGCATGAGGGTTGGACGCTTGTGATATCAGCCTTAGGATACAAGTCGAAGGTTATTGATATCACTGCAAACACGCCATCGTTGCTCAATGTGAAATTAAAACCTGAGACAAAAGTGCTGGGTGAGGTCATTGTCAAGTCTAAGCGCGCACGCTACTCCAGAAAAAACAATCCTGCGGTAGAGTTGATGCGACGGGTCATTGCCGCCAAGAAGCGAACAGACCTGCAAAACCATGATTATTACCAATACACTAAGTACCAAAAACTGACAACGGCTATCAATGATATCTCGAGTGTTGACATCGACTCGGGTTTCATCGGCAAACACAAGTGGATGCTCAATCAAGTGGAAATGTGCCCATACAACAATAAGCTCATCTTGCCCTTGATTGTCAACGAAACAGTCTCGCAGCATCTTTACCGGAAAAATCCAAAGACGGAAAAGGATATTATACAGGGCGAAAACTCTCAAGGCATCAGCCAACTTATCCAGACGGGCGACATCATCACTGTTGCTACGAAAGATGTATTCACGGATGTGAACATCTACGACGATCAGGTCCGATTGTTGCAGTATCCTTTCACTTCGCCTATAGGAAAAGACGCCATTTCGTTTTACAGATATTATATCCAAGACACTGTCTATGTGGATCATGACCTCTGCTATCATTTAGAGTTCATGCCCAACAATCAGCAGGATTTCGGATTTAGAGGCGAGCTCTATATTCTCGCTGATTCCTCACTGCATGTGAAGAAGTGTAACCTTACTATACCTAAACGAAGCGATGTCAACTTTGTGGACAACTTGAAAATCACTCAAGAATATACTCTGTTGCCTAATGGTGAATGGGCTTTGAGTGTCGATGACATGATGGTAGAGATGTCGCTTATGAAATTTCTCACTAAAGCAGTGGTCATTCGGACAACGCGCTTGAGCGACTATGCTTTCGATGAGTTGTCCAACCAACTTTTTAAAGGTAAAGCTAAGGAAAAGCGTGAGGCAAATGCACAGATGAGAGATGAGAATTTTTGGAACCAATACCGATCTGTGGAACTCACAAAATCTGAGAGCTCCATGGATGCTTTTATCCATCGGCTAGAGCAGGTAAAGGGTTTCAAATATATCATTTTTGGAGCCAAAGCTCTTATAG
>CAVIOP010000084.1:0-12040 GCA_963644485.1 bacterium | reverse complement strand
TCTCCTTCGTCGCCGAGCGGCCCTGGGCTAGGTAATTGCTGGGCTTTCAGCCCGCATCGGCTCACGCAGTGTAAATCCGAAACTTAAGCGAATTATCCCGGCTAAAAACAAAGAGCCCAGGGCAGGCCGCTTTTGCATTGGCTTACCCTGGGCTGGTTATTGTGGTATTGGGCCCTTGCTGAGTGAGGGCGCTACAGGTTCGGTTTACTCTTGCGGCAGCATCACCACGTTCACCTTGTTGGCGTTCTTCATCATCTCCTTCATGAAGGCCACCACGGTCTCGGGGGTCTGCTTCTCCACCAGACTCTTGTAGTCGGTGTAGTCGTCGAGGTGGAGGGCATAGTCTGTGTAGACGATGTTGTTCCAGAAGCTGTTGGTCTTGGCGTTGTCGTCAAACTGCTTGAGCATGAGCGTCTTCACTTTGTCGAGCATCTCCTTGTCGCACTTCACGGTGAGGTCCTTCACAGCCTGTTCCATGATATCCATAGCCACATCCTTCTTCTCGGGCTTCATGGGGCAGTAGGCCAGGAGCTGTGCCAGACGGAAGCCGTCCTCGGCGATGCTCATGCGAGCACTGGCTCCGCAGGTGTAGGCAGCACTGGCCTCCTCGCGGATCTGCTTGAGGTAGACCATGGAGAGCACCTGTCCGGCGATGTCGGCGCGGATGGAGTTCTCGAGCGTGTAAGGCATGGTGTAGTTGAACCATATCTTATAGGCTGTGGCCTTGGGTGTCTCCTGCTTGCGCTCGAAGGTGCAGTCCACGTTCTTTGTAGTGGGCACGCTGGCGCGCACGGCCTTGGGAGCCTTTCCCTTGGCAGGCAGTGCACCGAGATACTGGCAGATGAGGGGGCGAATGGTGGCTTCGTCGAAGTTGCCGATGATTTCGAAGGTCCAGCCGGCTGCATTGGCTGTGCGCTCCTTGGCCATCTGCAGGATGCGGTCATAGTTGATGTTGGGCACGTCGGCAAGTTTCATAGGTGTCTGGCGCCAGCTGTGGTCGTAGACGCTTGCGGTGAGCGAGTCGCTGAGGGCGTACTCCGGTGCCTGTTCGCGGTTCTTCAGCATGACGTTGTACTGCTGGATAAGGTTGTTGTAGGAGTCGGGATCCTTCTTGATGTTGGTGAAGTAGAGATAGGTGAGCTGCAGCATGGTCTCCACGTCCTTGGGTGTGGAATTGCCGTCGATGCTCATGCGGCGTCCCATGGTGAGGCTGGCGTTGGCAATCTTTCCGGCGAGTGCTTTCTGCAGCTCGTTGATGGAGAAGTTGCCCAGTCCGCTGGCACTGATCACGTCGTCGAAGGCCTTGAGGTTGGCAGCGTCGGCCTGTCCGTATTCGGCCTCGCCCGTGCCGCCGAATCCGCTCATGATGACCTGGTCTTTCTTCAGGTCGGTCTTCTTCAGAAGCACGGTGATGCCGTTGGAGAGGGTGATGATGCTATAGTCGAACTTCTTGCTCTTCACCTCTTTCTTGATGGTTCCGGCTTTGGGCAGGTTGGTGATGAGCGGTTCGTTCTTCACGTTGTCCACATAGGCTTCGACCTTGGTGGCACGTGCATCGCTGATGGCCTTGAGCAGCTGCTCCTCGGTGGGATAGACGTTGCCTTCCTTCTCGTTGTTGAAGCTCACGATGACCATGTTGGTGTCGCTCTCGTTCACCAGCTCTTTCATCAGCTCATTGATGGCCTCCAAGGGGATGACGGGAGCCAGCTGCTTCATGAGCATGTAGGCGGTTTCGATGCTGGGCATAGCCTCGTTGTCGAGGAAATTGCCGAGCGCCTGTTTATAGAAGGTGCCGTTGCGGCGTTTGTCCTTGTTGGAGTAGTCCTTGTCGAGCGAACTCATGTAGTCTTGCTGGAAACGTGCGTATTCGGTGGCGGTGAAGCCGTACTGTCTGGCGCGGAGCACCTCCACGAAGGCAGCCTTGAGCGCATCGGATGTCTGCTCCATGGTCTTCGGTGTGACGCTGAGGTCGAAGGCGTCCTTGGTCTTCGAGTAGATGTAGCGCTGGTCTGTCACTGCTGCGTCCACGAAGGGGCAGTCGGCTTTCTGCTTCACCTCCTTCAGGCGGTCGTTGAGCATGCGTGTCATGGCGTTCTTGCAGTACTCGGCCACGATGTAGGCCGGCGACTGCTTCAGTGAGTCGGGGAACACCTCGTGCTTGAACATCACTTCCACGCCGGGATACTGCTGCTCTTTGTCCTTGTCGATGATTACGATGGGCTTGTCGTTGTCGGGCACTTGCACGTCGACCAGTTGCGCCTCGTCGGCAGGGTTCTTGATGCCGTCGAAGAGCCGCTTGATCTCGGCCTCCACCTTATCCACGTTCACGTCACCGATGATGATGAGTCCCTGATGGTCGGGGTGATACCACTTGTGGTAGTAGTCCACCAGCTCCTTGCGCTTGAAGTTGTCGATGACCTCCATCAGTCCGATGGGGAAGCGTCTGCCGTACTTGGAGCCCGGATAGAGTTTCTCCAGGTTACGCTCGAGCATGCGGCTCATTGCCGATGAGCGCAGGCGCCACTCCTCGTGGATGACACCGCGCTCCTTGTCGATTTCGTCCTGCTCAAGCAGCAGTCCGCATGACCAGTCGCGCAGGATGAGCAGGCAGGAGTCGATGGTGGACTGGCTGGTAGTGGGCACGTTGTTGATATTGTAGACCGTCTGGTCGATGGCGGTGTAGGCGTTGAGGTCGCCTCCAAACTCGATGCCCTTCGAGCGGCACCACTCTATGAGGTCGTTGCCCTTGAAGTTCTCGCTGCCGTTGAAGGCCATGTGCTCGAGGAAGTGTGCCAGTCCGCGCTGGCTTTCCTCCTCCTCCAGCGAGCCCACCTTCTGTGCGATGTAGAAGTTGGCACGGTGCTCAGGCCAGTTGTTGTAGCGGATGTAGTAGGTCAGTCCGTTGGCCAGCTTGCCGACTCTGAAGGCCGTGTCGGCAGGGATTGTCATGCTTGCCAGTTGTGCGTGGGCCATGCCACACACCAGCAACATCATGGCGATGATTGCATTTCTGATTTTCATAAAATGAATAATTAGTAAATATACACTGCAAAATTACGGAAATGTGGCCGAAGTGCCAAGCAAATGGACATTAAACTGAAAAAACATCGTGTTTTTATGGCTGTTTGCTGACCATAGATGAAACATGCCGATAGACGGAGCGTTGTGTCATCAAGAATGCCGAAACCTGAAACGACCGATGCCGGCCGGAGAGCCCTGTTGGGTCGCCAACGGTCATTCGGTCTTCAGACTGTAGGCTGGGTTCATGGTGGCCACTCGCCAGCTTTGCGCCACGACCGTGAGCAGGACCACCGCCGACACCAGCACGAAGGCCAGGGGGAAGATCCACCACAGGATGCGGGTGTGGTCGGCAAAGCTCTGGAGCCATGATGCGCTGAGCATGTAGCCGATGGGCGCGGCGATGATGAAAGCCCCGATGAGCGGCACCACCTGTTTGCGGGCGAAGAGGTCAAGCACCTGACCTACGCTGCTGCCCATGACCTTGCGGATGGCTATCTCCTTGCGCCGGTATTCGGTGTCGAACATCGTCAGGCAGAACACGCCGATGAGCGTGATGAAGATGCAGACGACGGCAAAGCCCTTGATCTGGTTGATGAAGCGGAACTCCTCCTCATAGGTCTGCTGCAGTTTCTCGTCGAGGAAACTGAAGTCGCATGTGCCCTGCTTGTCGATGCTGGCGAGCGTGCTGGCAATCTGCTGGCGCGCCTCCCACTTGTCGAAGTTCTTGTCGATGCGCACAAACACCTTTTTGCAGTGGTCGCCCCATCCCTCCTGCATCTCGGGCGGCATGATCATGAAGAGCACGGGTTTCTCGTCGTTGTCCTGGCGCATGGAGTAGAGCTTGAAATTGCGGCACACGCCCACGATGTCGTAGTTCATGTCATCCCATCCGCCTTTGATGCCGATGGGCTTGCCCACCTGCAGCCACTTATACTTGTTCATGGCCGCCTCGTTGAGGATGTAGGCACCGTGGCTGTCATGGATGTTGAAGTTGCGGCCCTTCACAATGGTGAGCCCCATGGTCGTCAGGTAGTTCTCGTCGACAGGCACCACGGTGATGCTCATGGTGTATTCGTCTGAGCCGCGCCCCCATTGCATGAGCAGGTCGTTGTCGCCCAGCTCCGAACTGCCGAAGGCCACGCTCTTCACACAGGCCAGTTGCTTCAGAGCGTCGCCGATGGCCCCTTTCTGTCCCATGGCCTCCTGCGACAGCGAGGCGAAGACCACCTGGTCTTTGTCGAAGCCATAGTCGGCTTGGTAGATGTAGTGCGACTGACTGTTCATCACGCCCACATAGATGACGAGCACGAAGGCGATGACAAACTGCACGAAGAGCAGTGCGCCACGCATCTGGCGGCCACGGGGTGTCAGGCCAAAGGAGCCCTTGAGCACCAGCGCCGGGGCAAACGACGTGGCATAGAGCGCCGGGAAGACGGCCGCCACGGCACTGACGGCGATGCCCAGTGCGGCGCTCGTCAGGGCCAGCGGCCACTGGGCCACGAGACGGATGTCGCCCGACACCAGACCCATGCAGTAACTCGACCGCCCGAAGGCCAGCACCAGCAGCAGGGCCACCGCCACCGCCACGGCACCCAGCACCATGTTCTCGGCCACCATGCTCCACCGCAGGCTGGCCACGCTGGCCCCCATCACCTTGCGGGTGTTGATGCCGCGCATGCGGAACGGCGTCTCGGCCAGGGTGAAGTTGGTCATGTTGAGCAGTGCCACGATGAGCACGAAGAAGGCGCCGACCAAGAGCACGTTGACGAGGTTGCTGTTGCCCTTGTCGTCGGGCAAGAGTTGGGTGAAGTAGATGTCGGTCACGGGCGTCAGGCGCACGGCGAGGCCCACCGCCTTGACAAACTCGGCATCGGAGGTGCCGGGCGAGAAGATGTCGGCCATCGCGTGGATCACCGACTTTCTCACTGCCTCGCGGTTCTCAGCCTTGTCGAGGCGCACAAAGATGGCGTAACTCCATTCCGACGTGCTGCTGATGTTCGTCTGGCCGTAGCAGTCGAAGATGCCGTTCTTCAGCGTGCAGTTGTCGGGAATGTCCTCACACACGGCACACACGGTCAGCGGGTAGCCGTCGTTGCCGCCATTCTTGTCCTTGAGTTGTTTGCCCAGGGCGTTCATCGCATTGCCGAAGAGGCGCTCGGCCGTGCTCTTGGAGAGGACGGCATGCTGGCAGTCGCCCCACTGCTCCATGCTGCCGCAGACCAGCTTGGTGCCGAAGAACTGCGGTCCGGGCAGTCCCATCGTGGTGCGTGGCACAGAGAACGCGTGCTCGTCGACCAGCACATCCATGGTGTTGCTCCAGGTCAGCAGGCTCTGCACCTGCTCTACGCGTGGGTCTTTCTTGAGGGCCACCTCGATGGGGCGCGGCACCATGGCCCCCCAGTTGCCGTTGTTGATTTGCTTGAACTGTATCTCCAGGCGGTAGGTGCGGTCGGCTGCGGGGATGCAGTTGTTGTAGGTCTTGTTGAACTTCACCTGTGTCATGAACAGGTAGAAGGCCGCCACGGCCACGGCCAGGCCGAGCACGTTGAGCACAGTTGAGAGCTTGTAGCGGCGAAAGAGATAGAGGAGTGATTTCATTTTAGAAAACGTCTTCAGTATTGTCGACGACTTGTCCGTCGAAGAGGTTGATGATGCGGTTGGCCATCTTGGCGTCGTGGAGCGAGTGGGTCACCATGACGATGGTGGTGCCCTCGGCGTTGAGTTGCTTGAGGAGCTCCATCACCTCCTGGCCGTTCTTCGAGTCGAGGTTGCCGGTGGGCTCGTCGGCCAGCAGCAGTTTGGGATGGCCCACCACGGCGCGGGCGATGGCCGTGCGCTGTTGCTGGCCGCCGGAGAGTTGCTGCGGATAGTGCTTGGCGCGGTGGCTGAGCTTCACCTTGCGCAGCACGTCGAGCACTTGCGCGGCACGCTCCTTGCGGGGCACGCCGATATACTTGAGCTGCAGGTCGATGTTCTCCTCCACCGTCAGTTCGTCGATGAGGTTGAAACTCTGGAAGACAAAGCCGATGCGCCCCTTGCGATACTTCGTGCGCTCGCGCTCCTTGAGGCGGCCCACCTCCTCGCCGTTGAGGTAATAGTGTCCCTCGTCGGGATTGTCGAGCAGGCCCAGGATGCTGAGCAGCGTTGACTTGCCGCAGCCCGAGGGACCCATGATGGCAACAAACTCGCCGTCCTCCACCTGTAGGCTCACGCCGTTGAGGGCTAGTGTCTGCACCTCTTCGGTGCAAAAAGTCTTTGTGATGTTTTCTATCTTTATCATGATTGTGGTATGTTTTTGTTCGTTTCGAGTGTGCCGGATGTTGCAATCTGACGGTGCAAAGTTACGCGTTCGGCGGACACAATATGCTGACAGAAACGAGAAAAAACGCCGACTGTATGAAAATCACACATACCCTTGTATGATTATTAGACAGAAACCGATTAACTTTGCAGCCATAGAACAGGCATAAAAAAGACAAGCGTATGGACAATTACGGAACATTGCTCGTGGTGGATGACAACCCGGCCATCCTCACGGCTGTGAAGATTTGCATGGCTGCGGTGTTCACGCGGGTGGTGACCCTGCAGAGCCCCGACAGGCTGCTTGCTGCGCTGGAGGAGGAGCATCCCGATGTGGTGCTGCTCGACATGAACTTTTCGCTTGGCGCCAACACGGGGCAAGACGGACTCTTCTGGCTGCGCACCTTGCACAAGCGGCAGCCCGACCTGCCGGTAGTGCTGATGACGGCCTATGCCGACATACAGCTCGCCGTGAGAGGACTGAAGGACGGCGCGGCCGACTTTGTGACCAAGCCCTGGGACAACACTGACCTGGTGCATACGCTCAGGGATGCCGTCGACGCCAGCCGTGAGGTGTCGTCGCTCGAGGAGGTGGAGACCGAGCATGTGCGCAAGGTGGTCAACCGTTGCCATGGCAATGTGAGCCGCGCCGCCTCGCTGCTGGGCATCACGCGGCAGACGTTGTACGCTAAAATGAAGAAAGGATGACGTTCTGGATCGGTTTGGCCGTCGGTGCCGCTGTGACGGCTCTCTTTCTGCACCACCAGAGGGTACTGAAGGATCGCGCCCACCTCATGCGCGAGGCGGTGCGCAATGAGGATTTCATGTTCACATTGCCTGTGCGCGGTCTGTTGCCGGGCGAGAGGGCGCTGCAACAGGCGCTCAATGACATGTGTCACGACATGGGCCGACTGTGTGCGGACAGGGAGGTCAATGCATGGCAGCGCCTCACCCGTGTGCTCACGCATGAGATCATGAATGCCATGACGCCTATCGCCAGCATCAGCCAGGCCTACCTGGACAATGCCATCCGTGAGGCGTCTCCCTATGAGGAAGGGCTGCGTGCCATCCACGACACCAGTGCCGGTTTGTCGACGTTTGTCGCCAACTATCGCAAGTTGAGCAGTCTGGAGAGTCCTGCGCCCGTAGAGGTCTGCATGTCCGACTTTATGGCAAGCGTCGAGCCGCTCTATCCCCAGCTCCACTGGCACGTACAACTGCAGGCGGGACGTGTGGTGACGGCCGACCCGGGCATGTTGAGGCAGGTGATGGTCAATCTTCTGAAAAACGCCGTTGAGGCAGGAGCAAAGGATGTGGACCTGAGGTGGAACGACGGTCTGATGGTCAGCAACAATGGTATGCCCATCAGCCGTGAGGTGGAACGCGAGTTGTTCGTTCCCTTCTTCACCACCAAGACGCATGGCAGCGGCATCGGCCTGTCGCTCTCCCGCCAACTGATGGTCAGGCAGGGCGGTGACCTGCGGTTGTCACAAAGGCGGTTGCCGGGCTATGCCGTGTCGTTCGTCGTCGAATTCGCAGCCGCATGATACCGGAACGCGGCAAGAAAATTTTAACCCTTGCCGTCTTCTTTTTAATTCGAAACCACTATCTTTGCATACATGAGCGACTTGATAGAATACGGATTTAGCGAGTGCCCTTTCGGCGACATCATCGTGGCGCGCACCTGTAATGGGGTGTGCGACCTGCAGTTTCTCGATTTCAACCGCCTGGAGACCATCCACGAGTTGGCCAAGCGCTGGGGCAAGTACACACCCACCACGCAAGACGACACCATGGCCCACACTGTGGAGCGTGTGGCCTTTGAACACGATGACCACCCCTTGCGGCTCGACCTGCGGGGCACGGCCTTCCAGATACGCGTATGGCAGGCCTTGCGGCAGATACCCTTCGGCCAGTCACGCTCCTACCGGCAGGTGGCCGAGGCCATCGGCGAGCCGACGGCCGTGCGCGCCGTAGCCACCGCCATTGCGCAAAACCCCATTGCCGTGCTCGTGCCCTGCCATAGGGTGATCCACAGCGACGGCACGCTCGGCGAGTATCACTGGGGGCGCGACCTGAAGCGGCGCCTCCTCGAATGGGAGAAGGCGCAGCTCGACCACCAGCAATCTTAATCCCCACTTTGTCATGACTTCCAACATCACCGCCGCCGAACTTTTCCATCGCGTGGCCTACATAGCCTGTGCCGACGGGGTGGCTCCCGCCACACGCAACAAGCTGATGCACGAGACGCTGGTGCTGGCCTGCGCCGCCGGCCTGGCCGGCACGCCCGACGCCATCGGGGCGCTCTTCACAAAGGTCGACGTGCTCTGCAAGCAGCACCACATTGGCCAAGCCGACACATTCGACATCCAGAAGATGCGCCACGACTCCAACAGCGTGGAGCCACTCAGCCGCGACGCCCTGCTGCAGGACTGCCGTGCGCTGGCCGTCTTCATCTCCAAGGTGTTCGACACCGACATGCCCGCGGAGCTCATAGGCAAGATACCCATGACGCGCAAACCGCAGACGGTACAACGGCACCTCGACTACCGCTGCGTGAGGGGCGTTGTGCGGCAGACCAAGGGGCGCGTCATGACCGTGGAGGTGGCACAAGACGCCGACGAGAAGACACTCCGCCTGGACTGCAGCGACGCCAAGTTCACCGATCTCTTCAGTCTGTTGCACGAGGGGTCACAGGTCAACCTCATCGACGTGACGGCACAACCCGACAGCGATCTGCGACAGGTGCGGCAGGTCATCGTGGAGCCCGACTTCCTCATCGACGTCAGTTCGCTGGCCGCCTGCTTCACGCCCTACGGCCACTCGCCGCTTGTCTACACGGTCAACCGCCTGAAGCCACAGGCCAACTCGCAAGCCATCCTTGTCGGAAACTTCGCTGGAAGTGCGCTTGACGACATCATCAACCGGGGCGACGACTACGACTGGCGCGAGACCTTCAAGACCAATTTCCGTGAGAAGGCACTCGAATACTGCACCTGCGAGGACCTCAACAGGCGCGAGCCTTTCCATCAGGAGGCCCAGCTCCAGGCAAGAAACATCCGCCAGGCGGTCGACATGCTCTTCCAGTCGGCCTACGACCGGCACAAGGCCATCCTTGAACCGAGCTTCGTGTGCGAGCAGATGGGCCTCCAGGGACGCATCGACCTCATGACGACCGACCTGCGGTTGCTGGTCGAACAGAAGTCGGGCAAGAACTACGCCATCGACTGCGGCAACTCCATAGCGCACGGGACCATGCTCACGGAGCCCCACTACGTGCAGCTGCTGCTCTACTATGAGTGTCTGAGCCGCAACTTCGCGCTGCCCTACAACAGTATCGACGGACGTCTGCTCTACTCCCGGTATGCCATGCCCGCAGGTCTGCCACGGGCCACCTACTACCGCAAGCTCATTGACGAGGCCGTCAACCTGCGCAACCAGATTGTGGCGCAGGAGGTCAGCGTGGCACGCCAGGGAGGTTTCGCCGCGCTCATCGGGCGGCTGCAGCCACTCGCTCTGCGCACTCAGCCCGTCAACGAGAACCTCTGGAACAACTGGCTCTATCCGCAGTTGTGCGCGGTCACCGAGCCCCTGCACGACATGGATGCGGTCACCCACAGCTATTTCTGCCACATGGCCGACTTCGTCTACCGCGAGCAGCTGGCCAGTCGGCTGGGTGTGGTGGAAGGCACCGGCAATGCGGCAGCCGACCTCTGGAACATGCCTGTCACGGAGAAAAAGGAGACGGGCAACATCTACACGGGCCTGCACATCACCCAGAAGGAACAGTCGTCGTCCTACAATGGCTACGACACCATCACCCTCAGCGTGCCCGACCAGGGCGAAGACTTCCTGCCCAACTTCCGTCTGGGCGACTCCGTCTACCTCTATCCCTACCTCGACGGCACCCTGCCCGACGTCCGCCGGGCACTGCTCTTCCGCGGCGCACTTACCGAGATACGCTCCGACCAGGTGACGGTGCACCTGAGCGACGGCCAGCAAAACCCCGACATCTTCGAGGCGGCAGGACGCCGCAACACATCGGGCGACCACCGGGTGTTGTGGTGCATCGAGCACGCCGGAGCCGGGGGCAATGCCACGGCAGCCCTGCGGAGCCTGCAGCAGCTCATCAGCGGCGACGACAGGAAACGCCAGCTGCTGCTCGGGCAGCGTGCGCCCCAGCGCAACACGGCCGTCGCACTGAGCCGTGCCTACAACCCCTCTTACGACGACATCATCTTGCGCGCCATGCAGGCCGACGACTATTTTCTGCTCATCGGACCTCCGGGAACGGGCAAGACGAGCATGGCGCTGCAATATCTTGTCAGGGAGACCATTGCGCCTGCCGGCGACAACAGAGGAGCCTGTCCAGCGGCCGGCAAGCGAAAGAACGTGCTGCTCATGGCCTATACCAACCGTGCCGTCGACGAGATATGCGGCATGCTCTGCGACAACGGCATCGACTTCCTGCGCATCGGCAACGAGTACACCTGCGACCGGCGCTACCGCGACCACCTGCTCGACCACGCCCTGGAGCAATATGGCAAGCTGGCAGAGATCAAGGGCAAGATACTCGACACACAGGTCATCGTCGGCACCACGTCGACCATGCTCGGCCGCAGCTACCTCTTCAGCCTGAAGCACTTCGATCTGGCCATCGTCGACGAGGCCAGCCAGATTCTTGAACCCAACATCGTGGGACTGCTGACCCGTCCCGACAAGTTCATCCTCATCGGAGACTACAAGCAGTTGCCGGCCGTGGTGCAGCAAGACGCCAGCCTGTCGGCCGTCACCGACCCGCAGCTCAACGCCATTGGCCTCACCGACTGCCGCAACTCGCTCTTCGAGCGGCTCATACGCATCGAGCAGATGAACCGCCGCACCGACTTCACGGGTGTGCTCTCGCGGCAGGGTCGCATGCACCCCGAGATAGCTGAGTTCCCCAACCATGAGTTCTATTTTGCCGAGCATCTGCGCCCCGTGCCCCTGGACCACCAGCGGGAGGGTTCTCTCGATTACATGCCCACAACGGGCGACCGGCTCGACCAGACACTCACGAAGCACCGCCTGGTCTTCATCGCCTCGGCCGACTGCCGCCGCCCCGACATCTCCGACAAGGTGAACACCGACGAGGCGCGCATCGTGGCCGACGTGCTCAGGCGTATACGCCGCTTCTACGGCGACCGCTTTGATGCCGCCAAGACCGTGGGGGTCATCGTGCCCTATCGCAACCAGATAGCGATGATACGCAAGGAGATTGAGCGGCTGGGCATGCCCGAACTGGCCGACATCAGCATCGACACCGTAGAGCGCTACCAAGGGTCGCAGCGCGATGTCATCATCTATTCGTTCACCATACAGCAACGTTACCAGCTCGACTTCCTGACCGCCAACTCGTTTACCGAGGACGGCCACGTCATCGACCGCAAGCTCAACGTGGCGCTCACCCGCGCACGCAAGCAGCTCATCCTCACCGGCAACGTCGCCACGCTCGAGAAAAGTCCTGTCTTCAGCCGTCTCCTACGCTACATACGCGAACACAAGGCCGTCGTGAATGTGGAGTGTTAAGTGTTGAATGTGGAGTTTAGCAAACACACAGATACCCATATTTAAGTTTCCGATTTATAACGCGTGAGCCGATGCGGGCTGAAAGCCCAGCAATTCCTTAGCCCAGGGCAAGCGAAGCGGCGCCCTGGGTTGGGCATGCGAGCGATGGGCG
>CAVIOP010000083.1:0-12110 GCA_963644485.1 bacterium | reverse complement strand
CGATAAGATACCTATGACGATGCGATAAGGCATCTATAGCAAAACCGGAAGTGCGCCTGGAGTTTTGGTTTTCTGCCTAATGCTTGTAACAGTCGGAATATCAAGACTTTACTAAAAACGCCCCAGAATCGCGTATTTGCGAACAAAAGCACACTTCGTTGCAAACGATGCGATTCTCAGAAGACCTTTTGTTCATTATTTTCATTAATTGCAGTTTCAAGCTTCGCATCGGATTTTGAGTAAAAAATCGTGTCTGCAGCCAAATCTCCACACCATATCGCTTCCAAAACCAAATCAGAAATTTGAGCACCTATCGTCCTCTCTACACCACCGACTACCGCATCTTGACTGGCCGTTTTTACCGCGTGACCATCAACAAGTGCGGTTGGCTCGTGGAAGACTACTTGGTCACCAACAACAGGAAACTATGACAACAATGAAAAGACTTCTCTGATGGCATATGGCGAAAGCACGCCAGCTCGCTTGGAGCGGACGCGCTTTCGCCTTTAAACCTCTTTGGTGAGGACGGTGCCCACTAAACCGCCAAATCAGAAATCGATGTTCAACCCCAGACCGAGCACATGGTTGGTGCGCGTGAAGGTATTCTTACCGTAAAGCAAGCTTTTCCCATCTTCAGAGACAGGCGTGGTAAGCATGGTCTTCACCTCACTGGCAGCAGCTGTAGCAGCAGCCTCGTCCTGGCCGAGCGCGGTGGCCACGCCTCCCACAATCTTGCCCGCAAGGTTGGACAGATCGTTGTAATTGTTGGAGGCAGCCGAGAAGTCGCTGTAATTGGTCTGGAAGTAGGCCAAATTGAGCGTCAGCTTCTTGTTGAGATGCACTCCGACACCAAAGCCGAAACTATAGCTGTTGACGACAAAGCTGACATCCTCCATATAATCGCCCGTCATCTTGTAGTTGGTCTTCTGCACACCGGCACTGACCTCCACCATCTTTGATAGGTCATATTCGGCACCGAAAAGATACTCGTTGGTATCGCCGCCGAGGTTCTTCTCGTGGTGATTGTACTGATGGGCGTCCTTGTCAAAATAGTGATGCCAACCCGCATTGATGCGCAGTTGAGGGATGACACTCCAGCAGGCACCCAGCGTAAGCAGTGCGGGCGAATCATCAGGCACGCTCTCGCCATCAGTCCAACGGTCAAGAATCTCAAGGTTGCGGGCACTTTCACTGTTGGCAGACTTGTTCTTCAGGCGCATGCGCGTCTTGAACTCATACTTGGCAGCAAAGTTGAAGTTGCCCACCTTGTAGTCGACACCGATAATAGGGGCCACGCCCCACCCTGTCTGGTCGCAGTTGAGCGTCACGTCGCCTGTGGCTTCTCCAAGGGCTCCGAGCATGGCCGCCTTGATGCCATACTCCTTCGCCTTGGCCTGGGCTGCCTGGGCTGTTGCCATATCGCCACTGGCAGCGGCATACTTGGCAGCCTCAGTGTACTTGCCCACGGCCTCATAGGCGGCCGACGACTGATCAAGGAAGGTCTCTGAGGCGTTCACGTATTCGCTGTTTCCCGAGAAACGTGCTTTGATGTTGCTCACATAACCATAATAATTGCTGTTGCCATAAAGCATACGCAGGCCTCCGTAGACAGACCAGTGTTCGTTGAACTTATAGGCAGCACCCAGGGTGAAACCAAAATAATACTGGCGGCCGCGCATATAAGTATCCATGCTGTAGGCGTCGACCGCGGGAAGGCCCAGCGAGCCCAGGCCCATCTTCGTGGTCACGGCATCAAGGTGCTGCGAAAGCAGAGGAAGCATGGCAACACTGCTCTCGAATGAGGGCAGGCCGTTTTTGAAGACACACTTTCCGCCACCGCCTGTCACACCAAAGCCAAATTGGAAACTCCACTTGTCCTTGTTGTAGGCAGCATGTATGGAGGGTACGACCGGGGCCTTGGCATCGCCTTTGAACTCCTTCGTGGAACTCTCATTGTTGGCACCATAGGCAAAAGGCGCAAAGATACCTGTCACCGTGCGGGTCTGCGTGGCGTTCTGGAGACTGAGAGATAGATGGAGACCTTCGCTGAGAAATGCAACGCCAGCCGGATTGGAATATACTCCATCAATGCCGATGGCGGCATCACGGGCGGGGTTGCGGAGAAACTGAATGCTCTGGTTGGAGTTGGTAAGAATGCCACCAGCTTGGACATTTTGGATGGACAACATTGCCATCACGGCAATTGCCAATTTTAACTTATTCATCTTAATTACCTTAAAAAACTTTGCGCAAAGTTATTCTTAATGTGCAATATAGGGCACCTTACGCGAAAGAAATTAAGATGTATTAACAATAAAGCCTTTTGTTTCTGCACAAAGGAAATAATTTGTGCAGAAAACAAGCGTGAAAAAGAATCCATACGACACGGCGTGCGACAGCCGCGCCAGGCCCATCAAAGGGGATCGACATCGAAGTAAACCTGCAGCGATGAATAGGCCTTGGCCGACAACAACTGTTCCTTGGTACGCAACAGAAAATGGCGAACCGCACGCAGGTCGGCACGCAACTCAAGCTTGACCACAAGCTTGCGGATATGCAACTGCTTGACACGGGCAACAGAAGGCTTGTCAGGACCCAGCACACGCTCGGCCAACTCGCGGCGCAGCAGAGCCCCCAGCTCCATAGCTGCAGCTTCGACGATGGGTTCCTGCTTGTGGCGCAAGAAAACATAGACGAGGTGGGAGAAAGGCGGATAACGAAACATTTCGCGTTCAGCGAACAGGTCGTGATAGAATGCGTTGCCGTCGTTGGCCACCACCTGACCGACTAATGGCAACTGCGGACTGCGCGTCTGCAGAATGACCAGCCCGCGGTCGCCACGACGGCCAGCCCGGCCGCTGACCTGGCACATCATCGTGAAAGCATGCTCATAAGCGCGAAAGTCGGGATAATTGAGCATGGAGTCGGCATCAAGGATGCCCACCACGCTCACCCGACCGAAGTCGAGGCCCTTGGAGACCATCTGTGTACCGATGAGGATGTCGGTCTTGCCGAGCGAAAAATCGGTTATCAGACGTTCATAAGCGTTGCGGGTGCGTGTGGTGTCGAGGTCCATACGAGCCACACGAGCCTTAGGGAAGATGTCGCGTATCTGGTCTTCAATGTTCTCCGTACCATAGCCACGCCCGCTGATGTGCGGGTTGTCGCAGTTGGGACAAGTGGCAGGAACGGTATAGGTGGCACCACAATAGTGACAGGTCAGCAGGTTGAGGCGCTTGTGATAGGTCAGCGACACGTCGCAGTTCTTACACTTTGGCACCCATCCGCATACACGACACTCGAGCATAGGTGCGAAACCGCGACGGTTCTGGAAGAGGATGACTTGACGTCCGGCGACAAGAGCCTCGCGCATGGCAGCCAGGAGCACTGGCGAGAACGGGCCACTCATCATCTTGCGGTGACGCAGGTCCTTCACATCGACCACACGTATCTCGGGCAACTGCACATCACGGTAACGTGTGGTGAGGCGCACCAACCCGTACTTGCCTGTCAGCGCATTGTGATAACTCTCTGCCGACGGCGTGGCGGTGCCCAGCAGCGTCTTGGCGCCCGACATCTGCGCCAGCACAATAGCCGCAGAGCGGGCATGGTAACGGGGTGCAGGATCTTGCTGCTTGTAGGAATTCTCATGCTCCTCGTCGATGATGACCAGTCCCAAACGTTGAAATGGCAGGAAGAGTGCGCTGCGCGCCCCCAGGATAATGTCGTAGGGATTGGCAGAGAGTTGCTTACGCCAGATTTCCACACGCTCAGCGTCACTGTAGCGCGAGTGGTAGATACCCAAGCGGCTGCCGAAAATACGTTGCAGGCGTTGCATGATCTGCACCGTAAGAGCTATTTCCGGCAGGAGGTAAAGCACTTGTTTGCCTTCGGCGAGCGCCTTGAGAATGAGATGGATGTAGATTTCGGTCTTGCCGCTCGATGTGACGCCATGCAGCAACACGACCGGATGACGCATCCATTGCATCAAGACCTGGTTGTAAGCATCACTCTGAGCTTCGCTGAGCTGGACGGCACGCTCAAGATGGGGCTCCACTGATGTATTGAGCCGTCCCACCTCACGCTCATAGGTAATGAAGACGCCACGCTTGACAAGACTGCTGAAATTGGCAGTCGTGGCATGAGCGGCATTGAGCAGAGCCTCGCGAGTCACCAAAGGATGGTCGGCATGGGCCACAAGCTGGAGATAAGTCTGAAAAATCTCCAATTGGCGGGCGGACCTGCGAAGCATCTCCTGTGCTATCTTTCGACCTTCATCGGAAGTGTATGGAGCAGCAAGCGCCACACAGGTCTCCACCTTCGGACGATACTGGGAGTCAGCCTTAAGACCAGCGGGCAAGGCGGCCACATAGACATCGCCCAGTGTACACATATAATAATCGGCAATCCACTGCCACAGACGGAACTGCGAGGGCAGCACGATGGGCGCATCGTCCATGACCGACAGCACCGCCTTCAGCTTGCCGGCGGGCAAATCGGGAGCATCGTCGTGAAGGCGCGTCACCACGCCAGCGTAAGTCTTACTGGAGCCAAAAGGCACAAGCACGCGCATGCCAACAACGCAACGCTGCGCCTTGTCGGCATCAATGGTGTAAGTGAACGTGCCGTCGAGCGGCACAGGAATGATGACATCTACATATCTCATGGCTTGGTACAAGGAAAAAAACTGGTCGTCCTTGGAACCGCAAAGTTAATGGAAATGTTGGTCATCGGCAAAGAAAACACAAAAAACCTCCATCCGAACAGTGGATGAAGGTTATGGAAAGCGGTGCAAAAGCCCAAGCAGGTCTTGCACCGGAACATGTACAAAGATGAACGTCCAAGTTAGAAGAAATAGGCCAGACCGATCTGCCAAGAGTTGTTGCGGCTCTTCGACTTGGTGCCAGCCACCTGTCCGGCAGCATCGGTGACTACCTTGACAAACGTCACATCAGCCGTCTTGCCGCAAGCGATGTTGTAATTGGCGGTAATCTGAAGATGCTGGATCAACGTTGCACCCAAACCAACATTGACGCTGAAGTTGGATTTCTTCAACGAGTAGTTGCTGGTGTCAGTCCACTTATATTCGGTATCGCCCACATTGAAGCCCACCTGCGGACCTGCAAAAAGGAAGACGCTGGCCACACTGCCAAGGCCTACACCATAACGCAGGTTGATGGGAATGGCTATCTGCTGCTGTTTGACGGTTTGCGTGCCAGAGGCCTCCTCAATCTTAGCGGAGCGCTGGTCGTAGAGGACAGAACCATCAATGCCCAGTCCGGTGAGGGGCAGCGACACCTTCACAGTCGGGCCAATGAAGAAGCCGGCGCGGTTGGAGGCATCGAACACCTCGCTTGAGAGCGACATATCAGTCACATTGAGACCTCCCTTGAGGCCAAACTTCACCTGAGCGCTCGACGGAAGGGCCAGGAGCACTGACAGCAGAAATGTTGCAAAGATCTTTTTCATTTTCAGAAGTTTTGTTTGTGTATCATTTGTAGTCAATGGTTCGCAACCCGTCAATGGCGCTGGCGACGCACCGTGACGCGAGCGGTACTGGACGTGTTGGTCGAAGAAGAACGACGCGTACGCTTGACAGAGGTCCCCGAGCGACGGCTCTTGCTCTTGACAGCCTTGAGCGACTTCTTGTCGAGCTTGGCTATAGAGTCGAGCGAGTCCTTACGGGCCTGGTCGCCCCATACACTCTTTTCGAAGCTGGCAATCTCATGCTCTATGTTGCGTTGCTCGCGCGACAGCCTGGCAGTATCGCCACCGGCCACTTGGGCAAGGGTCTTGCCCAGCATGTTGGTCGTCTTGTAAATCTTTCCACGGTAAGTATTCGTCGTGAAGTAGTCGTCAAGCGACATCGTGGCGGCATTGTTGAGGTTACTGGTCATGATGGTCTGCTTGGAAAGGAATGGGGCCAGATCATCGTATTTCACCCAAAAGAGCGGATACTTGGTTGCACCGTCACCGAAATCATCTTCCCGATACATCACAGGGCAGATGGCTTGCACCTTGGTGTGGAAGGTGGAAGACACCTGGTCATAATAGGCACTCTCCTTGATAAAATAGCCCTTCACCTCGGCCGAGGGAATGTCGCTGTCATCGATGTGAACACCTCGGTCAGTACGCTCATAGAAGATATGGTAATCATCAAGAAACTTCAGCGGCTGAATCCGCATGCTCTCGTCAAAGCGCTCGTTGCCGCTGTTTACGTCATAACTGTAGGCAGCAATACCCCCATGGCGCGGACCAGCCATGATGAGTTTGAAGAGATAGGTGAACAGGTTCATCTGAGTGCCTACGGGCTCGGTCGGATAATAAAGGCCGGCATTTGCATCGTCGTTGAGATCCAGCTCACGATAGACATCGCGCCGCCACACCACATCCTCGTCCATTTTGGCTTCCGAAGGGAAAGAAATCTGGGCACGGGTAGTCATGTTGTTGGCATTGGACTTCTGCGTGGCAGCCGCTTGTTGTTGGCGGCGTGCCTGTGGCTGCGCCTGCGCAGCAACGCCCCAAAAACCTATCATGATGATGAATATGAGTCTTCTCATGGTTTATAGAGTCTGTATTGAATATTCTTTTGCAATAATGGTTCCTTTACATGTTGTCGGGAGTCCTCACAGAATTTCATTATCTGATACGAACCTCCATGGCGCCAGGCAGCGAGCGGCTGATGCCGTCGGGGCCCTGGGCCTTGATTTCGGTGATATAGAACCGCTTGTTGCGGCTCAAACGGCGAAACTGCTCGCGCATGCGTTCAGTGAAATTGTCACCCTGTGACGCCATCTGTACAGCATTGCCCATATTGTCATAGAATACAACTGAGAAACCAAGTACACGGAACTGTATGTCGAGGATACCATCATCCATGGCCGCACTCAGGCGTGTCGCACCCATGAGACCAGCCTTCGACAGGTTGCCGCCCTTGAAGCGGTCGCTTCCCATGGCAATGTATGGCGTGGGGTCAGGCAGCTTGCGCACCTTAAACGTAAAGGCCGGAAAGGTGCGCACCTTGGCTCCGTCGCGCGCCGTGATGTGGAAAGTGACATCATGCCCCACAGCCGCCGGCACGGCTACGTACCTGCCCGCTCCTTTCGACACGAGGCGTCCGCCTGTCATGGTCATGGATACTGCATTTTGGGGAACACCTGGCACGCTGACGCTCATCGGGTTCTGATAGCCGGCATAGAGCACGTTCATCAAGTCGGCAGCAACCGTGGCACCGCCAGGAACGGGAATGACATTGTATTTCTGCTGGAAGTTGCGGCGCATGACCTCACCTGCCGCGTTGTGCATAAGGATGTAACCGCTGAACTGGTGCTCGCCGACACCTCCTGCCGTAAACGAATACTGGCCAGAGGGCGAATTGACGCGACTGCCATTGACATAAATCTCCGGATGCTGGGTTGAGTCGATGGCAGCCATGACGATGCTTGCCGTAAAGCGCTCGCCAGGATAGAGCGTGGTCTTCTCTGGAACGACGAAGGCCGCAAGCTTGTTGACACGGATATCTTTCAGATCGACATTGGATACCAATGCATGGAGCACGTCACCCTCAGCATAGCGCACATCATTCTGCAATTTGGACAACAGAGTGACGGCAGCAGCAACGGGCATGTTTTCAAACATGTATTCTTGCCAGTTCTTTCCCAGCGTATTTGAGCGTTTGGGAACCACTGTGGCCAGGTTACTTGCGATAACCTTGCGTTGCTGCGGATCGGTAATATAAGCAAGAATGCGTTCGCGGTAAGAGTTGATAGCGTCGTAAAGCCGCTGCCCCTTTCCTGTTATGGGTGCCAGCATGACGGTGCCAGCGGCATCAAGGTTATCTGTATTCTCTATATGGCTGAGGTCCCCCTTGGAACCGTCAGCCTCCTTGACAATGGCCACCTTCAGCTCCTGGGCAAAGTTGTAAAGCGAGTCGCTCATGCGCTTCACCTCCGTGGCCTTCTCAAACCAAACGCGCACTTTCTCCGGATTGCTGGCCATCTGGTTTTTGAAATCCCCATAGATAGCCTCGTTCTCCGTTGAACTGTTAGCGGTTGTGCGGTCCAGGCTCTCCTCCACAATGGTAAATCCATTGAGCACCTCTGTAGAGATGTTCAACGCAAGCATTGCCATCAAGACGACATACATCAAGTTTATCATCTTTTGGCGAGGACTGACCGGTCTTTTTTTGATTGCCATGATTTGTTGTTTTTAATGACTCAACCTTAAGGGTTACGACCCTTCTGGTCTTGTCGGGCCTTAGGATTGGCTTGTAGGTGTTGCCGAAGAGGACGACGAGCCTGTGGTGGAAGCTGCAGGAGCGGCCGCACGCATATTGACCGTCATGGCCTCGATCATTCTGGCATAAATCTGGTTGAGCTGTTCAATCTGCTGAGCCATGCGACGGCTCTGGTCATTGATTTGGTCAATGGTGCCAATCTGCTGGCTTGCACCCTTGAGCTGCATCTCATAGACTTTACTGATACCTGTGAGGGTGCGGTTCAGGTTCTCCATTTCCTCACTGTCGCGAGTGAGACGGGCACTCTGTTCATTGACTTTCTTAAGCGTTTCGACAAGTTCTTTCAATTCGTCCACATAACTGCTTTGTGCCTCATTGAGCTTCTCGGCATCCTCGGCCGACATCTGCGGCACGTAGGCCGGAGCGCCCACCATGCCACCACCAATAACGGTAGCACCACCCTGGGGCGCAGTCTGCACACCTTGCGCTTGCTCGCCCTCGGCGGCTCCATCAGCAGATACGCCAGCGGGAGTCGTCTGCATCTGGACACCGGGCATGCCACCGGCTATAATGACCTGAGCACCGCCCACAGGCGATCCGGTCGTGACACCACCGCCCACATAGGGCTGCTCGCTCTCGGCAGTGGCTCCTTCGGTCATGTGCTCGGCAGCCTCCTGCTCATCGTGGCTATAGGTCACCTTGCCACTCTCAAGATATTCCTCCGTGATTCGAGTGGGTATCTCGCGGCCATCGGCAGTCTTGTCAAACGGACGGTCGAACGCCGAGATGAAGAACACCAACACCTCGGTTCCCATACCGATAAACAACATGATGTTGGCCAAAGGAAGGTGGGTCAACTTGAACAGGGCACCCAAAATCACAATAGAAGCACCCCAACTGTAAGCGTAATTGAGAAATGTCTGACCTTCAACAGTATCAAGCCACTTCTGCAAACGATACACTACATTATATTTACTATGATTAGCCATAATGATTATCTCTTTTTCTGTTTTCCTGTTGTTGAGTTGGCCAATGAACGAACGCACCGGAAACCGATGTAGCTACGTGGCTGGTTTTGGTATTCCCAAGTGCGCCATGCACTACGGATGTAGCTCTCAGGATCTTTCCACGACCCTCCGCGCACGCTCTTTTTCTTCAACTTGTAAGGATCTTCCTTGGCCGCCTTGTACTCCAATTGCGGGTTGAGGTCGTTCATGGCATCAACTCCAGCTTCTGTATAAACAGTGCTGGTCCACTCGGCTACGTTTCCGGCCATGTCAAACAGACCATTGGTGTTGGCCGAATAGGAACCAACCTTGCTGGTTATCAAGTTCCCGTCCTTGGTATAGTTGCCACGGTCGGGTTTGAAATTGGCATAGAAACAACCGTTTCCATTAGCCACGTCCTTGTTTTCCCAAGGGAATTCGCTCTGCTCCTTACCACGTGCGGCATATTCCCACTCAGCCTCGGTCGGCAAACGATAGCGCTGAATGTAACGCGCCTCAGGGCCAAGACCTTTCAACAAGTAGTCAGTGCGCCAAGCACAGAAGGCGTTAGCCTGTTCCCAGGTGACACCGACGACAGGATAATCGTTGTATGCAGGGTTGGAGAAATAGTTGCGGAGATAAGTCTCGTTTTCAGAGTTCTGAAAGTCATTAACCCAGCATGTGGTGTCAGGATAGACATTGACAATGTAAGTATTGAGAAAGTCCCAAGGCCCTGACAAGGGGCGGTTGATGGTCTCACGCACAATGCGTCCCTGATCATCAATGTACGCGGTATCCTTGCTGATCATGACTGTCTCATTCGGGTCGACCACAACATCAGTGTTCAACACACGGTCAGCGGGGTTCATGCGGTTGCGTCGAAGAGCTGCCGTTACATAATCGTAAACCTCATACTTATAATTCATTTGGCTCCAGTCAAGCGACTTCTCACCGGTCACAGGATTGGTGACATAGAGGCTCTCAATGGCGCGTTGTTCGTCCTCGCTGGGCTTGCGCGGCAAACGCTTGTTCCAATTGAGGTGCGGCGTGACGGGATCACCATTCTTGTCCTCGGTAATCATGTAAGTTTCGTCGCCTCCATAAGACGGATCCGCAAGGCGAGTACGCAGGATGCTGTCGCGCACCCACATTACAAATTGCTTGTACTGCGAGTTCGTGACCTCCGTCTCATCCATCCAGAAGCCATCGACGGAAATGTCTTTCGCAGGCATTTTCTTGCCCCATAGGCTGTCCTGTTTGTCCAGTCCCATTTTCAAGAAACCGCGATTGATGCGTGTCATGCCATAAGGCGTTGGTTCGGCGAAGCTCTTGCCAGCCACACCGACCACCTCGCCTCCTCTTCCTGATGCGGAAGCTGACTTTGCACTGAAACAACCTGTCAGCGTGAACACTCCTGCCAACAAGCCCAATGCGATAATGATATGTTTTCTCATCTTGTTTATTATTCCTTTTCTTGTTTTGACATGGCCCTCTCCCAGCACGTTTGCAGGAAATTGATCAGCGTCATCGCATCACAGAATGCGCACACTCTTGTGAAGATTGCGCCCCTTCTTGGTGAGATTGATGTCGTGCTGATAGCCTACAAACAACTCATGACTTCCATTGCCCGGATTGATGGCCGAGGTATAGAACTCGTAGCTGTAACCCAACACGATGCCATGGAAACTACCGCCCAACAACACTGTCACAGAGTTGGTCGGGCTATAGCTCATCCCTCCGTAGAGCATCTTTTCATCATGAGTGTAGACTAACCTTGCCGTGACATCAGCCCGATAGACTTTCATGTCTGTGCGGACAAGCACCGATGGTCTTATTGTTAAGAACGGATTCCTCAACTGAATATTGTATCCACCCGTCAAATAATACGTTCTGTCAATCTGCAGTTCATTTGTCTCACCCAACTTTACAAGTGGCGCCGTAAGGTGTTGGGCGGAAAGCCCTGCATACCACTTGGAGTGATTGTAATAGAGGCCAAAGCCCAAGTCAAGCGCACTTCCGGACACTTGCGAAGTAGTGAAGGCCGGATCGCTAGAATCCTCTATATCAATCTTGCTTCCATCGAAGCTCTCATTCAGGAAGCCCGCCTGCAAACCCACACTCATCTGTCCGCCCAACATCTTGAACTTTAAAGCATACTGAAGCGATAACTTTTGATGTGTGAACAAACCAAGCTTGTCATTCATGAACACCAGACCGGCTCCATGGTAAGTCTTGAGCGCATAGAAAGGCAAGTCTGCAGAGGCATAAGCCGTCTGGGGATTATGTTCAAAACCTGCCATATCCAACGCATAAGCAGCCGTCACGTTGAGTTTCGGTTGCTTACCTGCTGCCGCTGGGTTATACGATGTCTCCAAATCAAAATAATGACTGAAAGACGGGTCATATTGCGCCTCCACAGTCAGCGTTACGAAGGTCAGCGCGAAGAGAATTGTACTAATGCGTCTAAACACATCTCTATAACGTTGGAGCCTCAAAAATATTGTGCAAGACATCCAATCTTCATAATCTACAAACAACAGACGGCAAACGGCAAAGAAAACAACAAGCCATAAATTCGTGCATCTCACCCAAACGCAAAAGCGACAGGAACATCTATTAAAGAATTCCTACCGCTTATATTCGAATACTTACATCATTAAGCTCTCGGTCACATCGTTAATACTCATCCTCATTCCAGAGAAAATCGTCTTTTGTGGGGTAATCGGGCCAAATGTCTTCGATGCTTTCATAGACATCACCTTCATCCTCAATCTCCTGCAAATTCTCAAGCACCTCAGCAGGGGCGCCCGAACGAGTGGCGTAATCTATCAGTTCTTCTTTAGTAGCAGGCCACGGAGCATCTTCAAGCTTCGAAGCTAAGTCAAGTG
>CAVIOP010000082.1:0-12205 GCA_963644485.1 bacterium | reverse complement strand
TGAATGAACGGAATACACGGACGCTTACGCAAATAATTAATCTGAATAATCCGTGCTTATTCGTGCTCTATGAATTATTCAGGCTAGTAGAGGGAGAAGACGTAGAACACGGAGTGGAACAGTTGGCAGGTCACAACATAGAGCAGCACGAGAGGACCGAGCATCCTACTCGCAGAGCACACGCCACGACAAACTTCGGAGATCGAGTGGTACGTGCCGGACAGAAGACCGTAGAACACCGATACCGTGACACACACAAAGGCCAGCGTGGGTACGAGGGCAACGGAAAAACTGCTGGGGAACAGGCGGCCCGTGGCGCTCAGAAGAATGGCATGGGGCGGCAGGGTCATGACTGCCACCGCTCCCACCTCAACCAGCAGGAGCGCCACCATGGAGCGTGCGGCAAAGCGCTGCAGCGGAGTGAGTGACAGAGGACGACGCGAGACGTAGCGGGCGACACACGACAACACCCCACTCGACTGCAGACTGCCCCCCGCCAGCACCAAGAGCACCAGCCACACCAGCACGGGCGAAGCCTCATGGCCCACAAAACTGCCGAAGAACCAGCGGATGCCCCGCGACGAGAGTAGCGATTGCACCGGGCTGTCGGGGATGGCCGCTGACCAGAGCCACGACAGCAGCACGAGCGCCACCTGAGCCGCAGCGGCAGCGAACGTAAGGCGGCTGAGGACCTTCTCGGCGTCAATCCTCATCGGGATGCAGGTTGTCGACGTTGATGATGTGCAGCTCCAGGGCGCGTACCACCAGTCGGGTGGCGTTGACACCCATGCCGCCGTTGCCCTCGGGGAAGAATTTCTGCACGAGTTCGTTCTGCCGCTTCTCCAAGCTCTTCACACCGAAAGGCATACCGCGCAGACTGGCAATCTGCTCCTTGGTGTAGCCCAGGGCAAGATGACGGAGGAAGCGCTCGTCATACTCGTCAATCTCATAGTTGACAAGGGCTTCCTGACGCAGCAACTCATTGTCGACGCTACGCTTGAACCGCTCGACGATTTTCTCCAAGATGGGCTGGTTGAAGACCAGACGCTTGCCGTCCATCACGCTGGCCACGTCACTGCGTGTCAGCAGTTCGCCCGTCTTGAGAATAATACCGTCGCACCCGGCATCGAGCACATCGACCCACAACTTCTCGTTGAGGATCTCGCCCGTGAAGATCAGCACCTTCACCTCGGGGTGTTCCTCCTTGGTCTGACGGCACATCTCCACACCCACGGTGGTGGAGCCGCCCAGGCCCAAGTCGAGCAGCACGAGATCGGGCAGCTGCTGCCTCATGAGTTTGCGGAAGGCAGCCTCGCTGTCAGCCGTACCGATGATGTGGGCCTCCGGTATATCGTTACGTATGATGCCCTCGGTGCCCTTGAGTTCGAGGGGCACGTCTTCGACGATAATGATGTTAAAGTCTTTCATATTCATTGTTGTCATTGTGTTCTGTTGGTTCGACCCACTTGGCACACACGGCCGGCATGACGATGCGCACGGTCACCACACCGTCTACAAGCTCTGCGGAGATGCCGCAAGCGCGCAAGTTGGTGGCTTCGCCCATCTCGCGTGTTATCTGCCGGCAGAGCAGGAAGTCGAGGTTGACCGTTTCGGGCGTGAAGAGGTCGTGACACTGCCGACCGCTCAGCTTCAGGGCGGTCAAGGCGACTGTCGCCTCGGCATAGCGTGCGTCGCGCACCATCAGTGACGTGGGCGGCCTCACGTTCCCGTTGAGCTTGTGCAGCAGGTCGAAAAGGTAGCCGGTGAGGTCACGGTCTGGGCGCACGGGGCCTATCTGCTTCATGGCCTGGAGCGAGAGGATGGCATAGAGGGTCTGGTAATAGTCGGTCATCTCGGCGATGCTCTGCAGGTTGTCGTCACTGCCGTCGACGAGTTGTCGGATGCGCGAAGGATAGTACATCGTTTCGTGCTTCAGCGTGGACAGGCAATTGTCGAGCACACTGTTGGACACGTGCAGCCTGGCCGTCTCCATCTTGAGACAGCGCAGCTCGTCGCCCGCCAGCTCGATGGTGGCCTGCTGCGATGACGTGCGGTCGATGGAGACCCGGAGTGCCTCACGTATTTTGTCCACAATCTCGGTCAGATTCCTCTTGTGGGTGTCGGTCAGGTCAAACTGGCTGAAATCGCCCAGCGCCTCGATGCCTTGCAGCTTCCGGTCGTCGGGGATATCCTCAAGCAACAGACGGTTGATCCGGTTCACACGGTCAATGCAGAAACGATAGTTGAGCAGATGGCGGTAATACAGATAATAATAGGCCGGGAAGATGACGATGAGCAGCAGCACCAGCAGGATGATGGCCACCACCTTGTTGCTCTCACTGCGGAGCATCGTGCGTACATAACTGGGCAAACTGCTGTCGGTGGATGCCTCGCGGAACAGGCGGGTGTAAATCTCGTTGTAGCGGCGGTACTGGTCCCACCGGTGCAGGGCCAAGGCGGCCACGGCGGCCTCGTTGCTGACATCCAGTATCACCGATGTGTCGTTGGGCGACACACACCTCCTGCAACTGTCGGCATACATCAGGGTGCGCTCATAATGGCCGTTGATATTGCAGAAATAGGCACTGTCGGCATATCGCACAGCCTGGGCATGCGCGTCGGCGGGACGTGCCTGCGCCGATGACGAGCCTCCCAAGGCACCAGCCGTCAGCATCACCGACAAGGCCAACAGGCGGACTACGCCCTTGGGCAAGCGGAAAAAGAACCGGGAACCCTTCCCGGGCTCGCTCTCCACACGGATTTCGCACACCTGGAAGATGCGGCTGATCTTGCGGTATTTCTCGATAATGCCGTAACAGTTCTTGAGTCCGAAGCCATGGCCGCCGGTGTAGGTACGGTCGAAGACATGGGCGCACTGCGCTTCGGTCATGCCCTGTCCGTTGTCGGCAACGCTCACCTCCACATACGCGTCGGTCTGCTCCGCCGAGATGGTCACACGCCCGCCTGCTGGCGTGAACTTGCGCGCGTTGTCGGCAATGGTGTTGATCATGAAGAGGGTCAGCGTGCGGTCGGCCTTCACCACCGCCTCGGTAGGTGCCACCTCCAGGTCGACGCCTTTCAGCCGAAAGGTCATCTGGCTGCGCTTCGCCAGGTCGAACAACGGCTGGAGCGGGAAACTCTCTATGCTTAGCCGGATGTCACCGCTACGCATCTGTATCCATTGCGTCAGCACATTGTTGTAGTCGTTGATGGTGTCGGTGAGCTCGGTGATGTATTCGTAGCGCTGCTTGCGCACCGCGTCGGTGTCATTGCGTGCCAGCAACCTGCGGACCTCGTTGGCCATGCGGTCGATGAAGGGCATGACACTGTTCACCAGTTGTATCTTGGCACGCTGCTCCAGGTTGCGACGTTTGTTCTGCGAGAGATGGCGGCGCTCCACCTCCATCTGCTCCTGCAGCTCCTCGAAATTTTCCTCCACTTCCTCGTTGTGCTTTTCGTTGCGCTTCTGCCATTGGCGGAGAGGCGAAAGAAGGGTGTCAAGCGAAAAGCGTGCATCGCTGCGGCGCCGCATCCTGTCGAACGCAAACAGTAGGACGACGACCACCAATATCATGAGTATGACTGCGCCAAGCATCACGTTGAGCTGGCGCGATGAACTGCGCAGCTGGTCGGCGCGGGCCTCCAGGAAGCGGTCCTGGCGCGTCTGCTCCTGCAGGTCAAGGTAGATGTTGCGGTTGCGGTCGCTGTTCACCTTGTCGTCGACGGCCGAATAGACCAAGCACAACTGTTCACAGATGGACGCCACCAGGTCGGGAGCCTGGTTGATGGCCTTGTCCTGTTGCAACGCTCGGGTCAGGCAGATGAGTGCCGACCGGTAGTCGCGTATCTGCCAAAAGCACTCGGCCAGTGTGCGGTTGGCACCAGCCGTCTGATAGACATCGCCGTAACGGGTGAACAGTTCGAGGGCTCTTTGTGCCAGATTGCCCGCAAGCAAAGAGTCGGGCATGGAGTCGGCATTGACAAACTGGACAAGATGGGCATTTGTAGCCAGCAGTGCACGCCGCTGGGCCGGGAGCTGCAAGTGTTCGCTCAGACCTTGCAGGGCCTGGGCTTTCCAGTAAGGATAATTACCCTGTTGGGAAGCCACATAGCAGCGCATGAGGTATTCGAACTCTTCCTGAGCCGTAGCTTCCTTCGACTTTCCCTTGACGATGCCGCCCGACCCGATGTTGTACCAGTAGCATAACATCTGGGCGGTATCCTGCCGGATACTGCCGTCGGGGTCGATTTGGTCAATGGCGTCGGCCGACTGGTCAACGAGCCCTACATAATAGAAATAAGTGGAAGCAACAATATGAAACTCGGAAATGGCATAGGTCATGCGCAGCTGCTGGTGGGCCGACAGTCCCGTGCCCTCCTCGCGGATGCGGCGCAGCCTACGGGCGGCACTCTCGCGATAATCATAAAAATCCTTATTACGACTCTCGCGCTGGCAGAGACGCATCAGTTGCACGTCGGCTACAAGCAACTCAATCTGGTTGTCAGTCTTGTCATGCACCTCATTGAGCTGGCGCAGGGCCTGGCGATACTGCATCTTGGCCAGACTGACGAATGCCATGTTATTGAGTGCTTCGGCGTAGCCGTCGTCATAGCTCGACGAGAGGTCAAGGGCGCGCTGCGCATAAACCTTGGTAGAGTCGAGGTTACGATAGTGCCAGGCATACGACATCTCGTTCAGCTTGTCGACTGCGGCCTCGTTGCCGTCGCCACAAGCTGAAAGAAGACCGGCCATGACCATGGCCATGTATGCCAAAAAGAGCTTTCTGCGCATCGTATCAAAAAGACAAAACCGGGAAAAGGCTGTTGCGGAGCCATTCCCGGTTTCTATGGTCAGGACAACATGCGGAACGTCCCATCGGGGCCTCCTGCATATCCGTTTTTTCTGCCTTGTAAGTCAGCGACCGGCCGGGACAGCCCGAAGCCGGCACCGGTCAAAAACTGGGTGAACTCAGGCACGGGCCTCCTTGATGTAGCCCAGGGCCTCCACACACTTGTCGGTAACGGCCTGCCAGTTGCCTGCGGCCACCACATCCTTCGGGAACAGCTTGGAACCCATGCCCACACACAGCACGCCTGCCTTGATCCACTCAGTGAGGTTCTCCTTGTCGGGGCTGACGGCGCCGGTCACCATGATATTGGACCAACGGAGGGGTGCCAGCACATTCTTCACAAACGAGGGGCCGCCCACATTGCCAGCGGGGAAGACCTTGGTGACATCGCAGCCGGCAGCCTGGGCATTGCTGACCTCGGTCACACTGCCGCAACCGGGTGAATAGGGCACCAGACGACGGTTGCAGACGGGGGCTATCTCGGGAACGAAGTTGGGACCCACAATGAAATTGGCACCCAGCTGGAGATAGAGCGCGGCGGTGGGAGCGTCGATCACCGTGCCTGCACCGAGTATCAGCTCGGGGCACTCAGTGTCGGCCCACTTCACCAACTCACCGAAAATCTCATGGGCGAAATCACCACGGTTGGTAAACTCGAACACACGGACGCCACCCTCGTAGCAAGCCTTGATGACATGCTTGCAGATTTCAACGTCCTTATTGTAGAAAACAGGTACCATTCCCGTCTCTCTCATGGCGGTGATGACCTGAACCTTATTAAACTTTGCCATTGTCTTATCTGTTGTTTTCTAATGTTTTGTATCAGCATGCGACGGTCGTTGCGCGCTTATCGCTGCACGCGGCCGTTGGCATTGCCACCAGCCAGACTCAGCACCTCGGCTTCGCTCACCAGATTGAAGTCGCCAGGGATGGTGTGCTTCAGTGCCGAGGCAGCCACGGCAAACTCCAGAGCCTGGGCCTGGTCGCCCTCATACTTCAGCATGCCATGGATCAGTCCGCCTGAGAAGCTGTCGCCACCTCCCACACGGTCGATGATCGGGTTGATGTCATAGTGCTTGCTCTCATAGAAGTCCTTGCCGTCATAAGTCAGCGCCTTCCAACCATTGTGGGTGGCCGAGTGGCTCTCGCGCAACGTGGAGACCACGTACTTGAAGCCGAACTCCTTCTGCATCTGCTCAAAGATCTTGTGGTATCCGCTGGCGTCGGTCTTGCCGCCCTCCACGTCCGCATCGGGCTTGAAGCCCAGGCAGAGCTGTGCGTCTTCCTCATTGCCGATGCATACATCCACATATTTCATCAAGGGGCGCATCACGGAAATGGCCTTCTCTGAAGTCCACAGCTTCTTGCGGAAGTTCAGGTCGACAGAAACGGTGACTCCATGGCGCTTGGCAGCCTCACAGGCGAGACGCGTCAGCTCGGCCGCCTTGTCGGAGACGGCAGGAGTGATGCCGCTCCAGTGGAACCACTGGGCACCCTCCATGATGGCATCGAAGTCAAAATCAGAAGGGTCGGCCTCGGCGATAGAGCTGTGGGCACGGTCGTAAATGACCTTAGAGGGGCGCATGGACGCACCCGTCTCAGCGTAGTAAAGGCCCACGCGGTCACCGCCCCGGGCTATGAAGCGCGTGTCAACCCCATAACGGCGCAGGGCATTGACGGCAATCTGGCCGATCTCATGAGCCGGCAACTTGCTGACGAAGTATGCCTCATGTCCATAGTTGGCGAGGCTCACAGCCACGTTTGCCTCTCCGCCACCGGGAATGATGCGGAAGTGGTCGGTCTGGATGAAACGGTCGTTGCCCTCGGGAGACAGGCGCAACATGATTTCGCCTAACGTTACGATTTTTGCCATTGTTGTATGTTTTTATAATTGTTGTTTTGATGTTTCGCAAAGAGAGCATTGGCGTTCACCCCTTCCACGGCCCGTGATGCCCATGCGTGGCACAAGCCTTGGCAAGGATGCGAGCCTGCCTTTTCACCTCGCAAAAATAGCTATATTTTTCCAATTCATGAAATATTTTGCCCAAAAACAACCTTTTTGCCTAAATATCCTCACTGTGCGTTCGCACAATTCAAGTTTTATTCCTACATTTGCACTAAAATAACAAGGTATGTAATGACAGAGAAGATAAGAATAAAAGACATCGCATTAAGGGCCGGCGTGTCCGTGGGAACAGTAGACAGAGTGCTTCACAACCGGCCCAACGTGTCGGAGCCAGCACGCAAGAAGGTGGAAGAAGCACTCAAGGAGATGAATTACCAGCCCAACATGTACGCCTCAGCGCTGGCCTACAACAAGTCGTACACCTTCTATGCGCTCATTCCCAAGCACGAGCAAGTGGCCTACTGGGAGGAGATCGAAGAAGGCATAGAGATGGCCGTCGAGACCCGCCGCGACTTCCACATCGAGGCACACGTCAAGTATTACAAGCGGTTTGACGAGAACTCTTTCACCCAGACGGCGCAAGAATGTCTGGATGCCAATCCCGACGGACTGGTCATCGTGCCTTCTGACCTTGATGTCACACGCGCCTTCACCGACAAGTTGCACGAGAAAGGCATTCCCTTTGTGATGCTCGACTCCTACATGCCCGACCTCAAGCCCCTGGCCTTCTACGGGCAGGACTCTTTCTCCAGCGGATATTTCGCTGCGCGCATGCTCATGCTCATCGCCAACAAGGAGAAGGAAATCGTCCTGATGAAGCTTACCAAGAACGGCCGCGTGGTCAGCAAGCAGCAGGACAACCGCGAGGTCGGCTTCCGCCATTACATGCACGACCACTTCCCCGACATACAGATCATCGACCTGGAACTGCCTATCGGTGCAACGCGCACACAGTATGACAAGCGGCTGGAGGAGTGTTTTCAGCAGCACCCGCACATACACCACTGCATCACACTGGGGTCGCGCGCCTACCTCATGGGCGAATTCCTGTTGCGCACCAACCGCCGCAACGTGCAGATCATGGGCTACGACATGGTCAACAAGAATGCCGAATGCCTGCGCATGGGCAGCATCTCCTTCCTCATCGCACAGCACGCCTACCAGCAGGGATACTACTGCATCGACGCCTTGTTCCGCGCCATCGTGCTGAAGATAAAGGTGGAGCCTGTCAACTACATGCCCATCGAACTTCTGACAAAAGAGAATGTGGCCTTCTACCGCCGCATGCAGCTCTGACAAGAGGCCACACTGCCATGACGGCAGCAACACACAAGCAACTTCAAGCTATAAAGACATGAGCCAAACGTCATTCATCAAGATCAACGCCAAAGACACGGTCGTGGTATGTCTCAGACCTTTCCGCAGAGGGGAAATCATCTCCGTGGACGGCAAGGAGACGACCATCCTGCAAGACACACCGGCCGGCCACAAGATCCTCACCATTGACACGCCACAAGGTGAGGACGTCATCAAGTACGGCTACCCCATCGGCCATGCCGCAACAGACCTCCGCGCCGGTCAATGGGTCAACGAACACAACCTGAAGACCAACCTCAGCGGAACGCTCACCTACACCTACCGGCCCATCGACACAAGTCTCGACACGCCGCACAACGACAGCATCCCGACGACGTTCCTCGGCTACCGCCGGGCCAACGGCGAGGTAGGCGTGAGAAACGAGCTGTGGATTGTACCGACGGTGGGCTGTGTGAACGGCACCGCCGAACGGCTCGCAAAACTACTGGAAGCGGAGACCCACATGGAGGGGATAGACGCCATCCACGCCTGGCACCACAACTACGGCTGTTCACAGCTCGGCGGCGACCACGAGAACACACGCAAGGTGCTGCGCGACATCTGCCTTCACCCCAACGCCGGGGGCGTACTGGTGGTGTCGCTGGGATGCGAGAACAATCAGCCCGACGCCTTCATGGAGATGCTGGGCGACTATGACCACGACCGCATCAAGCTGCTGGTGACGCAAAAAGTGGACGGCGACGAACTGGAGGAGGGCATGCGGCTGCTGCGCGAACTTTATAAGACGGCACGGCAGGACCGTCGCGAAGATGTGCCGCTCAGCACACTGCGCGTGGGACTGAAATGTGGAGGCAGCGACGGTTTCAGCGGCATCACGGCCAATCCGCTGGTCGGCGAGTTCTCCGACCTCCTGGTGGCGGAAGGCGGCACGACCATCCTGACCGAGGTGCCCGAGATGTTTGGCGCCGAAACCATCCTCATGAACCGTTGCAAAACGCCACAGCTCTTCGAACAGACGGTGCATCTGATCAACGACTTCAAGCAATACTTCCTCTCCCACGGCGAACCGGTCGGCGAGAATCCGTCGCCCGGCAACAAGGCCGGAGGCATCTCCACACTCGAAGACAAGGCACTGGGCTGCACACAGAAGAGCGGGCGCGCGGCGGTGAGCGGCGTGCTGGCCTATGGCGACAGGCTGCGCCAGAACGGGCTCAACCTGCTGTCGGCTCCGGGCAACGACCTTGTGGCGGCCACCGCCCTGGCATCCGCCGGTTGCCAGCTGGTGCTCTTCACCACCGGGCGCGGCACTCCCTTCGGCACGTTTGTCCCCACGATGAAGATTGCCACCAACAGCGAGCTTGCCGCACGCAAGGCCAACTGGATCGACTTCAACGCCGGCGCCTTGCTTGAAGGAACGCCCATGCAGGCTCTCGTCAGCCAGTTTGCGCAGCAGATCGTGGCGGTCGCAAGCGGTCAGCCCACCCGCAACGAGCAGAACGGATACAGCGAGATTGCCATCTTCAAGAACGGTGTGACCCTATAATATAATAAGGTGTGGGGATAAAGAAATAATACCAAGATGAAACAAAAAGGATTGTGGGCTCTGTCGCCTTTGTTTCTTTTTATCATACTTTATCTGTCGCTGAGCATCATCGCAGGCGACTTCTACAAGGTACCCATGACCGTGGTGTTCCTCATCTCGAGCATCTTTGCGATTGCCGTCTCGGGCGGCTTTCCGCTCAAGAAGCGCATCGACATCTTCAGCAGGGGCGCCAGTTCAAGCAGTCTGCTGCTCATGCTGTGGATCTATGTGCTGGCCGGAGCCTTCGCCGCATCGGCCAAGGAAATGGGGGCCATCGACTCGACGGTCAACCTCGCACTGGACGTGCTGCCGGCCAGCATGCTGCTTCCGGGGCTCTTCGTGGCCGCGTGCTTCATCTCCATTTCCATCGGCACAAGTGTGGGAACAGTCGTCGCACTGGTGCCCATCGCCGCAGGCATCGCCAGCAGTACGGGACAGAGCGCACCGCTGATGACCGCCGTCATCGTGGGCGGTGCCTACTTTGGCGACAACCTCTCGTTCATCTCCGACACCACGGTCGTGGCCACACAGACACAAGGATGCAAGATGAACGACAAGTTCCGTGTCAACGCACTCATCGTGGGCCCGGCGGCAGTGATCATCCTGGCCGTCTACGCATTCATGGGCATCGACATGCAAGCCCCGGCCCACCTCCCCTCCACCGACTATCTGAAGGTCGTGCCTTACCTGGCGGTGCTCATCGCCGCCATCTGCGGCATGAACGTCATGGCCGTGCTGGTCCTCGGCATTGTCCTTTGCGGCGTCATCGGCATAGCGAAAGGCTCCTACGGCTTCTTCGACTGGCTGGCAGCCATGGGACAAGGCATCACGGGCATGGGCGAGCTCATCATCATCGCCATGATGGCAGGAGGCATGCTGGAGGTGATCCGCGAGAACGGCGGCATCGACTTCATCATCAATGCGCTCACCAAACACGTCCACGGCAAGCGCGGTGCCGAACTGTCGATAGGTGCCCTGGTCAGCCTCGTGAACATCTGCACCGCCAACAACACCGTGGCCATCCTCACCGTGGGCAGTATCGCCAAGCGCATCGGCGACCGATATGGCGTGGACAACCGCAAGGCCGCCAGCATCCTCGACACCTTTTCGTGTGCCGTGCAGGGGCTCCTCCCCTACGGCGTACAGATGTTGCTGGCCGCCGGCCTGGCACACATCAACCCCATGCAGATCCTGCCTTACCTCTATTACCCCATGGCCATAGGCGTGGCGGCACTGCTGTCCATCCTGTTCAGATATCCGAAAAGATACAGTTGATGAAAGGAGAAATGATCTCATGAATGTCATCACACGCAATTTCTTCCGGCTCCTGCGCTCGGGAGCCCTCAACGAATACGAGCCTCTCGAACCGATGTCGGCCTTCAAGTGGCGCCGGCTCGACCAGATGGTGCACGCGCAGCACGTGGAGTCCCCGGCACTCAAGGGCGTGAGAAACCATCGGTTTGACGAGATGATGAACATCCCCGACGAACTGGCCGGCCAAGACCTTCCCGAGCACGAAACTCGCGAAACGCCACGACTGAGCAATCCGCTGCTCAACTACCGGCTGAGGAAGATCGAGACCAACGAACGCCATGCCATCGACACCAACGTGGATGCGCTCAACGTACTGAAAATCATTGTCGCCAACGTGTCGTCAATGCTCAACCACGGCTCCATGCTGAGCGGCATCATCGACCTGGGCAGCTACCTTCGCAACAAGGGTGACCACGTGGACTTCGTGAAGCTCGACACGTGGCTGGGCAAGCTGCAACTGCGCCGCATGGCACAACTCCAAGGCTCAATGCTCATGACGGTGTTCAATTTCGAGCAAGACGAACTGCCCTTCGTCAGACACGTGGAGAGCGCAGCCTACAAGCTGGTACTGCGGTCGGTAACCCACAGTGCCAGCGACACGGCCGAGGAGTGGCACTTCCGGCAACTCAGCTCGGGCTTTGTGCAAAACAATTCGTCGCTGTTGCGCCGCAACTTACGGCGCAGCCTGCGCTACATCACCTACGCGCCACTGGAAACCGTAAGCAATTTCTTCCACAATTTTGTGCGTTCCCTACAGGAGATAGAGGAGTAAAGCCGTCGTGCGCCAGGTCAGGACCTCATGGCCGACAGGCCGCAACACAGTGCAGGCGACAAGGGCGGGCGCAACCATTCAAATAAAAAAACATAAAAAACAAGGTCTTCCTTAGTCTCTCTCTCCTCTTTTTATTAACTTTGCAAATTAGGATTGACAATTCAAAAACAGTCACACAATAAATGAAACAGTACAGATTAGTGGACAATGTGTTGGGATGGGTGACATTCCTTGTCGCCGCCTTCGTCTATTGTTCCACCATTGAGCCGACAGCATCCTTCTGGGACTGTCCTGAGTTTATCACTACGGGCTACAAGCTCGAGATCGGCCACCCGCCCGGGGCACCTTTCTTCATGCTCACGGCCAACCTGTTCAGCCATTTCGCAAGCGACCCCACTCAGGTGGCACGCATGGTCAACACGATGAGCGCACTGCTCTCCGCCACAACCATCCTGTTCCTCTTC
>CAVIOP010000081.1:0-12248 GCA_963644485.1 bacterium | reverse complement strand
GGGCTAGGTAATTGCTGGGCTTTCAGCCCGCGGCTCACGCACACATTGTTCAGCCTGCCTATGGAATTGCTGGGCTTTCAGCCAGCGGCTCACGCAGTGTAAATCCGAAACTTAAATAAAAACAAGCCGGTGTACACCGGCTTGTTTCGAATGGTTACAACCCATATGGGGTTCCCACACCTATTTATAATAGTGTAACTGTTACGGATAGAAAATTAAGCAAAAATAGATGAATTGTCCAATTCTTTGGAAGACAAAGAAGCTGTAGCACGTGATTTATTGTCACTGAGTGGCAAATTTCCCTTATATTACGGGGTGTGGGAAACTTTAGTGAAGCACGAACCAAAAAAACTTAGTACCTTTGCAGCATGAACGCAAGATTAGAAGACTTTGAGATTATGGCCCCCGTGGGGTCGCGCGAGAGTTTGGCAGCTGCCATACAGGCGGGGGCCGACTCTGTATATTTTGGTGTGGGCCAGCTCAACATGCGGTCGCACAGTGCCAACCACTTCACGCTCGACGACCTGCACGACATCGTGGCCATCTGCCGCGAGCACCAGATGAAGACCTATCTGACGGTGAACACCATCATCTACGATGACGACCTCGACACCATGCGCCAAATCATCGATGCCGCCCACGATGCTGGCGTCAGTGCTGTCATAGCCTCCGACGTGGCCGTCATGGCCTACTGCCGACAGGTGGGCGTGGAGGTGCATCTCTCCACTCAGCTCAACATTTCGAATGTAGAGGCCCTTCGGTTCTACGCACAGTTTGCTGATGTCAGTGTGTTGGCGCGCGAGCTCACCCTCAAGCAGGTGAAGCACATACACGAACAGATCGAGGCCCAGCCCATCTGCGGCCCAGCCGGACAGCCCGTGCGCATCGAGATGTTCTGCCACGGGGCTCTCTGCATGGCCGTCTCGGGAAAGTGCTACATGAGCTTACATGCCGCCAACCGCTCCGCCAACCGCGGCCAGTGCGTGCAGGTGTGCCGCCGCAGCTACACCGTTACCGACAACGAGGACGGCCATCAGTTGGAGATCGACAATAAGTATGTGATGAGCCCCAAGGACCTGAAGACCATCCGTTTCATCGACAAGATGATGGACGCCGGCGTGAGGGTGTTCAAGATTGAAGGCCGTGCCCGCGGTCCCGAGTATGTCTACACTGTGGTGACCTGCTACAAAGAGGCCATCCGTGCCGTGCTTGACGGCACATTCACCGAGGAGCGCAAGGACGCATGGGATAGTCGGCTGGCCACCGTCTTCAACCGTGGCTTCTGGGATGGCTACTACCAAGGACAGACCATTGGCGAATGGAACAAGAGCTATGGATCGTTGGCCACGGAAAAGAAGGTGCTCGTGGGTAAGGTCAACAAGTACTTCAGCCGTCTCGGCGTGGGCGAGATTGCCGTGCAGGCATCCACCTTCAAGTGTGGCGATAAACTCCTCATCACCGGCAACACCACGGGAGCGATGTATCTGGAGGCCACAGAGATACATGGCGACGACGGCCCCATCAACGAAGCGCCCCAGCACACGCTTGTCAGTGTGCCCGTGCCGGGCAAGGTGCGTCCCAACGATAAGGTGTTCCGTATCGACCGCGCTGACTGACCCCTGCCGCCCCACCCCACCCGTCTGCCCTGCGCAGGACAAGAAAACGGCCCAACGCTTGGGCTATTCAATGAAAATGGCTATTTTTGCCAACGAAAATAGATAATGTATCATGGCTAAGACGATCAACGAATTGCAAGACGAGGTCATCGAGGAGTTCGCCGACTTCGATGACTGGATGGACAAGTACCAGATGCTCATCGACCTGGGCAACGACTTGGAAAAACTCGACGACAAATACAAGACCCAACAAAACCTCATTGACGGCTGCCAGAGTCGCGTGTGGGTGCAGTGCGATTATGTGGACGGCAGGCTCATCCTCTCCGCTGACAGCGATGCGCTCATCGTCAAGGGCATCATCGCTCTGCTGGTGCGCGTACTCAGCGGGCACACCCCAAAAGAGATACTCGATGCCGATCTTTACTTTATCGAACAAATCGGCTTGCGCGAGCACCTCTCCCCCACCCGATCCAATGGCCTCCTGGCTATGGTCAAGCAGATCAAGGCCTATGCCCTGGCCTATAGCGTGAAGCAATGACCTGGCCGACACAGTGCCGCCAACTGCCAATCCATCCGCCATGCGCAAACTAAGGACTATCGAGATGCATCGTCTGTCGGTGCAACAGTTTAAGGAAGCCCGCAAGCTACCGCTTATTGTCGTGCTCGACGATGTGCGGTCGCTCTACAATGTGGGTAGTGTCTTCCGTTGTGGCGACGCCTTCCGCGTGGAGGGTGTCTACCTGTGCGGCATCACGGCGTGCCCGCCCAACGCTGAGATCCACAAGACGGCGCTCGGCGGCGAGGACAGTGTCGACTGGCAGTATTTTGAAAACACCGAGGATGCCGTGCGCGCCTTGCACGACATGGGCTTCTTCGTGTGGAGCGTCGAGCAGGTGGAACACTCCACCAAACTGCAACACTTGGGTGACGTGCTCAGCGAGCAGACCAGTGACCCGACCTCTGCCCACCAGGGCTACGCCATTATCCTGGGCAATGAGGTGAAGGGCGTCAAGCAGTCTGTTGTCGACATGGGAGACGGATGCCTGGAGATACCCCAGTTTGGCACCAAGCACAGCCTCAACGTCAGCACCACAGCCGGCATCGTCATCTGGGAGTTTGCCAAGGCCTTCCTTGCCGGATAAAGGACGGGGCAGCCTGCAAAGATCTTACAAAAAGCCTTGCTATAACCCTGTAAAAGCCATCACTAGTGATGGCTTTTATTTTACCCCTACTCTATTGCATCTTGTTCATTTTCAGCCCTCACCTTGCTTTTTCTGTCTTGGTTCACAAGTTTGTGGTCCACAAGTTTGTGAACTTGCCTTTTTTATTAACTTTGCATTCGGTTAGAAGCAAACATATTAATTGCATAGAGCAATGCTAGTGTTGTTTGCAATTATTGCAGTCACAGGCGTTATTTGCCATTTCTTCTATGTCTTCGGCGAACGGACTGGCGTGGACGCAGCGCAGGTTCTGCTGCAGTTGTTTTGTGTTGCTGGCTCCGACAAGCACACTGGTGATGCCTGGCAGGTGGAGGATCCACGCCAGTGCCATCTCGGCCAACGTCTCGCCCCGGTTGGTGGCGGTGGCGTTGAGCCGTTGCAGGTAGGCCAGCAGTTCGGGCGTCAGGCGTTCCTTCTTTAGGAAGTGCTCCTTTGCCATGCGCGAGTCTGCGGGCACACCATGCTGGTAGCGGTCAGTGAGCAGGCCCTGTGCCAACGGTGAGAAGCTGATGAAGCCGATGCCCTGTTCGCGGCAATAGTCGAGAATGCCTTCGTTGAGAGGCTCGCGGTCTAGCAGGTTGATGCGCCCTTGATAGATGAGCAGGGGCACATCGTGGGCTTTCAGGTAGTCGTGGGCCACGCGCAGGGCTTCGAGAGGCCAGCGCGATATGCCGATGTAGAGCGCCTTGCCTTGATGCACGATGTCGACAAGGGCCTGCAGTGTCTCCTCCAGGGGGGTCTCGGGGTCATAGCGGTGGCTGTAGAACAGGTCGACATAGTTGACACGCATGCGCCGCAGACTCTGTTCCAGACTGGCGAAGAGATACTTGCGCGAACCCCAGTTGCCATAGGGGCCCGGCCACATGTCATAGCCTGCCTTGGTCGAGAGAAACAGTTCGTCGCGGTAGGGGCGGAAATCCTCGTCCATCAGTCGGCCCAGCGTCTCCTCGGCCGAACCGTAGGGCGGTCCGTAGTTGTTGGCGAGGTCGAAGTGGGTGATGCCGTTGTCAAAAGCGCAATGGCTGATGGCTCGGGCACGCTCGTAGCTGTCTCCGCTGCCGAAGTTGTGCCAGAACCCCAGGCTGACCTTAGGCAACAGGATGCCCGAGCGGCCGCAGCGGCGGTAGAGGCTTGCTGCATCATCGTAGCGGTGGACGGAGGCCGTGTAGCGGTCGCGCAGCTCCATGTCGTTGATAGTACGTCCTTCCATGTTGATGAGGTTGTTGGTGGCTTGGTAATCAGGCTTCTGTCACCTGGTCCTTGCGGATGAGCGCCAGCAGGTGGTCGACGGCCTCATCCTCGGGAATGTTCTTCTCCACGCACGTCTGTCCACGGTAGAGCGACACCCGCTTGGGCCCCGCTCCGACATAGCCGTAGTCGGCATCGGCCATCTCGCCGGGCCCGTTGACGATGCATCCCATGATACCTATCTTCAGTCCTTTCATCTCTTGGGTGGCCTTGCGGATCCTGGCGATGGTCTCGCGCAGGTCGTAGAGCGTACGGCCGCATCCCGGACAAGATATGTATTCGGTCTTCGTGGTGCGCAGGCGTGCGGCCTGCAGGATGCCGAAGGCTGTGCTGTCGATGTCGGCCTGACTGATGTTCCCGTCGTTCATCAGCCACAGGCCGTCGGTCAGCCCGTCCATCATCAGAGCACCCATGTCGGCAGCCGCCTCCAGTTGGAACTCGTCCTTGTCGTTGAGCCGATACATCTGTGCGAACACCACGGGGTTGGTGACGCTTGCGCTCATCATCTCGTGGACCAGCGCACGCTGGTCGCCCAGGCGGTTCTGGTGGTGGCTCGTGCATACCACGACAACCTCGGGATGGGTCTTGAGGCAAGCCAGGTACTCGTCTTTGGGTGTGCCAAACTGCAGCACAAGGAATTTCACCGGTGCTTCCACCATGCCGAGGAAGGGCATGGCCGTCACGGGAAAGATGGGGTAGAGGCTTGCAGCGCCTGTGCCCTCGCCTGCGGGCTCGTAGGGGCGGGTGCCGTTGTGGGTCAGCTGGGCATAGACGTTATAGTCTGTGATATAGTTGTGAAGACAGTCTGTGGGAGCTGCGGCGCCTGTGTAGACATAGTCGGACTTGACCTCCAGGGGCGATGACGGTTGTGCTTCGCCCGTTTGTTTGGCAGCCGTTTGCGATGTGATGACCACGGGCGCATGGTTTCCGCCGATGAGGCCTGCGGCCTGTGTGGAACGCCTCACGGGGTGGAGCCAGTCGAAGCCGTCGTAGGCTTTTCCGGGTATGAGGATATGCGACGCCTTGCGTCCTATGTAGTCAACGAGGTGTCGGGCCACGGGAATCTCCGCTTCCGGCTCCTCGGAGAGCGACACGCGGATGGTGTCGCCGATGCCGTCGGCCAACAGCGCGCCGATGCCTACGGCACTCTTGATGCGTCCGTCCTCGCCCTCGCCGGCCTCGGTGACGCCGAGGTGGAGCGGATAGCTCATGCCCTCCCGGGCCATGGTGTCTGCCAGGAGACGTACCGAGCGCACCATGACCACTGTGTTGCTGGCCTTGATGGAGATGACCACATCGTCGAAATGCTCGCGCTTGCAGATGCGCAGAAACTCCATGCAGCTCTCCACGATGCCCTCAGGCGTGTCGCCGTAGCGGTTGCGGATGCGGTCGGAGAGCGACCCGTGGTTCACGCCGATGCGTATGGCGGTGTGGTGCTCCTTGCAGATGTTCAGGAAGGGCACAAAGCGGTCTTCGATCTTCTGCAGCTCCTGTGCATATTCCTCGTCGGTGTACTCGTGCTTGACGAATTTGCGCGCCGGGTCCACGTAGTTTCCGGGGTTCACGCGGACCTTCTCGACGATACGCGCCGCCACGTCAGCTACATTGGGGTTGAAGTGGACATCGGCGCAGAGCGGCGTACTGAAGCCGTCGCGGCGGATGCCTGCCTGTATGTTCTTCAGGTTCTCCGCCTCGCGTATGCCCTGTGTGGTGAGGCGCACCAGGTCGCCTCCGGCCTTGATGATACGTTCCGACTGGGCCACGGAGCCTTCCGTGTCATCAGTGCTTGTGGTGGTCATCGACTGTATGCGGATAGGGTTTTCGCCGCCCATGTCGAGTTTTCCCACATGCGCCACGGTCGTCTCGCGCCTGTGATAGTTGAATAAATCCATGTTGGTGATGGTGTCTTTAGCACTTGAACTTATAGTCCTTGATCTCGGCCAATTCCTTGTTGGCCTTTTCAATCTTCTTGCCCAGTCCGGCCTTCCAGGCATCGACCTTGGCGGCAATGGCTTCATCGCCCAGGGCAATCATCTCTGCAGCGAGGATGGCGGCGTTCTGCGCACCGTTCACACCGACCGTTGCCACGGGGATGCCCGGTGGCATCTGGATGATGGAGAGCATGGCGTCGAGACCGTCGAGCATGCCCTTGATGGGCACTCCGATGACGGGCAGCGGCGTGGAGGCGGCGATGACGCCCGGCAGGGCGGCTGCCATGCCGGCACCGGCGATGATGACCTTCACGCCACGGCCTTTCGCACCTTTGGCAAACTGCTCCACGGCGTCGGGTGTGCGGTGTGCCGAGAGGGCGTTCATCTCAAAGGGAATCTCTTGCTCTTCCAGCCACTTGCAAGCTTTCTCCATGACAGGAAGGTCGCTTGTTGACCCCATGATGATACTGACTAATGGTTTCATAATATGTGTTGTTTCGTTGTTTTGTTATGTGGATGCCAAGCGTTGTTCTCCGTCAGATGATGGCCCAGAAGCCGAGGAACGCTCCCATGAGGAAGCCTGCAATGACTTGCGGTAGCGTGTGTTGGCGGAGCACCATGCGGCTCGTTCCTACCATGCCGGCGATGATGAGTATGAGGCAGAACCAGTTCATCGGGTTGAAAGAGAAGAGGATGGAGAAGGCGACGAGCGCGCCCTCGAAGCCGCCGATGGCTGCGCAGTGGGTGGATATCTTCCACCAAACGTTGATGATGGCGCATGCAATTTGTATGAGCAGGGCTGCCACCAGGATGTTGGCCATGAACTGTGGGATGCGGACCAGACTCATGAGGTAATAGCAGACGAAGTAGCACAGGATGGCGATGATATAGGGCACCATGCGCCGTTCCTTCTGTGCCATCTCGGTAGAGCTCCATCCCTGATAGCGCCGGTACAGGTGGATGAGTACCGTCGGCAGCAGGATGGTGAAGAGATAGACCATGGTGAGCACCGTCAGCTTGTAGGCAGTGGGCAGCAAACTCATGTAGCTGAAGATAAACAGAGCCAGCAGCCCTGCAAGGGGCAGGTAGAAGGGGGTGAAGACCATGCTCATCACCCTTGCTGCCAATATGATGTTTTTTTCTTTCATGTCTGCTTTGATCATGCTCTGCTTGGTTGGATGGTCAGGCCTTGCGCAGCCGTGCCACAGGCAGGTGGAGTTGTTCGCGGTACTTGGCGATGGTGCGTCGTGCCACGGGGAAGCCCCGTTTCTTCATCTCTTTGGCCAGCACATCGTCGGGTAGGGGTTTCTTCTTGTCCTCGTGGTCGATAAGGTCTTTCAGTGCGATCTTGATTTTCTGTGTCGATATCACTTCGCCTTCCTGGGTGACATAACTGCTTTTGAAGAAGAAGCGGAGGCGGAATGTGCCCCAGCGTGTCTGTGCATACTTCTGGTTGCAGACGCGGCTGATGGTGGATTTGTCGAGTAGGGTCTTCTTCTCGATGTCCATGAGGTTCATCGGCTTGAGGTCAGCCTCGTCGCCATCCTGGAAGAATTTCATTTGCCAGTCGATGATGGCTTTCATCGTGACGTACAGCGTGTGCTGCCGTTGGTGTATGGCTTCGATGTAGCCCTGTGCCTTCTCCACCTTCTCCTTGGCGTAGAGCAGCGCCTCCTTGTCGGTGCGTGTCATCTTTTGCTTGTTGTTCCTGTAGTGCTCCACCATGCTTGCGAAGTCGGGCGACACCTTCAGTTCGGGCATGCGGCCGTGGTTGATGGTGAAGCTGACATGTCCTTCGTCGTCTGTGTCGACGATGAAGTCGGGGGTGATCTGCTGGGTGCTGCGCCCCATGGTCTCGCCGAGGGAGGCCCCGGGCTTGGGGTTGAGCTTGATGATCTCGCGGTGGACGGTGGCTGCTTGCTCACCGTTGATGTTGAGAGCGGTGGAAATCTTGTCCCAGTGTTTCTTGACAAAGTCGTCGTAGTGGTGGGTCAGGACGCTCGTCATGAGGTCCTTGAGCTTGCCGGCGGGACGGCGCTGCACCTGCAGGAGCAGGCACTCCTGTAGGGAGCGGGCGCCGATGCCTGCGGGGTCAAACCGTTGGAGGAGACGAAGCATGTCCTCTACGTCTTTCTCCGAGACGTCGATGCCGTGGTATATGGCGAGCTCGTCGGCTATATCATCCAATGGTTTACGCAATATGCCGTCGTCGTCGAGAGAGCCGATAAGATACTCCATGACCTCCTGTTGCTGGTCGGTCAGCTCGAGCAGTCCCATCTGTTCCTTCAGCTTGTCGTAGAACGAGGTGGTGTCGCCCCACACCATTTCTTCATAGTCGGCGCTGTTGTAGTCGGCTGCCGAGGCGTAGCGGTCGGCCTGTGGCATCTCGTCGTCGCTGCCCAGATTGGCGAGTGCGTTGTCGAGCGCCTCCTCGCGCTCCTCCCGTTCGCTCTTCCGCTCATAGATGTCGTCGTCGGAGGCATGGTCGGCCGTGCCGTTTTCGGCTGTGTCGGCTGCCTCGTCGGGCGTTCCCTCGCGCAGGTCGTCGGACGTTGCGTCGGCGCCTGTGTGCAGGCCGTCGAAGTCGTCGCGCCGTTCCTCCAGTGCCGGGTTGTCGTCGAGTTCGAGGGCTATGTTCTGTTCGAGCTCGGCCAACGGCATTTGCAGCAGCTTCACCTGCAGCATCTGCTGCTGCGAGAGGCGTTGCTGCTGGGTCTGTGTCTGCGCTTGGGTTTGTATGAGTTTCTGTGCCATTCGTTATTTCCAGTATTCTTTGAGTTGCGCCGCGGTGGCGGCAATCTTTTGTGGATCCTCGTTGCCGAACCGCTTCCACACCTCTTCGCAGGCGGCGAGCAGGGTGGGGGAGACCTGGCCCTCGCCGGTGAGGTAGGGGTCTACGGTCTGGTAAGCCCGCATGATGGTCACCACGTCATCGGGACTGACCTTGGTGAGCTTGGCCAGTTTTGCGATTTCCGGCGTTTCGGCCACCATGGTGTTGGGCGTGAGACGGAAGTAGATGTCGAGCGTCATGATGAGCAGGATGGGTGTAATCCGCTTGTCGTCCAGGCCGTCGACGGGCTTGAAGTCTTTCTCCCACGACTCGTTGACGGTTACTCCGGCATAGAAGTCGTCTGCTGCACCGAAGCCGTTCATCCGCTTCAGGAGCTTCACTTCGCGCGACAGCCGCCGCGGGTTGTCGGCGTAGGTGTTCCATAGACGTTGCAGGCTGGGCGTGTCGATTTGCCTCAGCTTGAACATCTTGCGGTACAGGTATTCGGGCGGGAAGTGCAGTTCCAGTGCGAGGTCGACGAGTGCCTGGCTGTAGAGAGGCTTCACGCCCTGCGGCCGTTTCAGGTACAACTGCATGAGCATGAGCCAATATTCATCTTGCCATGAGGGGTATTTGGCCATATTGATGCTACTTAAATGGTGATATGCAAAGATACATCAATTATCTGATGGCGCTTCATTTTCCGCCGTCTTTTTCTTCATCTTTTTCCGGTGCGTTACCACTCAATGCCCCCTTGCACCATTTTCCGGCTGTCCCAGGGTGCCGGTGCGCCGCCGAGGTACTGGTGGAACCACTCGAGGTGGGCGTTGTAGTAGAGCGGCATGGAGCGCAGGTTAGAAGGCCAGTGGCCGTCGTTCTCGAAGACGATGAGGCGTGAGGGGATGCCCAGTGTCTGTAGGGTGGTGAAGTATTGCAGCGACTGGTTGTACGACACGCGGTAGTCTTTCTCTCCGGTGATGATGAGTGTGGGTGTGGCGAAGCGCTCTACGTACTCTGACGGGCTCCATTGCTTGTAGAGCTTGGAGTTCCAGGGTTGTCCCTCCAGGTCGAAGTTGGGGAACCACAGCTCCTCGGTGGTGCCCCACATGGAGCGCAGGTCGAAGAGGCCCATCATCGAGGCGAGGCAGCGGAAACGCTTGGTGTGTCCCTGGAGCCAGTTCATGAAGTAGCCACCGTATGACCAGCCCATGGCGCCCATGCGGGTGGAGTCGACATAATGGAGCTGTGCGAGCTGGTCGGTCACCTTCATCACGTCCTCGAAGGGCCGTCCGCCCCATGAGCCGCTGATGGCGCGGCAGAACCGCTGTCCGTAGCCTGTCGAACCGTGTGGGTTGGGGTAGGCCACCACGTAGCCGGCTCCGGGGAACACCTGCCAGTCGGGGCGGAAGGAGTCCATCCACTGCATCTGCGGACCTCCGTGCACGTTGATGACCAGCGGATAGCGCTTGTTGGGGTCGAAGTCGTGTGGCTTCACGATGAAATACTCCACGCTGTCGCCGTCGGCACCGATGACCCAGTGGGCCTCCGAGGGTCTGATGTCGACCTCGGCCTCCATCTGGTCGTTGAGGTGGGTGATTTGTTTCTCGGCGAAGCGGGTGCCCGTCTTGCCGGGTGTGGCAGTGTGGTAGAGTGCCACGGGTTTGCCGGTGGTGGAGTAGGTGTAGTAGAAGCCGCCCTTTCCGTCAGGCTCGAAGCTGCCGATGGCGCGGTTGGCGATGAGCTTGCTGAGGCGGCAGTCCTTGAGTCTCACCTGGTAGAGAGGCTGGTAGCCGCGCTCCTCGCCGAGGAAGTAGATGCTCTTGGAGTCGGCTGCCCACTTGTAGTCGTCCACCCAGTTGTCGTAGTTCTCTGTCAGGACGCGCTTCTCTCCTGTCTGGCGGTCGATGAGGCCGAGCACGAAGCGGTCGCTCTCATAGCTCTGTGTGCGCTGGAAGCGGTAGGCAATCCAGCGCCCGTCGGGGCTGTACTGCGGGCTGCCGTCCCATGCCTTGTTGTCGGCCGTGAGGTTGCGGGCTTCGCCTCCCGTGACGCTGACGGTCCAGAGGTCGCAGTTGGTTGAGGCCTCGGGATGGGCGTCATGGTTGCTCAGGTAGCAGAGCTCCTTGGAATCGGGCGAGAAGACATAGCCCGAGGGGCCGCTAGGCGAGAACACCGGGCTGTGGAACGGTCCGGGTGTGACGTCGGTGTAGGTCTTGGCCTCGGTGTCGTAGATGATGATGTGCCAATAGCGGCCGTCGCTGTAGTCGGTCCAGTGGCGGAAGAGCAGGTTGTCGGCGAGGTGTGCCTGTATGGGGTTCTTCGTGCGTTTGTCGATGGCATCCTTGTTGGCCTGTCCGTCGGCACCGCCTATCTCGGGATAGACCTCGGCGGCAAAGGCCACGAGGCGGCTGTCGGGCGACACCACGGGGTTCTGCACACCGAGCGCATAGTCGGTGACCTGTGTCGATTTTCCGTCAGTAATTTTGAACAGTTGGGTGGCCCCCTTTACTGAGGTGCAGTAGTAGAGGCTTTTGCCATCCTGCGACCACTGTGGTGCATAGCTCTTGTCGTCGGTGGTGACGGCGGTTGGTTCGGCATTGCTTCCGGGCTTCAGGGTGAAGATGTTGCTGAACGAGCGCTGGGCCTTCAGGTCTGAACGGCTGGTGGAGTAGGCGAGGGTTCCGTCTCGCGACACGGAGGGCGACGACACGTACTGCACGCGATAGACGTCCTCTACGGTGAATGCGCGCTTCTGGGCGGTGGCTGCCAAGGCTGTTGCCAGGACGAACGCGGTCAGAATAGTCTTTTTCATGTTGTAGGATTTTGATTTGCATACAAAGTTATGGAAAATTTGATGAATAGAGGGTTATCCATAGGATAAATGAGCGGAGAAATGTCGCGCGGTGCCGAAGTGCGACAAAAAAGTGACAACTCCGACTTTGCAAAACATGACATTAAACGTGCATTTTGGGTTTTCTTTGGTCTTTTTGCTTCTCGGCGTGGCTTCGGCGGCTCCTGATGTCTTGTTTTGCCGGCTGATGAAGTGTGTTTTTGCGTGTAAGAGGCCGTTTTTTGCTGTTTTTCGGCAGAAAGACAGGGACAAGCTGATGTTTTGCCCCGTTCATGATGCCTTTACTTATAATGAAACGGAAGGTGTTAGGTAGCAGATAATGCTTTGTTGCGCCCTTTGCTTTTGTTGACGTTTTCTTTTCGTGGAAATCTTTATTTCCATGGACTGGTTTTTTGTCTTGTCCGACTATTGTTTGTAAGGATTGTTCTGAAAAAAGAGGCCCCTCAGGAGGTTGCATTCTAGACGACGGAATGCTTCAATAAACCCTTCCTTTTTTAAGTTTCGGATTTACACTGCGTGAGCTGCGGACAGAAAGCCCCGCAATTCCATAGGCGGGCTGAACAATGTGTGCGTGAGCCGCGGGCTGAAAGCCCAGCAATTACCTAGCCCAGG